>JAVCDD010000343.1 GCA_030765125.1 Candidatus Hatepunaea meridiana
CAATATTCCCGGTTGGTCTGTTAATGAAGGTTATCAGGTCAAGATGCGCAATAATGCTGAATTAAGGTTGATTGGTTGGACGGTGCTGCGCGAGGAACCGATAGATCTTGAGAGTGGCTGGCAGATTATTTCCTACTATCCAAACTTTCCGATAGAAGCAACACTTGCCCTATCCCGCATCGAGGATCACCTGGTTATAGCCAAGGACGGCTATGGCAATTTCTACATCCCCGCCTGGGACTACAGTAATATGGGCGATATGCGTGCTGGAAGGGGATATTTTGTGAATGTTGACGAAAACAGTCAACTTGTCTATGTATTTGAGCGTGAGGAAGGTATCCCTGGCAATATCATACATCAGCAATCCGTCTATACTGAGCCCGGTTTATTACCTGTTCATTCTCGGACTGGCTCAAATATGAGCATGTTAGTTATTGTTGATCCGGCAATGACAGGTGATATTGGTGTATACGCATCAGGTATTATGGTCGGATCAGGAGTGCTGCAGGATGGAGTCTGTGGTGTCGCGGTTTGGGGTGATGATTTGACAACCGATATAGTGGATGGTGCAATTGAAGATGATCCTCTCGAAATCAGGTTACTTGAAAATGGCAATCTGAGTCCGGTTGGTTATACGTTACTATCCGGAAAGGACGTGTATAATCAGGACGCATTATCGGTAATCAGGTTGACCGAATCGTTTGAACTGCCAAACGAGTTTGCGATTGTTTCAGCCTATCCGAACCCGTTTAACTCAAGATTGAGCATCAGCTATAGTTTACCTGCAGCGACCGAAGTCAATTTAAGTGTATATGATATCGAAGGACGGTATGTCGCACAGCTTGTCGGCAGTAATCGAACGGCTGGTATACATACAACAATATTCAATGCTTCGGATTTTTCGAGTGGCATTTATATAATTAATCTTGATGCGGCAGGATGTAACTCACAAATGAAGGTTACATTGATTAAATAGTGTCTGGTCGAAAACCCTCTTTTTATCATTCCAGCGAAAGCTGGAATGATAAAAGTGGGGCTTTTAGGATAGGCGCTAAGTAGGCTAAATCAGGAAATTCAGGCTACTCTTCAGATACAACTTACCTATAAAGACCTCGGGTTCCCGTAATGCGATTCCACCTTTTGAACTTTGTGGATTTAATCAAATCGTCATACCATAAATTCTGGTAATAATTCATATCCGCAGAATCCGGCAATACCGGATCACCATAACGTTCTAAAATGGCAATAGTAGAATCATACGCCGTAACTACTGAAAGACTGTCTTTAAGTGCGGAATAAACTGAACTTCGCAGAGAATACCCTACTATCGATGATGGATTAAGCGCAAGTATACTGTCTGTCCAGGCTAAGGCAGCGCTTAGGTTTCTTTGGAACCCCCGCGCTCTATGGAAACAGTGAGCGAAAGCATTAATAGTATCTGCAAGATCAACCGGTTTCACAATCCATAAACTACTTGACTGACGTATAAGCAATTTGAAGCCAGGTGGAGCGTTGTTGGTCTTTTGCATCATTAACCTGACACGATCGGTGAAAGGAAGTCCCCAAACGTAGTATACAAGGTAGTATTTTAAATTACCATCACCTGAGTAAGGAATCGCTTCGGGTTGAGATACAATTCGTTGGTACCAGTCAAACCAGAACTCAAAGCTGTATCCAAATCCGGAAGTATCCGCAATAGGGTTTGATTTCCGTGGGTCAAGGTTTACATCGTAAACAACAGGTATAAACCAATTATCCGCTTGGTATGATGATATGTCAAAAGGCTCAGTACTCCGATTTAGAATCTCAACAACCAACATAACCGTATCGGAAACCCCCTTTACAATACCCGAATGCATAGGGTAACCGAATGAAGGCTCATTATAGGATATACCAGCGATAGCGAACAATCCGGTATCCGGCATAACGTCAGATAAATAATTGCTAATATATCTTTCACCAATCCAGCATTCAGGATAATACCGGGTTTGATGAAATTTTGGCGGAGTCTGGCATATAGCATAATCAAACAGGCAGGAAAGTGATATAAGGGTGCAGAGTAAGGTTTGATATTTATAAAGTAAAATTAAGGTCATCGTTAACAATAGTAACTTTACTGATAAACCCGCCTATCCCCGGTAATATGCCGGTACCTCGCCAGTTTCGAAGAATTATACATATCTTCATACCATATTTTCTCCCAGAATGTCCACTCGGAAGTATCCGTGACAAGTGGATCACCGTATCTTTCAAGAATGGCGAGTGTCGAATCAAACGTTGTAATCATTGCAAGGCTGTCCCTTAAGCCTGCGTAAGCAGACGTTCTCAGCTTATAACCCACAATTGATGATGGATTAAGCGCTAATATGCTGTCTGTCCAGGCTAAGGTTGCGTTGTTGTTACCACTATACCTTGCCCTCCAGAAACATCCGGCATAAGCATTGATTGTATCGATTACTGATACAGGTTTCGTGATCCATACTTCAGGAATTTGTCGCATTAACAGGCGAAAACCGGGCGGCGCCTGATCTGTCTTTTTCATCATCAGGCGATAACGTCCGGTATAAGGTAACCCCCAAATATAATACTTAAGGCTGTATTCGTTACCACTATACGGAATAACGGAAGGTTGAGTAACAATATGCAAATGCCAGTCATTCCAGTATTCAAAGCTGTATCCGAAATTAGAAGTATCTGCAATTGGAAAATCTTTGCGAGGATCGGCGCCGGTCTCATATAAGACAGGTACAAACCAATTATCCGGCTGATATGAAGATATATTATAGGGGTCTTCATTTCGGTTAAAAATTTCAACCACCAGTACAATTGTATCTGAAACCCCCTTCACTATTCCGGAATGCATCGGGTAACCATTCATCGGTTCATTATACAAGGGACTGGCGATTGCAAATAGCCCGGTATCCGGCTTTATATCTGATAAATAATTACCACAGCGATATTCTCCCATCCAGCACTCAGAACGATACCTTCTTTGTTTGTAGGGTGGTGGTGTTTGTCCGATAATGCTCAGGACAGCGCCGGAAAGAAAAAGAAATAAAAAAAGTAATATGTATTTTTTGTTTGTCATCTTGCCCTCACTGTTATCATCTGACGGTCACCGTCAGAGAAGTCGGTTACGAAGTTTGGATCCCAGAAAAATTGACCTGAGTTTAGAAGAAAGGGAGTTGTAAGAATTGGTGCAAACTCCTGCATTATGTGGTCATCATCAAGATGGTTCATTCCTATTGAATGCCTTCATCTACAATCTGAGTTTCAGATTCGGAAATGTTAGTGGAAAATTCTGCGGGTGCCAGTGATAAACATCCATCTGGCATAGGTTGTAGAATTAATTATATCCTGCAACCATATCCTTTCCCATTTATTCATATCTGCAGAATCCGGTAGAGCCGGATCACCATATCTATCTGCAATTGCAAGAGTTGAATCAAAACCTGTTATTGTTGCAAGGCTGTCGTCTAAGGTATAATATATTGCTGTTTGCAATTTGTATCCTGTTATCGAAGTAGGATTATATGCGAAGATGCTGTCTGTCCAGGATAATGCGGCAGTGAAATTGCTAATAGAAATCGCCCGATAAACACAAGCGGCAAAAGCGTTAAGTGTATCGGTGAGATTCATAGGCTTCTTAATCCAGACAGTGGATATGTATCGAGTTAGGATGCGAAATTCTTCCGGAGCCTGATCGGTTTTCTTCATCAATAACCTATAACGACCGACTGGCAGGTTCCATACATAATACCGTAGATGATATCTGACGTTATCGTTACCGCTATATGGGATAACTGATGGTTTTGAAACACTTTCATAATGCCAGTCGAACCAACCCAAGAATATGAATTCAGATTCGGGAATTTCCGAGATAGGCTTGAACTTTCTAACATCTGCATTTGATTCATAGAGTAAAGGAACAAACCAGTTTTCCGGTTGGTGTGAAGAGATATCAAAGGATTCGGAATTTCGATTAAATAACTTAATAAAAAGCGTAACGGTATCAGAAACGCCCGTAACAATACCGGAATGCATAGGATAACCGGCAACCGGTTCATTTGATCCAATATCTATTATTGCAAATAGACCGGTATCAGGTTTTATGTCACTTGCGTAACTTGAACCTTCGCCAAGCCAGCACTCGGAATAATACCTTTGTGGATGGTATTCTGGTTCTGTTTGAGCTTTTATGTTGAGAAATATGCAGGGTGAAAGCAAAACGAATAAAAGATAAATCTTGATTTTCATTATTTAGGCCTCACTGATATCATTTGTTGATCCACCGTTGAATAATCTGGTACGTAATTCGCATTTGGGAAAAACTGACCGCTGTTATAATCAATGGGCGGTTCGTGATTCATAATGAAATTCTCCCATACATCATTCATACCTATTGAATGACCAAACTCATGAGACATTTCATTTTTTAATAAACTATCTCTATCTGCTTCCCATAAGCTATCATTGGCAGTATAGTATGGTTCTGTTTTCCATTTGCTTATTTCTGAATAAACTATATAAATTCTACTATGGTACTCTGGTGTTTGAAAACCATAACGATTTCCTACAGTCCAACTAATTCCAGTAATGTCTGATCCAGGTAAAACGATTCCCTTACTATTTAACAACCAATCTCGTTCTGCATTATTTACTTCCCACCAAGTAACTGCATTCTGCAAGAAATTGGAAGGTCGAATAGTAACACGCTCAACGCCATAATACGGAAACGAGGCTCCAAACTGATGCATATTGATACATCGCAATTTATTAAAACGCATATCTTCATCTATATATGTTTTTATAAAATAAATCTCAAGGTTAAGACTATCATTGTTTCGATTGCTCAGAAGTTCGAGCCATGCTGGAATATTAGCAGCTACTTCCGGTTGCAATTCATTCTCTCGCCAGCTTACCATCACATTCTTACGATTAGGATCCAGCCTGATATGCTTAGGTTGTGCATAATACGCCGAGTCCGGATCTCCTGTCAATTCAAATCCACGATATTCCTCCCAATTAGAAAGGCGATCCCCTTTGATATTACGTCCTATCGGTAGTGTATCACTATCAGCAAATACAAAAGTTCTTTCGCCGAGACTATCGGTATGGATGTCGTAAAAAGGATTAAATTCCATGATTTTTTGGTCATACAGCGCAACTCCAAGCATATCTTCTTCCCATGCATCCGCCATATAGTCGCCTCTGTTTACACCTGTTAATTGGTAGCCGTCATAATCGCGTGGTACGGTTACCGCCCAGAGGGGGGCTCCATCATAATACTTTGAAGTTTCGTATTTAAGTCTTAGCCGTTCAGGACAATTGCAGCGCGGCATAACAACCGCATGGGCGGCATAATCCTTGGCGGTCAACCAGGGTATATCTTCCTTGACAAGTTCATTTCGCTCAACCGTATAGCGGCGTATGGAAACCGGCGTTCCTGCCTGAGGTCGGTCAGGACCCCAACCGCCTCCAAGATCATCCATATATAAATCAAAGTCATGCACAGTTATTGTATATTTCGGACCTTGTTCGAGGATTGGATTGTCTACAGAAAAGTCGAAATGTGTGCCGGTACCGGTTGCTCTTGGAAATGGAGCGCCGACGGGGGTGTTCATAGTTTCTCCCTGCCATGTGGTTATATCGAAGATTTCATAGACAATCCTGTTTTCATCAATCCCATTTGCGTCTGTTGCGGTAAACTTCAAACCAATCTTGCTTCCGGGTTCCGGCAGCCAGTCTTCGCCATCTACTGTGTCTTCGCCTTCAATCATAAGGTATTCGACGAATTTCAGTTCACTAGGTGGAGGTTGTCCGGGAATATCGGGTGGATTTGGATCCTCAACGGTAAATGTATCAGAAGAAGCCCAGACGCCCATTACAGCGCCATTAATAGAAGTAAAATAATCATCCCAGCTATCCCATACTATTCCGTTGTTATCCATACCGACGCCATAAATTCGTTCGCCTAAACCGGAAACCGCAATGAAGTCACACCCAAAGTAAAGTTTAATCGTAATACCTTCTGGTACAGTGGCTCTATAAAAGAAATTTCTCGATGCATCATAATGATAGTACAGCCATAGATAAGGCGGATCCGGGTTCCAGTAACTGCCAATAGTTAACCAGGAAAGAATCCTTTGATCTGCCCAACCATAACCTGTAAAGATTCCATTTTCATCAAAGACTGGAGTATAATATCTACTATCAAGATTGTAGGCACATTGAACGAGTTCTCCGGTTTCCTGAATTTCAGCGATAAGCCAGAAGTTATTGCTGGGCGGCGCTATTCCCCACGGTATAGGCATTCTAAGGGGTCGATCGTGGTTTAATTTTCTACCGGAAAAAACCATATTTTCACTGAAAATAATATTTCGCCAAAAACCGAAAAAAAATGACACACTATGTTCTTCTCTAACTAGTGCCTGACCGAAAAGTCCCCTTTTTGTCATTCCCGCGAAGGCGGGAATCCAGACAACTTATTGTTTCTCCTGGATTCCCGCCTTCGCGGGAATGACAAAAAGGGGCTCTTATCCAGAAAATCTG
>JAVCDD010000001.1 GCA_030765125.1 Candidatus Hatepunaea meridiana
CAGTAATTCTCATACATTTTAAGATTTCCAGATCCAGATCTTATGAACATTTCACTCAATAGAGAAATACCTCCAGCATTTTGCGCCAGGGAACAACTCGCAAACGCCAGGATAAAATATAGAATCCCATTTATCCAAATACGCATATTTCGACCAAGATTTGATGTTAGAATTGATTTATATTGACCAGATATTTAAATAGCGCCTTACCGAAAACCACCACTTTGTCATTCCCTTTAGAAATAACTTTGTCATTCCGGCTTTCGCCGGAATGACAAAGTTATTTTTCATATTTGGTTGAGTCGCTCGCGACATGGCGTTTCCCTTGAAAAATAGAGTTCAGAGTTCACACATTAATGTGTTGGATTCAGAATTCACTCCGTTAGTTCGAGAAGGAAAAGCAACCTAAGGGTCGAACTCTAAACTTTGTTTTTCAAGGGAATGACAAAGGGGTATACTAAGTCGGGTTAATAAATCATTTAATCAAGCAGATTTTAGAAGATTGAACCTGATTATTGAAGTATATTTTTACTAAATACGTACCTGACGCCAATCCCTTTGCGTTCAAGTGAAAAGAATGGTAACCTGCATTTGTATAATGAGGCGGCGTACTCGAAACCTCGCGACCATTTAATTCAAAGACCTTTGTACGAGTCATACCATTATCAGGAATTTCGAAGTTGATCCGTGTGTAAAGATTGAATGGGTTAGGATATACTGAGGTTAAAACGAACCTATCAGGAATTTCCATAGAGTAACCGACCCCAAATCGTTCTTCATCTTTTAATTCAAAGAGCTCAATTATTTCTCTACCAATTGAATAATCATAAGAATCTGCTTCATCATTAAGGCGATTAAGAGCATCTCGGAGCATAAGGTATTGAAGTCTGGCTTCAATGGAGAGCGCTACGTTCCTCTCGTTTTCCGACATTTCATTAAATAACTCTAATGCTCGCTCAAAATTGTTTTCTCTCGCATAACTGATTGGTATTAACAAGTTAGCTTCAAGAGCTAAATGTTGGTTTTGGTTTCTGCGGATAAGATTAGTAAAGAATTCACGCGCTCTACTAAGGTCGTTTCCAAGTTTCATATAACACGGAATAATCATTCGTAGCGATTTCATTGCGCAAGGAATGTTTTCGTCATTCATAGCTGCTTCAGTAAATATCCTAATCGCTTGATGATATTCACCACTATTGAATAGAGAACAACCATAATTATATCGAGATACATCAAAATCAGTTATATGAGACTGAGCCCAATTGGAAAAGTCAACATTATTCCAATGTCCATCGTCTATGTGAGAAGAAATATCTAAATCCGACAAATAGAACCAGAAATTATCAGTTGCATTTAAGTCACCCGAATTTGATCCGGAACTTTTGTAAAGAAGCTGCCTAAAGTCATTGGTCTCACCGGTAATAATATCAAAATCAGATATATTTGAGTGCCTGATTATCGGATAAGATGAAAAATAAAGACAGATTTCTGCGCCACAATAACCGGGATAGGCTCCCCCATGATTATAATCGAGACCATTACGCGAGAAATCGTTTAGATGTGAATACAAAAGAGGGTGATCTTCCATCTCTTGGACATCGGGTAATTCTTCTTCTTCTGTATATGTTCCAGATAAATCAGCAAAATCAAAAATAATACCTGTACATCCATTTCGCGTACTGGTTACATCGTTCATAAAGGATTCATTGAAATATAATCGTATACCTGTATGCGTACTTGGCGAGCCGGTTGTACCGCAATCATGAACTACTGTTCCATCAATTTGAGTTGGCTTATTTATCTGAGTAAGTGAAACAAATATTCCGACGCCTGTACCTTCAATACCAACGGTTCTGACTCTATTTCGAAAATCTAAGAAATGCTCGTCATCTTCGTTATCTCTCATTATATCATCACCATTACCATCATCATAAAAACCGAAGCCAAATATTTTAACATCTGAATCGTAGATATAATAACCGTAATCACCGCAGTCAGAAACGGAGCAATCCTGGAATTCAACCCATTCACCATCCGCAACACTATTCGAAAACAGAACATTAAATCCCTTGCTAATGCAATTACGAACATAGGTCAAATTAAAGTAGTTATCCTGAGATAGGAGAAGATTATACATACTTATTCCACGCCAGTACTCGATTACACCATTATCATTTTCATATCCAGTAAAGAATACCCACTGATCTTCGTCAGGTTCTTCAACTGGTGGAAATGGAAGTGTTTTACCGCATCCTATCTTGCCTCGGATAGTGAAATCTACTTCTGATAGATTATCAATATAAACTCCACTGTCAATCAGAAGCGGTGCAAACATAGGGATTTGGTAATCCGCATAAGCTCTATAATAATCGGCTTCAAGTGACGTAAAACGCCCATCGTGATTATCATAATGCCAGTCACCATAATCAATGAAACAACCCACAGGTGGGTACAAATTTGCTTCTAATGTAGTATGATCCTCATCGATTTTGCAATAGGGATCCCAATCCAAGGGTTTTACACCAGCGCCGTTTTCATCAATGGGCCAAATAGCTTCAGGACCGCCATAAGCTCCAATATCATTATCTGATCCGTCCATATTAACAATAAAGTCATCTTCTAACAATGGAGAGTTTTCTGCTGCCTCTATCACTCGTCGAAGATTTGGATCGGGTATGATAAATTCTGGACCTCTGGGGTCTGTATTTCTACCGCGGTTAATTACAGGTGAATTCCACCAAACCTGCCAACCATTCGGTTCTTCAGACTGGTCATTTACAAAGCATGGATCCCCCTCAATTCGAGGAGAAGCGCCACAACCTGAGAAATCTATTTCGTTTTCATAAAAAAGGTTGCACTCATATATCGGTGCGGTTTCGTGTATATTTGTAATTCCGTAGCTTTCATTCTGGATAATACCGTTATGGTAAAAGATGTTATTACACAATCTATTACCAGGAAACTCATCGAGTATGTATGCGCCGGCAAAGTCATTATATGCGAAAATGTTGTTATATCCGAATGAAGGAGGTCCTTCCTCATGTACACGAATCATAACAAACCCGACATGGGCATTCTTTTGGATATTGGAGGTCATCCGAGTGTTCTCAAGAAGCATGTGACTCTGAACAAATTCTTGATTAATAAATGGAACACGATCAAATACAACACCTGAAACACCGCCATCTATAAAGTTATTTGATAGTTGTACATTATTAAGATTTCCAATTAGATTCACATTTGCGCCCTCTCGCATAGCATTTAAATCGATATCTTCATAATTGAATACATCGAATATTGTACCATTATTTTGAAAAAAGTTTCCTCTAATAGTTGATCGTACATGAAAAACATCACGATGAAATAACAATAGACCTTCATGTCCATTGTCGGTAATTTGGTTATCAAGTATGGTCTCGCTACTGCTGTAATAACTTTGCCAAATATATATTCCGGAACCAAACCTTCGTGCATATAAATTATATTCATTATCAGCCATCACCTGACGATCCGTTAATTCAGTTCCGTTTGAACGAAACTCACTATTTCTAAAATCTAATACGAAATTTGCCGCAAATACACGTACCCCACCAGAGTGATTGTTAATAATCTGACTGCTATGAATACTAAACGTTCCGACTGTTACATTATTATTTTCAGGATCTCTAGGATCTCCTTTAAGTGCCCAACTTACAGAAACACCTAAGCCAGTTGTATCTTTATTTTCACTACCATTTCCATTTACTACTGCGTGATCAAGGGTTATCCCAAGACCTAAATTTTCACTTGGGGTACATGCAATATGTACTCCGGATTTCCCGTTAAAGGAAATACTACTATTTTCAACAGACAAATTCAGTGTCATTAATAATAAAGGGAAAACAAATCCGTTTTCACCACAATAATTGAGTTCCGTATCATTTATTAGATTTACAATAGCGTTGGGTCCAATTTCCTTACCAAACGCTATTCCCGATCCTTGAATTGGTGATAAAGGATCTTCAGGATTGTAAAATTTACAAAATTCACACGTGATATTTGGACCTATACATTCTCTTTGAATATATATTCCATGATCTCGACTGTCAAACAGTTTCGTGTCAAAACAATGAAGCTTTGGTCTTGTAGATACCAATCTTATTAAACCTAAATCACCTTCAAATTCGTCTCTATACCCGCCTCCACTTATTTCACAGTGGTTAACATTACTTTGTTAAGTGCGAATTTCGCGTAGGGGCCAATTTATTGAGCCCCTTCTACTTATGCAAAAGGGCTCGATAAATCGGCCCCTACGCGGAACTTTTAATGTTTCAA
>JAVCDD010000149.1 GCA_030765125.1 Candidatus Hatepunaea meridiana
ACTTAATAATACCGGAGTAGAAAAGCTTTCTGCGTTCTCGTACGGTGGCGCATGCGTATCTGCCTGCGAGCGCGCAGCAAGCTTCGCTACTCCGGCTGAGCTAAAGGCATAACCGAAACTTATTATTACTTCCCTGAATCGTCCTTATCTCTGAAACTGAACCTGTCGGGAAGTCTGAAAGAACGTCTGAAAGAACGTAGATATTTTACCTGGCTAAAGTAGCTGTCAAATTTGGTCACCAGGAAGGTCTCAAGCTTCTGATGTATTTTCAAGCGAACCATTTTTGCTGCCTGCATAATCCCGGATGCGATTGCTCGCGGGGTAGATGCGCCATGACAAATAATGGACACTCCTTTGACACCGAGTAACGGCTCACCGCCAAACAACTGATAATCCAACTGTTTTTCAATAGATTCAAGGCAATCGGGTGAACCATCAGTCGGTAGAATTCTTTTCAATAGCGCTGGAATACCTTCAGTGTATTTTAATAGAACATTACCGACGAATCCATTGGTTACAACAACATCTGCGGCGCCATATAGAAGATCATTACCTTCTACAAAACCTGTAAAATTAAATCCGCTTTCGGAAAGCAAACGATATGCTTCAATAGAATTCAATTCACCGACTGCACGTTCATGACCAACGTTTAATACAGCAATACGCGGTTCGTTAATTCCAAGTAATTCACGGACGTATACGTGCCCCATTGTAGCAAACTGAACCAAATGATGCGGGCTGGCTACCAAGCTGGCGCCGATGTCAATAAGAAAGCACTTGCCGTTAGCTGTCGGTAAAAAAGATCCAACTGCCGGTCTGTTAATGCCAGGGATTTTCTCAAGTTCAATTAAGGACGCAATGAGTTGAGCGCCCGTTGATCCAGCGGAGACAACAGCATCAAACCGACCTTTGCTGTGCAAACGCAACGCAGTGCGAATAGGCGAATCAGGGTCGTCTCCATTGACATGCGGATCGTCGTCGCTCGGTCTCGATTTAACTGGTATATCATAAACACTGACGTTAGCCGGTAAGGTTTCCGGAAGGGTCTCTTCGAGAGCTTTCTTATTTCCCAGTAGGATTATCTCGAGTTCTGAATATCCGTTTTGCGATGCTTCACCGGCAGCGAGCATAGCGCCTTCAACAGTAGCTTCAGGCGCATTATCTCCTCCGAAGACGTCGAGTGCAATTTTCAACTTAACAGAATTTTTTACAAATTTCGTTGTCGGGGTTGTTTTAACACCGACTACTGGATTTATTAAGCTTCACGCGGACGAATCACCTGTCTGCCTTTATAAAAACCGCAGCTTGGGCAAGCGGTATGTGTAAGCTTGACATTATGGCAATTCGGGCATTCCATCAACGACGGTTTCGTAACTTTGTGATGGCTGCGTCTCATATCTCGTTTTGATCTGGATGTTCCTCTTTGGGGTACAGCCATAGTAAACCTCTGAATTTATTTAGTTTGACAGGTAGGAATGTCTGTCCTACCCTGTTTTACATATACACTCATCATAATTTAAATTCGCACCGCATTTTGAACATAGTCCTTTACAATCATCTTTACATAGCATCTTTAGCGGCATAGTCAGCAACATTGCGTCTCTAACGTCAGTTGTAATATCAAGCTCCCTTTGTCCTGGTTGATATGACCTTAGATCATCCCCAGGGGCTTCTTCGGGTAACGGACTCTCGCGTTTGATAAATACAACCAAGTACTTGTCGCTGATTTTCTTACTGAACTCCTCACCACAACGATCACATATATAACTGCCGTTGGAACTTACAGATATAGATATGGTAATCTTGCCGGAACGTTTCTCAATATCGAGTTCTACTTTCACCATTTCCTTAAAGGAATTGGTATCTAACTCAAGCTCATCTGGCGCGACGGTTTCTTCCCAATGATTTGATCCATCTCTAAGATTTTCGATGCGAATTTTCATAATCTTGAAATATAACATCTTTGTGTTTTATAGTCAAGCTGTTATAGTCATAATTAGCTATAATGATTATTGATTAACCAAGAATAACAATGCAATTCCAAGATATATTAATAAACCGAAAATATCGTTAGCAGTAGTTATAAAAGGTCCTGTCGCTAATGCTGGGTCAAGTCCATATTTCTTTAATACTAATGGTATAAGAACTCCTACAATAGCAGCCAGGAAGATTACTGCCATAACAGAGAGCGATACAACCAACGCCAGGATGATATTCTGCTGCCAGAACCAGGTAATGGAGAATAGTATAACGGAACAACATAATCCCGACAAGAAAGCAACTCCCAATTCCCCGAAGATACGCGCCGACATTGCGAAATCACTGATTTCACCGGTGGCGAATCCCCTTACCATCAACGACGACGTTTGAATACCGGCATTACCACCCATTGCGGCAACTAACGGCAGATAAAAAATTAGAGCTGTAATACTGGATAACTGGGGTTCAAAATAAGCTATCATACGTGCGGCAATCAATCCACCAAGCAATCCCAACATTAACCAGGGAAGACGGTGCTTAAGATTGCGAAATACTGATCTTTCACCCGGATCGAACTCAACGTGTCCTGATAAACGCCCAATGTCTTCATCAGCTTCTTCAACCATTATATTAAGGATGTCGTCGTGTGTAATTCTGCCTAAAAAGCGATTCTGATCGTCTACTACCGGTGCAGAAGCCAAGTCATATTTACGGAATAGTTCCGCTACTTCTTCTCGATCCATTACAACGTTGATCGGTACTATATCTGTTTTCATTATTTCACTTATTAATTGATCTGGTTGAGACAAGATCAATCGTTTAAGTGATAAGTAACCTCTAAGATGTTTATAATTATCAATAACATAAATACTGTATATATCCCCAACTTCCGAAGCAATAGTACGCAAATGATTTATGACTTTGTCAACACTGGTATCCATAGGAACCGAGAGAGCCTCTTTTGCCATAATACCACCGGCAGAGTCCTCATCATAAGCCATAAGTTCAATGAGTTCCGTCCGGTCTTCATCATCAAGGTGGTCTAATACTGATGCAGCCTGTTCGTCTTTTAAAACACCAAGCAGATCTGCAGCGTCGTCGCTGTCAAGTTCTCCAGTTATAGCAGCGATCTCATCCGTTGGAAGTTTACCGATCAGGCGCACCTGATCCTGTTCATCAAGTTCAGCTACAACATCAGGTTTAGCTTCCGGTTCAACCAGATCAAATAGCTGCCGTTGAAGCTCATAAGGCAATTGTTCAATGATGAACGCAATATCCGCTGGATGCTGATTTATCAGTTCCCGTCTGAGGTCGTCCTGGTTGCCGGTTTCGACTAATTCCAACCAGCGGTTAGGATCTAACGGGATATGAGTATGTTTGGATTGTAATGAAGACATTGTTCAGCTTGATTTTGTTGAACGGTAGTCGGGGTTAAGACAAGTCCGACTATATACTTAATCTCTGAAGATCATTTGTCAGATTCACGAAATCATCGAAAGAAAAAGCTTCCGGACGCAATCTAAAATCATAATCCAGATCCCGCCATCCTTCAGGCAGGTCTTTAATAACACCAAGAGCATTGCGCATCATCTTACGCCGCTGGGCGAAAGATCCGCGTACTATGCGGCGGAACTCGTTATAGTCTACATCAGGAAATTGATCTGCTTGATGAAATACTATCTTAATTACGGCGCCGTCAACTTTAGGCATTGGTCTGAAGCAATCAGAGGGAACGGTAAACAGATATTCCGGTGTGCCATGATATCTGGTCAATAAGGTTAATGCGCTGCAATCACGACAACCTGAGTTTGCAGTCAGTCGGATTCCTACCTCGCGCTGAACCATTATCACCATTTCCTCAATTCTTACATTTTCTTGAAGATAGGAGTTCTGAGTGCGCACTTCAGTGCATAGCGTCTTTGGAATACTTGGGTTAGTCGAAACGCGCTGAAGCGCACACTCATAACTCTTATTCCCCTTCCTGACGATCTCAAAAACATTAAACAGAATCGGACTGGTTAAATGATATGGTAGATTACCGGCAACAACCAACCTATCGGCTTTCTCAGCAATCATTTCCCAATCGACCTTCAGGATGTTTCCATGGATGAGTCTGAAATCCCGCCTGTGCTCAAATCGCTGTTCGAGCAAACCGATCATTTCCCTATCCAGTTCAACACCGATAACTTTATGTCCGGTGTTGATTAATTCTTTCGTCAGAGCGCCGTCTCCGGGACCGATCTCCACGACTAACGGTTCGGTCGGAACAGATAAAGCAATCCGGTTGGCAATAGATATATCACGCAGAAAAAACTGACCGAGTTCCTTTTTCAGGCGTATTCGTTTGTTATGATTTTCTTTCATTCTTTTTTTCCACCGCAGAGAGCGCAGAGGACACAGAGTTTCCTCACTGCGTCAACCCGCCGCGGTTGACAGTTTGTGTTTTGTAGCACAGGCGTCCTCGCCGACTGTAGCTGGATTGCCGACAAGATGCCAGCGCTACAGGACTTCCCTTATAATTTCAATGGCGCCTTGGATAACTTCATCCGGTGAGGTTACAGATGCTCTTACCCAACCTTTGCCTGCATTGCCGAATCCGGATCCGGGTGTAAGTAATACACCTTGCTTCAACATATTGGAAATAAATGGCAATTCATCATCTCCAACCTTAAACCAAACATAAAACGTAGCTTGCGACCTGAATATGTAAAATCCATGTTCCTCCAGCGCTTTGGATAACATCCTTTTCCGGTTGCTGAAAATCCTGCGATATTCTAATAATTCTGTCGGTGGTTTGTTGCCTTTAAAAGAATCTAACATAGCTGATAGAGCTTTCTGAAAAGGTAATGGCACACCGCTGTCAATCTCTTCTTTTATTCTGATAAGAGCGGCGATTCTGTCTGGATCCCCAACAGCAAAACCGACACGGTAGCCTGTGGCGCAAGCCATTTTGGACAGGGAATGAAATTCAATGGCATTAGGGGTGAATTCGAGGATTGATCTTGCAGGACGATTATAACACATCTCGCTATAAGCCATATCATATACCAATGTCATTTCGGGATTAGCGTTTGCAAGTTTACCCAATTCCATGAGGAAATCATCAGTAACTTCCGCACCAGTGGGGTTGTTGGGGTAATTCAGATATAGAAGTTTCACATTCTTTACTTTACTCAGATCTGGTAGAAAGCCGTTCTCGGGATCCAACTGTAGAACAAGCTGAATCCCATCAACAAGCTTGCAACCAGCCCGGGAATAGACAGGATAAGCAGGCTCTGGTACGGCTACAATGTCACCGGGATTAACAACAGCACGCGCTATCTGACCCAATCCTTCTTTTGCGCCGATTATGATACAAACTTGCTTGTCAGGATCAAGTTTGACGCCAAAGCGTCCTTCAAACCATTGTGCTACCGAACACCGGACTTCGTAATCACCCCGGCTGCTTGGGTAAAGATGCGAACGAGGATCGTCCAGAGCATTGTGAACTGCATCAACCACGAACTTCGGAGGTGGCAGATCCGGATCACCGATAGACAGGTCATATAACGGCTGCCCTGAAGCTTTGATTGCTGTTGCCTGTCGTTCAAGTTCCGCAAATGGATAGCCTGGTAGATTGAGTCGTTCTGCTGGTTTAAACATCGATACTCCCGCTGAATACGTGTTCTGCCGATCCGGTTATTATAATTGGGTTTTCTGTAGTTTGATCAAACGATTCCGGTACGGTAACAATCAATTTGCCGCCGAGCATCGTAACTTCAACGGGCAATCCTGCTTTCAGCTTGCCGGATGCCACACCGGCACAAACGGTTGCCGCAGCGCCGGATCCACAAGCCAGCGTCCTGCCGGATCCTCGCTCCCAGACAGCCATCAATATCTTGTTTTTTCCTACTACGCGTGCCATTTCAAAATTTGTTCCATTAGGAAAAAAGGGGGCTGTTTCAACCAATTTGCCTAATCCAATAACGTCACCATTCAGACCATTAAGATCGTCGGTATCAGACCAAACAACGAAGTGAGGATTGCCTAAAATAAGCTTGGTGCCGGTCATTTCATAATTTCTAAAAGGCAAGGGAGAATCAACGTCATCATCATCGGTTTTATTGAATATGAATGAACCTTCAATGACTTCAAACTCCGGTGATTGCATAAGTTCCATTTGAATGAGATTGGGATTAAGCGTAACGGTTGCTTTAATTACAGCAGCGTCGGTGATAATGTCAAATGGAACATCGGGTTTGGTGACATCTGTCAAAACCGAATGCAGAGCGATACAACGGATGCCGTTGAAACAAGTTTCTGCTCGACTTCCATCTGAGTTATAGTAAACCATTCTGACCTGTTTTTCAGGATGTTCTGTTTTATCTAAACTGAATAACAAGATACCATCGGCGCCGATTCCGAATCGTCTGTTGCATATTTGGCTGATAGTTTCCGGTGACGGTGTGGGGATATCAGGATGGTGATATTGATCGAAGAGGATGAAATCGTTGCCTAATCCCTGGTATTTCTCGAAAGGTATATTTGTTTTCATTTATTTGATTGAATACTGAAGTTTAATTCTCAAGGGAAATGCCATGTTGAGGACGACTCAACAAAGAATGAAAATTAACATATACTTCGATTA
This sequence comes from Candidatus Hatepunaea meridiana, assembly GCA_030765125.1. Lineage (GTDB taxonomy): Bacteria > Electryoneota > AABM5-125-24 > Hatepunaeales > Hatepunaeaceae > Hatepunaea > Hatepunaea meridiana. Next base: position 6,608 of record JAVCDD010000149.1, read on the forward strand.
CTCCGGAGTGCTCAAGCTTGCTTGAGCCCGAACAGTGATTAACATTGTTATAACCCGCTCAAGCAAGCTTGAGCACTCCGGAGTAGGATGATGCTATTTATCAATAGAATTACAACCGTTAATATACCAACTACAATTACGTTTTCCAAAGGTATTTATGGCAGTTATAAATGAGTTGATTCTGTATATACTAATTATTATATTGCTTTTTAATCAATTTAGTTCTATTATATATGTTGCTTTTATCATTATCTTAATGTAAACGCTGTCATTTGATTAGTGTCTGACCGAAAAGCCCCCTTTTTGTCATTCCCGCGAAGGCGGGAATCCAGACAATTCATTGTTTATCCTGGATTCCCGCCTTCACGGGAATGACAAAAAGTGATTAATATCCAGAAAACGGCGGGTTTCGATCAGGCGCTAATTATGCAGCTTAAACCGGAGGCAAAGGAAAAATGGAAAAGAAATTTAGAATGATAGCGCGGGTACAAAACATCGCCGTGCTATTCATAAGTGTTGCTTTCATCCTTGGATTGTTTGCAACCGAAATCGCTTTCGCTTATCAGCGTAAAGTTCTGTTTGAAGATTATACCTCGACAACCTGCCCACCGTGTGCAGGTATCGCTGATATGATGCACGAGGCGCTTGAAGATGCCGGCGATCTGGTTGCGCCGATTGCTATTCATGTCTGGTGGCCCGGCGATTCCGATCCCTGGTGGCAGGACAATCAGGCGGATAACCAGACACGTACCCAGTTCTACGGCGTAAGGAGCGTCCCAACGCTCTATGTTGACGGAGACGTGTGCGACAGGAACCGCATTCTTGCTTCAATCCAAAGTAGAGCGCGGGACGAAGCGCCATTAATGATTAGACTTGTCGGTTACATTACAGATGACGTATTGTATGTTACTGTAATAGTTACTGCTGAAGAAGACGTTGACTTCGCAAATTTGTATATTGCGCTTAATGAAGAATATGTCGAATATCGAGCAGTCAACAATTGGAACGATCATTACGATGCGATGGTCAAGATGATCCCGGACGCCAATGGAACGGAATTTCCCCGCAACCACATCGGAGCAGATGAGACGTTGGTCTTCACTTTCACCCAGGACATGGAAGGACTCGGCTGGCACGAACTTGAGGAAGACAACCTGATCCTGCTTGCATGGGTTCAGGATGACAGTCGTGAAGTATATCAGGCGCAAGAATTCTTCTTTTCTGATCCGGTTCCCGCTGTCTTTATGACGGATTGGGAGTTAAGCGACGAAGCCGACGGCAATGGAGATGGTCGCGCAGAACCAGGTGAGACTGTTGATATTGTTGTTACGATTGAGGTGCCTGAAGCCCTTGCTGGTGTGGAAGACGCCAATGTAAGTTTGACCTGTGACGACGAAAGTATTGAAATCGTCGAAGCCAATTTTAGCGCTGGTGCGATGGATGCTGGAGATATCGTCATTGGTGAGGAATCACCTATTCGTTTCAGAGTTGCTGATGATTTCACTCCCCATCCGGTAACATTTGAGATCACCGTCAGTTCCGATCCGGATGACTGGGAGATCAGCTACGAGTTGGAATTTATGGTTGATTGGCCCTATATTCTGTTGATTGACGCTGCTGAATTCAACATAGCAACTGAAGTGATGACTGAACTATTCGGTGAAGGTGATTTGCCGTATGTTGACCGAATCAACATAGCAGATGATGTTTCTTTACCTGATGGAATACTTGAACACTACGATGCGGTGATATGGCACAGTCACAACAACGAGGAGAGCCTTTACTTCGAATTTGCGGTAGAGGCACTTACCGAGTACCTCGACAATGGTGGGACTCTGGTTCTCTCAAGCACGGCAGCTTGCGTGAACTTTGGTGACGGCAATTTTTTCAGAGACTATCTTTGCGCCGAACTCGGCGAGGCTGATGACGTTAGACGTAGATATGTACTTGGCTATGATACCGATGATAACTTTAATGACGTCTCTCTATTTCTGGGCGCTGGCGACGGCGCTGGTTTTCCGAGTGTAACTCCGACCTTGAACGCTGTGGGAGAAGGCGTACCGGTACTTTATTACGACGATGAAGGTGAGGATTTAGGCATTGCTGCAATTAAGCACGAAACCGATAACTACAAGACTCTTTTACTCGCATTCCCGATTGAGTCTGTAGGCGGAGTTCGATCAGACGATAGAGACGTCTTCCTCGGACACATCTGGAACTGGATTAACGGAGGTCAGGCAGCGCCGGGCGATTTCGATCAGCAACCTGTTAAGTTTGCACTTAACCCCGCATATCCCAATCCATTTAACTCATCCTCAGTGATTCTGTTCAGACTTGATCAAACCGGTGAGATATCACTAAAGGTTTATGACTTGAGTGGACGTGAAGCGGCACAGTTAGCGAATGGTGTTTTTCCTGCCGGTCAACATCAGGTTACGTTTGACGCTGCGTCAAACGGTTTATCTAATGGGCTTTATTGGGTGAAACTCACCAGCCTGGAACGTTCTGCGACGTGTAAGTTGCTTTATATTCGGTGATTATTCACCACAAAGACACAAAGGCACAAAGAACGTGGATCTTGTGTGCTGTATCAAGTTGCGTGCTTTCAGATGCCCTCATCTGACAGCAAAGATGCTGGCTTTTACAGTTATCACCGAACAACAAGCAATATTCTGCTTGAATTTCGCTCTTTTAATCATTAAATTATATTTGCCTTCGGGGAGTGGTGAAATTCCATACCGGCGGTTAAAGCCCGTGACTTCCGCAGATGCGGAACTGAGCCGGTGAAATTCCGGCGCCGACGGTTAAAGTCCGGATGGGAGAAGGTAACAGTAGACGCGACACTCCTGTCGCGTGTCAATGATTACGACACTCCTGTCGCGTAGTTTATTAACCGCAGATTACGCAGATTTAGCAGATTATTATTTAATGGTTATCTGCTTATCTACTTCGCCTATAATACGCGACAGGAGTGTCATAATCAGTATAGTAGGCATCCCTGCCTGCGATATCTATGCGACAAGAGTGTCACATCTACTTGGTAAATATGCGACAAGAGTGTCACATCTACTTGGTAAATATGCGACAAGAGTGTCACATCTACTTGGTAAATACGCGACAAGAGTGTCACGTCTACTTGGTAAATATGCGACAGGAGTGTCGCATCTACTATAATCTCCCCGATAGCGATATCGGGGTTTTTTGTTGTTGAATGCTTACTAATCGAGATGAAATATTAATGCGCCGCGTCCTTAAACTCGCACAGAAAGGTCAAGGCAAAGTGCATACTAATCCAGTGGTCGGAGCAGTGATTGCTGATCGCGATGGAAACGTTATATCTGAGGGTTATCATTCCTACTTTGGCGGACCACACGCTGAAGTTGCTGCGATTGAAGCTGGGAAAAATGGTGACATCCACGGCTCCACGCTCTATGTAAACCTCGAACCCTGCTGTTTTCAAGGTAAAACGCCACCGTGCACAATTGCTATAATTAACGCCGGTATTAAACGAGTTGTAGCAGCAACAGCCGATCCTGATCCTCGTGTAAAAGGTAAAGGTTTTGACGTGCTTAAGAATGCAGGGATCAAGGTTGAAGTTGGCGTTTTAGTGGAAAAAGCTCGATATCTCAACCGAGGATACTTCAGCAGTCGCCAGCGCGGTAGAGCCTGGTGTGCCGTAAAGGTAGCCTTAAGCATGGACGGCAAGATGGCGGCGGCAGATGGTCAATCCAAATGGATCACCGGACTGGAAGCGAGGAAACTTGCACATTCAATGCGCGCTGATCACGATGGGATATTAGTAGGTGGAGGAACCGTCAGACAGGATGATCCGGAACTTACGGTAAGGAATGTAAGTGGATCTAATCCGGTCAGAGTTATCATATCACCGCACTATGGAATACCGAAAGAAAGCAAACTGGCGCAAACTACGAAAACGGTAAAGACTATATTAGTAACGTTTGAATCGGTAGATGCCCCTGTCGATGATATTGCGGGAATAGAGTTACTGAAACTTCCGGATCGAGGTGATGGAACTATTGACCCGAAAGAGCTGTTAGAGAGTTTGTTAGAATTCGGTGTCCAATCGCTGTTAATTGAGGGTGGATCGGGCGTGTTGTCTTCGTTTATGCAGGCTGATGTTATAGATGAAATTTCAGTTATGGTTGCACCCTCAGTAATCGGTCAAGGTTTATCACCATTTAATGGATTTATCCCTGAGTCCTGGGAAGAAAGACCGAAGTTTGAAGTAAGTATGGTTAAACGGTATGGGAAGGATGTGATGATAAGGTTTTCAAGGTAAAATTAGCGTTCAGAGTGCGCGCTTCAGAGCGTAAAATCTTTAGAATAAGGGATATAACCAACACGCGCTGAAGCGCGCACTCTGAACACTAATTTTAAAAGGAATAAATGTTCACCGGTTTAATAGAAGAAGTTGGGACTATCGCTGCAAAGCAGATAAGAAGCGGTAATACTCAACTAACAATAAAAGCAGAAAAAGTCATAGAGAACCTGAACCTGGGCGACAGTGTTGCAATTAACGGTGTTTGTCTGACGGTCAATACTCTCGAACGCAACCGTTTCGGCGTTGAAGCCTCTGCGCATACTGTCAGCAATAGCACAGTCGGTAACTGGCAGGTGAGCAGACAAATCAATCTGGAAAGAGCTCTTCTCATCGGTGACCGTCTGGGTGGGCACATCGTTCAAGGTCACGTGGATGGAATCGGAAAAGTTACCAACGTTCGATATGGCGAGGGTTCTACTGATATATTTATCGAGGCGCCGGAATCCATTATGAAATTGATGGCGCCGAGAGGTTCGGTTGCCGTTGATGGAGTCAGCCTGACGCTGGCGGATAAAACCGCTCGAAGTTTCAAACTGATGGTGATTCCATACACGCTGCAACATACATGTTTGGGAAATCTGAAACCGGGCGATACAGTAAATATCGAATCGGATTTAATCATCAGGTGGCTTGCTGACCGTTTTAAAGACAGTGAGGTCACTGATGAGAGTAAATTCTTTATGCCCGGTGGGGAATCAATACATCTGGAGGATTAAAGTTTGATTTCAAAAATTGAAGATGCAATAGAAGATATTCGTCAAGGGAAAATGCTTATCGTTATTGATGATGAAGATCGCGAAAATGAAGGTGATTTTATTATGGCTGCGGAAAAGATTACGCCTGAAGCTATTAATTTTATGTCGAAGAAAGGTCGCGGACTAATCTGTTTATCTATAACAGGTGAACGCTGTCAGGAGCTCGAGCTCGATTTAATGGTAGGGAAGAACACGGCGTTGCATGAGACGGCTTTCACGGTTACGATAGACGCCGCCGAAGGAACAACTACAGGGATTTCCGCCCGAGACCGGTTCATAACAGTTAAGAAAGCTACCGATCCTTCTGCCACACCAGAAGACTTTGCACGTCCGGGACACATCTTTCCATTACGGGCGGCAGACGGTGGTGTTCTGAAGCGATCAGGGCATACGGAAGCTTCAGTTGATCTGCCTCGATTAGCCGGTATTTTCCCCGCAGGTGTTCTTTGCGAGATTTTAAACGATGACGGCACAATGGCGCGTATGCCACAGCTTGAAAAGGTTGCCGAGCGGTTTGGATTGAAATTAATTACTATTCAGGATTTAATCAAGTATCGTCGTCGAGATGAAAAGCTTATATTCCGGGAAGTGGAAGTTGATCTGCCAACGAGTTACGGACGCTTCAAATTAATTCACTTCCGTAACCGTGTAACGAACGAACACCACCTTGCATTAGTGAAAGGAGATGTTTCAGGCAGTGAACCTGTACTGGTGCGTGTTCACTCCGAATGCCTGACCGGCGACGTCTTTGGTTCCGAACGATGTGATTGCGGTGACCAATTACATTCTGCTATGCAGATGATCGAAAAAGTGGGTAGAGGTGTACTGCTCTATATGAATCAGGAAGGACGAGGTATCGGGCTTTCAGCCAAACTAATGGCTTACAAACTCCAGGACGAAGGTCAGGATACTGTAGAAGCCAACGCCAGCCTTGGGTTTCCCGCCGATCTGAGAAATTACGGTACCGGCGCATTGATGCTCAAGAACCTTGGAATCAGGAAGCTGCGCCTATTAACAAATAACCCCAAAAAGCTTATCGGGCTGCAGGGATACGACCTGGAGATAGTCGAGCGCTTGCCGATTGAGATCGAACCTACGGAATGTAATGTGCATTACCTGGAGACTAAGCGCGATAAGATGGGGCATTTGATACTTAATAACCAGACTGCTTAATAGTAACACTATCTAATGATACCGGGGTAGCGAAGCTTGCTTCGCGTCACTACGCCTAAGCAAGCTTATGCACTCCGGCTGAGGGAAATAAGGGGACAGTATGCCTGTTTTTCTATGAACTATAGTTATTTTAAAGAGTATTTATAAAAATAGGTATACTGTCCCCTTATTTCCTACGCGAACTTCGTACTTAACAAAGTAATGCTACTTAGCGAAAAATAATCGAGTCTAACAATAAACACTATAAAACGTTTATATATTTATATAACGACTAACTTTGATCGCTTGGCAATTTTGGCAGCGTTCACGATCCTTTACATCCTGTCCCGAACCGCGGTACATTGCCCTGCTGAGGATGCCTGGCTGATGGTGATGGACTTTACTCGCAGTAGATCAGTCGAATTGCTGCATCCGCATCATTTGCTCTATGGAATTATCGCACATTACTGGTGGAAATTATGGGAAGCAGTTGGATTCTTAAACGCCTATGCAGTAATTCAAACACTTAACTGTATACTTGGAGCGGTTGCAATTCAGCAGTTATACATTCTTTCGCGAGAAATGTATCTTTCACGTAGCGCTGCCGGTTGGATAACTATTGCAACAGGATTAAGCTTCGGTTGCTGGTGGTTGTCATCTGAGATAGAAGTTGCGGTGTTCTCATTATTGACTGTGATACTGTTCTTTAGATACTTAAATTATATACAAAAGGCAGGTGTCTCCGTTGGTCGGATTCTAATTGCAGTATTGCTTACGATTCTGTCGGTTTCGGCACATATCTTTAATTTTGCCTTGGTTTTTGTTGCTGTTTATGTGATATTTGTGCGTTGTGGTAGAACTATGCTGTCAACCGCGGTGGGTCGACAGCGGGAGAAAATAGCGGAGCGGCAACCGGAAAAAATAGCAGTGCGACAGCTACAACTCTCGCTGCCAACCCGCCGCGGTTGGCAGCAATCTGTTATAATTAATTGCAGTATCTATCTATTTTCGTTTTTTCTGGGGATATTTTCCCTATATTATATTGTAGATTACATTACAGGAAACAACCAGGGTGCGATTGGTTATTTAATTGGATACTTAAAACCATCAATCTCGATTGGCTTTAGCATAAAAGCGCCGTTCCTGTTCGCTGTTGGTCTAATCAGATCGCTCTTTGGAGTTGAGATACTGTTTCGTATACCGGTTGTTGCTGACTTTGTTACAAATGCGTTTTCCGGGAAAGATTTCTCGGATGAGATATTTATGATCCGGAATATGAACCTTATATTAGTATGGACATTAACGCTGTTAATGATCTTTGTATCTGGAGGATTGATAGCTGCGCTCATTCCGGTAGTAAAGCGAATCCGCCTAATCGGGACAGATGATAAAAGAACATTTTGGTTTATCATGATCGCTTTGGCATCAGTTTGCTTACCTGTGGTTTTACTGGGTCCCGTTCTGTTTGGCGCTACTGCAAATAATGAGCATTTGCTGCCGTTCTGGGCGTTGTTCTTTCTAATGATGGGTTTTGTCTATGATCGCAGTGACGGTTTGAAAAGAATAGGGAAGCGATTCGCTTTACTAATGTTAGCGGTACTATTAGTTGTGAACGGTATTGGATCAATCTATGCGATGAAAAATCCGCAGAACGATCTTGTGATTAGTAGTATTTCACCTTGGGTGGAAGTCGTCAAGTCTGATGATCTGGTAGTTGTCCGGTTAACCGAAAGAGATGCAGCCGCTCTATCACTTATGACCGGAGCGACAACGATTAATACCATGCACCAGGATTATCCTTCGAACGAGTTCCTAATTAAATGGGATAAAGAGCACGATGGTAAGGTATGGATACAAATGAATATGGCAGAACCGGATGTTAAGTATCCACCGGTTAGCGGTTTTAAGCTTGAAAAATGGAATAATAAACTTAAGTTTCACATTGACGATAATAACTTCCCCTAAGGGGAAGAATATGAATAACGGTGGGTGAAACCCACCGAATCAAATTACAAATCCTATAGCGACCCCGAAGGGGTCGAACAATTGTTCATCCTGTATAATAAAATTCGGTTATGCCTTTAGCTCAGCAATGCATAAACCTAATAACACCGGAGTAGCGAAGCTTGCTGCGCGTCCACTTAACAATACCGGAGTAGTTAAAGCTTGCTGCGTTCTTGCACTGTGGCGCATGCGTGTCTGCTTGCGAGCGCGCAGCAAGCTGCGCTACTCCGGCTGAGCTAAAGGCATAACCGATTAATAAAATTCAATCCCTTCAGGATTGGGGGATTCTGTTTGCAACCATTCCACAGGTTTCACCTGTGGCTATTCACATTGATCCCCTTCGGGGATAATTTAACACAACTGCGAAACTTCAGTAATATGTTCATAAAAGTTAGCATATCTAAAGCAAAACAAAATAAATGAGTGAAAAGAAAAAAGAAAAAAGCATCGTAAAAGAAAGCAATCACCAAATTTACGAAGGTGACCTGACGGCAAAAAGATTCAAGTTCGCCTTGATCGTCAGCCGGTTCAACGATTTCATCAGTCAACGGTTGGTGGAAGGTGCAATTGATTGCCTCAACCGTCATGGCGAGGGAAAAGCGAACTATGCCATAGTCAAGGTACCCGGCTCATTTGATATACCAGCTACAGCGAGAAAGGTGGCTGCTTCAGGCAAGTTTGATGCTCTGATATGCCTTGGAGCTGTCATCCGTGGATCAACCCCGCACTTCGATTATGTTGCAGCTGAAGTATCCAAGGGTGTCGCTGTTGTTGGATTGGAAGCTAATGTTCCTGTAACCTTCGGTGTTCTTACCACAGATACAGTTGAACAGGCTATTGATCGCGCTGGTACCAAGTCCGGCAATAAGGGCTGGGACGCTGCACAGGCTGCCATCGAATTGGTGAACCTCTGGCGGAAGATTTAGATTATTTTTAATGTGATAGGGAAAAACCTTACCACTCTGATTTACATTGCGGTCGCTGCAATAGCTTTTTTAGCGTTGCAGATACCGTTATCCGGCTATATAGTTGACGATGCTTTTATCCATCTGACGTTTGCGCGCAATGTAGCTCAGGGACACGGATTTGCCTTCAATCCGGATGTGCCTACTTATGGGTCCACAGCGCCGCTATGGACACTTTTACTTGCGTTGTTGTCCCTGATCTTCAGCCCCGGATTCGGGATGACAAAAACGCTGGCGATTGTATTTGGTGCTCTTACAATTCCTGCTTTCCGGTTGTTAGCAGGTAATGTCGGCTTAACCAACAAATCAGCTAACGTTGCGACGCTTATATGGGCTGTCAACGTCTGGCTCGTGCGCTGGACAGCTTCAGGAATGGAAGCGACATTGGCAACGCTCTTATTGCTTCTTGCCATTAACGCTCAGTTAAAGTATCGAAACAGCGCTGCTGTTTGGCTTGGTTTTGCTATGCTTTGCCGTCCTGAGGTTGCTATTATTGCAGTTATATTCGGTCTGGACAGGTGGAAAACAGAAGGAATCAAGCAAGCCCTGCAGTTAGTTGGGATTGTGCTGTTGGTTGTCCTGCCGTGGCAGATATATGCACTTTTTACCTTTGGCACGGTTGTTCCAAACACTGCTCTTGTAAAAGGTGGTTTTGGGCTGCCGAACTTCAGCGATTTTATTTTCGGGTTGCGACGAACCGTTCTTATAATTTGTAGTGCATATTGCCTGGAAATATTGCTTATATTAGTTGGATTAACGATACTGTTGTTTCGTAAGCTTATACTGTCTGATAGTATAATCAGGACAATAGCGTTATTGTCGATATGGGCGATTTTTCCCGCGGCTGTTTATCTTTCACAAGGGGTGTTTATAACATCTCGCTATCTTTTGATTGGATTGCCGGCGTTGACAATTTTGATGTTCTTGATTTTAGATGAGCTGGAATACCGAAGAAGACTTACATTATGGAGATATGGTCGTTATATTATAACATCGGTTATAATTGTTCTACAATTATTTTTGACATTACGTGTAACCTTACCACATGTTGCTGCATTCAAGCCGACTATAGAAGTTCTGACTCGTATAGCCGAAAGGCTTAAAACCGAAACTCCATCCGGGGCGTCGGTTGCAGTTGGTGACGTTGGGGTTATCGGATTCTATTCAGACCGATACGTTATTGATCTTGAAGGACTTGTTACACACGAAATGATTCCATACCGGGTAGGCATTCCGCTCGATGATCTTATCATTTCCGGCAGGTATTTGAAAGTGAAACAGACAGATTACTTCATTGACAAATCTCAAACACCGGGCAGACTAACTGACATTTCACCTGACCTGTATAAAGTTATCATGGTGGAACCCGTTCCGGGCGGATTGGTTGGCACTGCTGATGAGCAGTGGTATTACACGTTATACAAATTGAATAAATAATAGTGTATATACTTGGTGACCTTTTCAGAATTCTTGCGTGTGGCACGGGTTACTTGTTACCCGTGTCTCTTTACAGTAAGGAAACACGGGCAACAAGTAGCCCGTGCCACTCTGACACCAACCAAAAAAGGTCACGAAAAAGAATGCTATCATATAGATAGTAAAATCTGCGTAATCTGCGGATAAAAACATAGCATCTACTGGAGAGAGCAAGTGAACAAACAAAGAATTAGCAGGAGTGGGAAGTTAACAATAGTCATTCTCACCGGATTGTTATTGATTTTTAGTAACGCTAATGCTGAGCAATGGCGTGTTTTTAACGATATGCACGAAGTGCGCGACGTTGTATTTACCAATGGAATGGTATGGTGCGCAACCAATGGCGGACTTGCGGGCTTTCATCCTGACGATGAATATTTCAACACATACACAAATATCGACGGCTTTGACGGCACCGGTCTTAATCGTCTGGCAATAGACAGTTCAGGCGGTATATGGATAGCTGTGAATAACCGCATTCTACAGCGTTTTTGTCCTGAGACCCGCCAGATTACTCACACTGTCTCCGCAGTAAGAGAGATCAGCATAATCAATGATATTGCCATTGGCAGCAATGGAATATATGCTGCAACAAATATAGGAATAGGCAAAATTAAGTTCTTCCCAGATCAGGATCGGTATTACTGGTTTGAGAGGTATACTCACTTAGGCACATTTCCTGATCAGGAAACAGTTAACGCCGTAGTGATTCAAGGTGATAATATCTGGGCGGCGACAAGTCAGGGAGTTGCCCGAGGCGATCTTAATTCACCGGCGCCTTTAACCTGGCAGAACTATACGACTGCTGACGGCTTGATAGGCAATAATTTCACCGATCTTGCTGTTTATGAAGACAGGGTATTCGCTGCTTCGGACAGCGGGGTTTTTGAATGGGATACAGTTTCTGCGTCTTGGGCACAGTTTAGGATAGATAAAAGTGCTTCAAGATTGGAATGTTCAAACAATATTCTGCGAGTGGTTACACCGGATGGTATATACATCGAAGACCTTAATACCCCACAACAGGACAGTTTCAAGGAGCGTAACTGGGTAACTTCTATCGTTGGAGATGACGCAGGACGCACCTGGATGGGTTTATTGCATAACGATTCGGAAGTCGGTGGCATTGCGATGTTGGAGGGTGATAGTTGGTCAGGATATCAACCTAACAGCCCATCAACCAACATAGCAAATGCAATGGCATTTGCACCAAACGGCGATCTCTTGATGGTCGGTGGCAGGATGGGAGGCGAATACGGTCTGAACCGTTGGGATGGCGGCTGGTGGCGGAGTTGGGCAAAACCGGCATTTGAAGAGAGCATCTTTGGTTTTCCGAATAAATCAATAGCCGTAGACCTAAACGGTGGCGTTTGGGTTGGAACATTCGGAGGAGGAATTGCATGGTTTATGTTTGATGATAACGGCGCGCTGGATTCAATCGCAGCTTACAATTATTCTGAAGCAACAGGCAGGCGTTTGATCGGGTATAGCAATAGTCGTCTTTATAACGTTTTGACACCGGCGGTAGCGGCAGATGCTGAAGGTAATATCTGGGTAGTGAATCGCGGCGCTGATAATGGCAATGTTTTGGTTTGCATCCCGCGTGACTTTATTCAAAATCCGGATACAAGCCAATGGCATTACTTCCACAGGTCACAGTTTAATAACTACCCTAATCTTGACTTGATAGCAATAGATGGAAATGGTCGCAAGTGGCTTGCCAGCACAAGCACTTCCGGAATGGGAAGAGGAGTATATGCTTTTGACGATAACGGGACACCTGGCGATACTACCGACGATCAGAGTTGGGGTCCGATTCCCGGATTGAACCAACCGGAAGCACGCTGTCTCGCTTGGGATCCTGATGGTTATATCTGGGCTGGTACTATAGACGGAGCTTATTACGTTTACACTAACGTTCCCAATCCGGCATCACAAGGGTTTACATATTTATATCATACTCGCAACGAACCAATCAACGCTATCACAATCGATCCTGCTGGAAACAAGTGGCTCGGTACCAATCATGGTATAATGATCATTGCACCTGATCTGTTTACGGTTGTAGATCAAATTACTACTGATCCTCCCAGTATGCTGCCAGATTCCGTTATCACAACGTTAGCCATTAATCCGGAAAATGGATGGGCTTACATCGGCACTAACAACGGAACCGCTTCCTTAAGAACCCCATATCGAGATTTTGGCGCTACTATTGAGAGCGTTTCAGTTGAACCTAACCCGTTCAATCCCAACTCCGGCGTTGGGAGGATGTTCTTTATCGAAGGATTATCTAACAATGCTTCAGTATGCATTTACACGCCCGATGGTCGCCTCGTGCGCAAATTAAACAACCAGGAAGCAGGACAAGGCTGGGATGGTCTCAATGATGACGGCAAAGCTGTCGCTAACGGCGTGTTCCTCATCCTAACCTACAACGGAAAAAACCAAGCAGGACAAGGGAAAGTTGCAGTAGTTTGGAAGTGAGAGCGAAGGACGAGCAGAAAATAAGGGGACAGTATACCTATTTTATAAATACTCTTTGAAATAACGACAACCCATTGAAAAATAGGTATACTGTCCCCTTATTTTCCTCAAGCCCGACAGTCCCCATTGAAACAATTGCAACCGATTCAATAAATACAATCTTAGGCATTACTATGAGTTTTTATCAAGTAAAACCAAAAACCATTAACATCTTCCTTCTTCGTCCTTCGCTCTTCACTCTTCATCCTTTCCATGCTGTCTCGTCTAACTGTTAAGAACTTCGCTTTACTCCGGGATACGGAGATCATACTTGATTCCGGGTTTACCGCTATAACCGGGGAAACCGGCTCGGGGAAATCTCTGCTTGTGAATGCGATTTCATTCCTCGTCGGAGGGAAAATTGCGACTGGAGTCGTTAGAGATGGAGCGCAAACAGCGGTTGTTGAGGGAGAGTTTATATTCCCCGCTGTCAACCACGGCGGGCTGACAGCGGGGAAGGTGGCTGTCGATCCACCGCGATTGACAGCAAGCTCCGATTCGGAAAGAACTGTCATCATCAGACGCGAACTATCATTCAATGGTCGCAGCCGTGCTTTCATCCAGGACAGTCCCGTTACTATAAAACAACTATCGCAACTAACCTCAACACTAATAGATATCACCGCCCAGCGCGCCTTCAGTCACCTCCTTGAACCAACCCGACACCTCGATTTCCTGGATCAGTTTGCCGGCTTGTACGACGAACGAACAAAGATGACGGAATACGCCGGTCGATATTCATCACTCGAACGACGCCTGAAAAACCTCACCCGCAAACAAAAGGAATTCCAACAACGTCAGGATTTAATTTCCTTTCAGCTCTCCGAAATAAATGCAGTCGATCCACAGCCTGGTGAGGATGAACAGTTAAGAGCAGACGTCCGCAGGCTTGAACATTTTGAAGAATTTCACAATAATGCACAGCAGTTTGAATACCTGATCAGCAGTAGTAATACAGCAGTTGTTACGATTATAATTGAAGCATCGCAATTACTCAATAACCTCGCAGATATTGATCCTGAATTAGCAGCGTTGACGGATGAGTTCTCTACCGCTGGAGACACCGTGAAGGAAATTGCAAACCAGGTTTCCGAGCGGCGGCGGAGAATGATCTTTGAGACGGGAAAGCTCGAAAGCCTGCGCGAACGACAGCACCAGCTTTCCGGTATCACTCGCAAGTATGGCGGAAATCTATCCGAGGCGTTAAATAGAAAAGCTAAACTTGAAAGTGAGTTGTCATCGAGTTATGAGAATCGACGCGAGATCACCGGATTAGAAGAAAAAAAGCAAAAACTGCTGAAGGAATGGAATGATTTAGCGCAAAAGGTTAGTAAAAAGAGGAATATTGCTGCTAAAAAGTTACAGAAAAGCGTCATACGTTCCCTGGAGGATCTCGGCGTTAAGGATGCTTGCTTTGAGGTTCGTTTTATCCAAATACCGGTGTGTGAACGTGGAATAGAAACAGTTGAATTTTACCTCTCAACCAACCCCGGCATTGAACCGAAGCCGTTGGTTCAAGTCGCTTCCGGCGGTGAACTTTCAAGATTGTTACTGGCTATAAAGGAAGCTATCCCCGCGGCGGATAATGAAGCTGCCGTCATTTTTGACGAGATTGATACTGGAGTATCAGGCAGGATAGCCAGATTGGTTGGGAAGAAGCTGAAAAAACTCAGCAGCGTCCGCCAGTTAATAGCAATAACTCATCTTCCCCAGATAGCCGGTTTGGCGGATAATCATTATAAGATTCTAAAAGCTCCCGATAAACAAGGAACAGTATCAGAGATAAAGGAACTCGATGAAAACGGACGCATCCAGGAGTTAGCGATGCTTCTTTCCGGTGGAAAGGTTACGGATGCAGCATTGGAGCAAGCAGAGAATTTGATGAAATGAAGCCGGGGATTTTAGTTCAGAGTTCAACCTTCAGGTTGTTTTGAGTTCAGAATTCACTCCGTTAGTTTAGGAAAGAAAAACAACCTAAAGGTTGAACTCTGAACTCAGCACATTCTAACTAAGGAAAAAAACTATGATGGATCATTTCGTCGTCGAGGGTGGTCGTCCGCTTAGTGGTACGATTACCTGTTCCGGCGCTAAAAATGCTGCGCTGCCGTTAATGGCAGCTTCTCTTTTAACGGATGGGGTGACCGTGCTGAATAACATCCCAGACCTGCAGGACGTTCGCACTATGGCGATGGTGTTGCGCGTGATAGGAGCTGATGTTCGCATTGAAGAAGGGACGCTGACTATAGATTGCTCTCATTGCAACTTCTGGGAAGCTCCTTATGAATTAGTACGCAAAATGCGGGCTTCGTTCTACGTATTGGGTCCATTGATCGCTCGCTTCGGTGAAGCCAAAGTCAGCTTGCCCGGCGGTTGTGCGCTTGGACCTCGTCCAGTCGACCTCCATCTTAAGGCAATGAAACGTTTGGGATGCGATATTTATATAGAGAGTGGTTATGTTAATGTCAAAGCGAAGAGCTTGAAGGGAACGCGCATTAATATGGACGTTTCCAGCGTTGGAGCTACCGGCAACCTTATGATGGCAGCCTGTGCTGCGACTGGAACCACGGTGATAAACAATTCTGCCTGTGAACCGGAGATCATCGACCTCGCCAATATGTTAAATGCGATGGGAGCGGATATAAACGGCGCAGGATCCAAGCAGGTTGAGATAAACGGTCCGGTTGATCTAAAGCCTGTGAAATGGAAGGTTATACCGGATCGCATCGAAGCGGGTACGTTTCTCCTTGCTGCCGCGGTGACTCGCGGAAAGGTTACATTGAAGGAATGTCGGGCTGATCTTATGTACACGGTGCTTGACAAGATCAACGAAACGGGCGTTAACATTCAGATAGATAATGATTCGGTCACTATAGATGCTCGCGACGTGAAGCCTTGTGCGACTGACGTTATAACAGAAGCCTACCCCGGATTCCCCACCGATCTGCAAGCGCCCTGGACGGTATTTATGAGCCTCGCAAAGGGCGATTCCATCCTCACCGAGACCATTTACCCGGAACGCTTCACTCACGTGCCTGAGCTAATACGGCTTGGCGCACAGTTTCGTAAGAAGCTAAACAGCATCTACATCGAGGGAGTCGAACGCTTCACCGGCGCATCCGTAATGTGTTCCGACATCCGCGCCGCGGCGGCGTTGGTCATAGCCACACTCGCCGCCGAAGGAACTTCCAAGGTACTGCGCGTCTATCATCTGGACAGGGGGTATGACAGGATGGAGGATAAATTGAGCAAGTTGGGAGCGAAGATCAGGAGGATTAGGGAGTAGGAAATATGGGGACAGTATACCTATTTTATAAATACTCCTTGAAATAACGACACTCTACAGAAAAACAGGTATACTGTCCCAATATTTCCCAGCAGAAACGTCAACTCCAAACACTCAATACTTGACAAACACCAACTATTTACTTATAATTCAACAGGTAAGACAAGTATTGACCGTTTTTAATATATTAATGATTCTGTTGATTTACCAATTTTCCTCATTCCTGCCCCCTCGCCTCATTCCCAATCAAGTTGGGAATGAGGAAATCAGGTCGTTTTTCTTAGTGTGGCATTAAATCAACAGAGTCATTAATCTATAGACAGGTGAACAGTAACCATCACTATATAATGCTACGTGAGTATCGGTTATCTTGACGTTAAGAGGTGATGCAATCAATCAAAGGAGAAAGACTGATGGATGTGTTGGCAGAAAGATTAGACGCGAAGTTATGTGAATGGAAACAGGCTACTGCGACGGAAGTCAGAGAGCGAGTTATGGAAATTATTGATCTTGCAGACTCTGGTGTCTTAGATGTAATTCAGTCGCGTTCTGTAGAACAGGAAGTATTGGACGTACTCGATGAACCCTAAACCAGGTGAGATTTGGCTGGCTGATCTTGGTCTTGCTGCAAAAACACGACCTGTAGTAGTGGTATCTCGCTACAACCCCAATCCACCAAGGGCCTTGATAACTTACGTACCGTTAACAACCCAATATAGACACAGTCCGTACGAGGTCGTACTTCCAAAGTTAAGGTTTCTCCACCGTGAATCTATAGCGAACGTACAGGGACTCGGATCCATACCAATAGTCCGACTTGATAGAAAACTTGGTTCACTCTCAGAAGATGTAATGGCAGAAATCAAGGATGCCATCTTATTTGCGTTGGATTTGGAAATAGCGTAATGGACTTGTTAATACTCCTTGAAATAACGACACTCTACAGAAAAATTGGTATACTGTCCCCATATTTCCCCTTAGAAAACCACGCTGAACCATGAACTCTTAACACTCAATACTTGACAAACACCAACTATCATTACTTTGTTAAGTGCGAATTTCGCGTAGGGGCCAATTTATTGAGCCCCTTCTACTTATGCAAAAGGGCTCGATAAATCGGCCCCTACGCGGAACTTTTAATGTTTCAAGCAATTATAAAAACCA
>JAVCDD010000018.1 GCA_030765125.1 Candidatus Hatepunaea meridiana
CTTAATAAAACCGCATAATGCATAGAAATGGAAATTCATATATTATTGATTATGCCATGAATACAATTTCCATGACTGAAAACAAATCAATGATTACAACAGTTTACAAAAGGTGCGAAACTTCAGTAAACTATCATTGATTGAAATTATTGTTAATGACTAACATTTCTCAGTTCGTAATTTTCTCATTCCCAACTTGATTGGGAATCCAGTAAGTCCTTGATTTCTCTGGATTCCCAATCAAGTTGGGAATGAGGAAGAAACTGTAAACGTGTGAACTAATTTATTGTATTTCAAAGCACGTTTTCGGTCAGACACTTTTTAAGATGTCGAAGGCAAGGAAGTTTATGAAAGCTATGGATAGGAGGTGAAGGATTCTTGGGGGGCAGAAAAGAGATTGTTTTGTGGTTTTAACCATATTAGTTATCTCTCATTTATCGCAGTTTGATGTTATGCTATATCATCGAAAAATCCTTAGTGGATGAGTCGTAAGATGTAAACAATTGTTGGAGTTTCTCTTTTCTTTTCACTTCTCACCACTCCGGTTTCCCTCGTTCATCGCGTGGTGTTGTGATTGTCTTCTCGATGTGTTCTCTCATGATTCTGATTTTCTTCACAAACATCTTAACGTCCATCTGCTCAAGAAGATTCCACCAATCGAGATATTCTTCCGGATACATTTCTATCTCCTTTATATCTTTTAGAATGCCATCCAGATACTCGTCCTCAGTCTTGTAATCGCTGCATGCCGCACCGAGTTCTGATTTGAGAATATCAGACGCATCGTTAGCATACCGGAGACAATTATAAGCCATTGTTGTGAGGTAATCGGTGTCCATTGTTTTCTTTTAAAATTCACTATAGTTTAGTTGACGCTTCATCTTCTTATTTTTTGCAATGCTTGCGGTAAAGCCGGAGTCATCACCAAGATGTAAATAGATGTGTCCTTTTATCTGGTTTCCAACTATTTCAACCCATCCGCGACCGCTGGCAGAATCACATTCGTCACTTCCATCCCAGGAGAACTCCAGGCTTTGGCGATCTTCGGTCTTCCCAATCCTGCAATCCATCTCACCATAAACTGCTCCAAACTGAAATGTGCCGGTGCCGTCTTCACGGAATGTGAAGTGCCCGGGGACTACCAAATCAATGAAGTCTCGATCCCATAGATCCATCTCATCTATGAACCATTTGCCGATGTATTCTTTTGGGATAGTCATCTTTTCTTTCGAATGTTAGTTAAAATATTGGTTTCAAGACAACTTTCATTTTCATACTTTTGTTGTTTCAAAGTTCAGACAAACAAGGAAATAACTTTTCATATGATATAGTGATTAGCTGAACCCAAGTTGTTATGTTCACATGATTCCTTGCTCTTCAACCTCACTCTGTATTTGTTCAATACTAAATATCTCAAAATGTATTTTTCTTCCCCTAACGTATTCTGTTATCGTACTTCTTTCATTCTCAGTTTGTACGATTATCCATGAACCAAGTGATTTTTCAAGTTCCATTATAACTTTTATATCTTCTTGTTTAATAATTCCAAGTTCAGCCCTTTTTAAAATTGCTTCTTCACTAAACCTCGCACTAATTACTTGTTCCAGTTTGCTAATTCTCCATTTAATTCTGTCAATAGTTAACAGGTTGAATATACCGAGGAAGTAATATTTTAAACCTGAGTAATCATTGAGCAAATAATATCCAAAAAGCTGTCACAAATTATAAATAGTCTTATTCCCTATTTCATCAATTGGGCAAAACAAAGCATCATTCATCATTATGAATGCATCTATTATCCGATCAGCAGAAATAGATTCACCTATTTTGGGTTTTGTTTGTTCAATTGCTTGTTCAATTGCTTCTCCTGCTTTCTCTTTGAAATTGCTCTGGTCGTATTTAATCGTATCAAGTCCTGAAACATTAAAAGGAAGTAATTCTCCATGTCTTTGAAAGGGAATTATGTATTTATTAAAACCAAGCATCAAACCATATTCCATGTTAACATTAGCATTTGGCATTTTAATCCCATCTCTATCATCTTGATTTAGAAGTACTATGCAGAATTGAGAAACAATGATTTTTGAGCATATTTTAGTACAGAATGCATTTTTCCCAGATTCTAAATTACCACCTGCTTCAAATACTTCAATACTATTTTCATGCAATAGATTTCTTAAAATCTCTGTTTCGAGGCGACTTTCCAGAAATCCATATGCTATGAAACAAGATCTATTCGAATTGAAAACATAGTCACATCTTGGTAATCCAACTATACAGTTTTCATTTCTTTTATAGTCTTCATTCATTTGGATTTTCTCCTAAATTCCTTATTAAAATTGAATTGCGTTTATGTATTTTTAAAGATAAAGTTAATTTAAATCATTAGAACAGGTTATTATTACAATTAACAAACCTATAATTATATGGTCTCCATTAACACACCACTTTAAAGTATCATAACGTCTCTACTACCTTACGCAATATAAACTCATTACTTCCTCAAGTCAAGCAATCATACAAACAAACCCCGCCAATACCCCAGCATCCCCGGCTTCGGAGAAGACCGGGCTACGACTCCTATTAACAACAACTTACTGGATTCCGGATCAAGTCCGGAATGACAATATTAGATAAATATCCTATTCCAGCACAACCCGTGGTGGGTTGACAGCAGGGATTATTTCTTATTAGTCACAACCTTCCACAACAACCCCGTCATCGCGAAGAACATAATCAAAGACAGCCACTCCGGAAAGAGCGGGTTTTCAACGAATGGGGTGGTGATCTTTGCCAGCCAATCCGTCCTTTCCTGACCGTAGACGAACAGCGCTATCAGAACCCCCAGCGTGGCTTCACCTGCCACCAGTCCCGAACCGAAGAGAACGC
>JAVCDD010000313.1 GCA_030765125.1 Candidatus Hatepunaea meridiana
CCGAGGGAAGTAACATTCATGATATCGCGTTCAACGACGGAATTCGGCAGGCGGTAGTCAGGAATACCGTATCTTAACAACCCGCCAGACTTCATTGCGGACTCGAATACCGTGACACTGTACCCATTCCTTGCCAGGTAATAGGCAGCGGAGATACCGGCAGGACCAGAACCGACAATCGCCACATTCTTATCTAAAAGCTTCTCTGGCTGTTTCTCTTCAGATTTCGGATGAGCCTGGTAGTAGAGATCAACTAAGAAACGTTTGATCTCTCGAATGGAAACATGACCCTCAAGCTCTCCCCTGGTGCATTCATCTTCACAAGGAGCATAACAGGCTCGTGATAAACTCCCGGGTAACGGAGCGTCTTCCATATGCAGGTGAAAAGCTTCGTCATATTTACCGCTACGAACAAGGGAAACATAGCCATGCGCTTTAACACCGGCTGGACAGGCATTTGAACATGGCGATTGACCTTGACGACTTATGACAGCTTTTTTCGGAACAGCTTGTGGAAATGGAATATAGGCTGCTCGATGCGCTACCATATCGAAGTTAAACCTGTCGGGAAGAGCGACCGTGCACGCTAACTCGCATTCACCACATCCGGTACAGGCATTGTTGTCAACATAGGTCGTTCTACTATTGATTAACGCCTTAAAAGTACCATCTGCGTTCTTGGTTATATCCCGAGCTTCACTGCTTGTCATGACGGTAACGTTTGGATGGTGAATAGTAGATGCCATCTTCGGCGTGGAAATACAACTTGCGCAATCAAGTGTTGGAAAGACCTTGCTAAGCAGAATCATTTTACCGCCGATACTCGGGTCTTTCTCGACAAGAAGTACTTTGAATCCCATATCCCCGAGTGTCAACGCAGATTCCATCCCTGCAATCCCGCCACCAACAATAAGAACGTCATAATTCATTGCAGATCTCTTGGTAATTCACTAAGCGACTCTGAAAAATACTCAATATGCGAAACAAACGATTCGGCGCACACCGAACAAATAGCTGCCATTTTCAACCGTGCCGGATCAAAACCATGTTCCTGGATTAACTGTTGAGCTTTCGCTACTACTTTACCGGTTCGATTCGTACAGTCAGGTACATAGGCGCAATCTGTGCCATCTGCGGCAATGAATACTCCATCAAATCCTGATTCAAGGGCATAAAGAATCCAATCAGGTTTAATTCCGCTTGAGCACGGCACCGGAACCACAACCACCGATTCCGGATAATGCATATGAGTGCTGCCAGCCATATCAATACCGGGATCTGATATAGTATTGGTGGAGAATGCCAGAATTTTGGGTGATTTACCCTCCGAATCATTTCCTTTCATCGAGAGCCTCTGCGTACGAACAGACGCCAGTAGCTTGCTTCTTTAATGACACCGAGAAATTCGTGTTTTACCTTTTTCGACCAAAGCGGGATATCATCATTTGTCCCGACATCAGACGAAAGTACTTCCATAATTCCACCGTTCTTGGGAACTTTAGCCATTCCGCGTTTAGCTTCTAAAAGGGGTCCCGGACAAGCTGTACCGCGGGCATCAACCAATTTGTCAACTTTCAGTTCGTTGAGTTCTTGCTCGTTCATTTAAAAATCTCCAGATATTTTTTGTTGTAGGCTCGAAGCCATGTAAAAATTTTCACAATCCTGTACAAAAAAAGGGATATATTCAAAGGTGCAGCAACATTCCTATACTTGTCTTTGAAGGATGCTGCTGCACCAATCTTTGTTTGTTAAATCTTAAGGATCCACGTAGTAAATCAATGTTAGTCTGAATATTAACCACCACGTGTGAATAGCACCTGGTCACAAGTCCAGCATGCTTGATCTTTAAGAGGCTGGCTGGGATCAATGTCAGTGTCACAGAGATACATAATCCCCGCATCATCCACGTAGACCTTCATCGGTCTGGCGCTGGGATGTACTGGACCTTTCCCCAGTATTGGTTTTTTCTCTTCTGTTTCCATCTTTCTACTCCTTTTTTAATGAAATAACAGCTAATGTTTTTCTCTTTTCTTAAATTGGCAACACTCAATCACAATCCCGATAATTGTGGATTGCCTCCTGATGGCTCTGATCCCAAAAGATCCACCATTAATTGATTAAAGTCCGCACGACTCGCTTCGATTATCAGGCAGTTGCTGTGAACTACACATAGAGCATACTTACCGCCCCACATCATCCAACCGACCATTGGTGTCCATTCCATGTCTGTCAGCTCTTCGAATATCTGCGCGATAGCTCCGAGGCTCTTCGTTTGTTCTGAATTTATCTTCGCGATTTGTTTGCGTACTTTGTTAGGAATGTCTCCAACCTTGCGTATGATCTTCCCTTCCGAGTCACACTGTCCTGCTGCTACAACTCCCGGAATCTTCATTAATCTATCAAGACCAATCATTTTTTATCCATTTTAAATTACTTCTGCAAATTGTATCAGCAAGTACTATGCCAATAATAACAGATCTTCATTATTGAGGTATCTTATTGATATTACATTATATACACATTTTCTTTTCAACTTTCTTACATGATGTATTCCAAGAAATCGACAGCGCATTGCATTTTGCACGATCAGAAATTGCTTGAAATTTATTGTCAAATCCTGACTCATACTTGATTTCAGGTTACCAATCATTCAACCACTGACAAAACATTGCAGAATGCAAAACGTATTCTAATATATCGTGCAATATGCAATGTGTTTTATCATTAAAATGCGATCAAGTCAAGTATAGAGAATAGGAGATGATAGATAAACAGTTAATTCTACTAATAATATTTTCATTGGAATGGAATTTGCGCGAAACTATATACTGGATTTCTAATCAAGTTGAATTAATCGTGGAGTTAATAATGGTAGTTGGAGAAAAGCGTCTTCCACATAGGTTTACGTGTCAAGACGGAACTACAGCCGAGATCAAACTGCTTACCGCAAAGGATATTCCCGCTCTCAGGGAATTATACAAAGAACTAAGAGCAGAGGAACGTTCACGTATTAGAGAGGATGTATTAAACGAACATTACGAAAAACGCTTGACTAATCAGATAAAAGATGAGAATATTTTTCGAATTGTCGCCTGGCAACGAGGGAGGATATTTGCATCTATGACTGTTGAGAGAGGTTTTGCTCACTGGCTCAAACATACCTGCGAACTACGAACGGTTGTTCATCCTGATCACCGTCGGATAGGTATTGCAACACACTTACTGGAAGAGGCAATTCGCTATGCTGATTCACTTGACATAGAGAAATTGTACATCAACCTTATGTCGGAACAGACCGAAGCGATTAGAATGGCAGAAACTCTTGGTTTTCGATTTGAGGCAGTTTTGAGAGACCATGTTAAGGATAGTTTCGGTACCTATCACAATATTCAGGTTTACTCAATGGACATTAGCTCTGCCAAAATAGCAATGGAGAAATTAATTCAAAAGATCGATGAGTTTATGGAATAACAACTTGCTGACAAGAATATCTAAGACTTTTCTGTTTTACAAGGCAGTTTATATTTCTGCATTTTTCGATAAAGAGTAGAAGGATTTATACCAAGCTCCAAAGCGGTTTCTTTGCGTTGCCCGTTGTTACGTTTCAACGCTGCAGTAATTGTCAGTATTTCCACCTGTTCGAGAGAACCGTTCACCTCAAATAACGGAATTGATCTTGAACTATTTTGAAGAAAATGAGGTAGATATTCCGGTCTAATTACGCCACTGGGACATACGACAAAAGCATGTTCGATTATATTTTCCAATTCTCGCACATTACCTGGATAATGATGCTTCATTAAAATATTGAGAGCAAAGTGAGTTACTCCTAAAATGTCTTTATTAAAAATGAGATTAAACTTCCCAATGAAATGATCAATTAGAAGTGGTATATCGGTTTCCCTTTCTCTAAGTGGTGGTAAACTCAATCCAACGACATTAAGACGATAATATAGATCCTGTCGAAACTGACCGGTTTCCATCAATTTCACCAAATTTTTATTTGTAGCAGCTATGATTCTAACGTTTGCCTTCTCCGATTTAACGCTTCCGAGAGGCTCATAGACCTGGTCTTGCAAAACTCGCAATAGCTTAACCTGCAAAGCAGATGATATGTCACCGATCTCATCTAAAAACAGAGTACCACCTTTCGCTAAAGCGAATCTTCCAAGCTTATCTTTTTTGGCATCTGTAAAAGCCCCCGCCTTATAACCGAAAAGCTCAGACTCCAGCAGTGTATCCGGAATAGCGCCGCTATTAACAACTATCATTGGGTTTTGTTGTCTGTGGCTGGAGTTGTGAATGGCTCTCGCTACCAATTCCTTCCCTGTTCCGCTTTCCCCTTCAATGAGAACGGTCGAATCGCTTTGAGCAATAATAGGAATAAGCTCAAACAGATTCTGCATTAATTGGCTGTGACCGATAATGTCAGAGAACGAATAGCTATATTCTAATTCTTTGCGAAGTGTTTCAACAAGACTAAGGTCACGGAATGTCTCTACACCTCCGACAATTTTGCCTGTCTTGTCTTTAAGCAATGCGGTTGAAACGCTGATAGGAACTTCTTTTCCATCGGAGCGATTTATACATAAATATTGATTGACCATTCTCTTTTTCGATTGAATAGTTTCGATCATAGCGCAATCACCATCACAGACACTCATAACCGTGTTGCAATTCATTCCGATAACAGCTTCTCGTTTTTTTCCGGTAATTATTTCAGCGGAATTGTTAAAGTAGATCACCTGCAAATCGTTGTTGACTGCCATAACTCCATCAGAGATACTCTCAACAATGGTCAGCAATTCCTCAACGTTCATTTCTTGAGTGTTAATATCGGCTTTCATAATACATAAATGTAACAATGGTACCAGACTTAAGCAACCACTTTTAGTTTTAATTCCATGAATTTTGGCAATTGCTTAATAGCATCTATATTTTGATATTTTCCTTTTAAAGTCCTACGCAGATTTTCACATAGGAGATTCACAATGCCTTTGACTGATCTTCTTACACCGACATCGGCATGACGATTGACATCACGCACCTCCCTCTCGATTGGAGATATTAATGAAATTGAATCGCAAAGAGTGAACCCAGATCAAAACAAAACCCAAAAGCCTCACTTGAACCGAATCAAGTGAGACCTGCATGGCTCCCCGAATGCAACCCTCTGCATAACCACTTGCACTTATTCTTTGATAATCCAAACGGTTAAAACCTCGTAAATATCAAATAGCCCACGTCGCGTCCGTTTTACTGGTCTAGTATTCCATTGACCGGGCGCTCACTCCACCTGAGCGTTTGTGTGGGTCGGTAATTGACGAGGATAAGCGGGTATAATTGCCTGACACACCACTTTCATATCTTCGAGATGAGTGGCGAAAACTTCCCAATTCAGATGATGAAATTGTAGCTAAATTCCAACCCCGAGGTGAAATCCATAGAACTGATCTTGGTCATTTTCTGCGCCGGAGATCTGGTAGTAATAACCAAACCCAAAGTTAATAATAAACACGATAGCAACTCGAATTTCTCCGCCCACAAAAGTATGATTTGGGTTGGCGACAAGGGGATTTCCCCAAGTTCGAAGTAATACGGCACGGGCTTCACTGAAAATACCAAAATCACCCCTTGAAAGAATGGGTTTAATTATGCCTTGATAGCCAAGCCCGAAGCGTCCGCCGGCAGTACCGGGACTTAGCGAGACGCAGAGATTGTGAAGCCATGTTTTATCATCCCGGTCCTTCTGGAACATGTGGATATATCGCGATGTGAAAGACCAACGATCAGGGGTTCCCCATTCAATAGAAGTGATGGGTAACAATACGTCCTGATCACTCAGTTGAAACATACCTCTTCCGCCACGAGATTTTTTTGGGGGCGCTGTTTGCTCTGACTCCTGGCACCAAACCGAATGGGTGAACATAAGTAAAAGGGAAACGGACAACAGCACATTGAGTATAAGTCGAAATTTCATACATCCTCCTGCCTTGTTACAGTAATCCAAATTCACAACCCAGTCATCGAGCTGTCTGCATAGTGTAAGCGTACAGGCGCTGCATTAATTGGTTAACAGGAAAAACGCATCACCATTCCGAATGCATGGGCTGTCAAGCGAACAATCTTTCCTATACGCTCGGCTCCAGATCAATCTCAGTCTCTTGTTTATCACGGGAATAGAGACATGCACCTGCGATTATTAACGGTACTCCAATTATGATGGCAGTTCCGATCTGTCCCCAGGTAAATCCTTTACTGAGGATGAAAATCTCCAGTGCAACCGTTAGCAGAAATACCACTACACCTATTGCTCGAGGGAATTTTTTAGATAATAGTCCTAAACCCACGATGACCAATCCGGGATTCGCAAAGATCTTCCATGTGAATCCTCTATACACCTATTCCATAGCGATGAATAGTGCAATGAGCAAACCTGCCACAATTATGATTTTGGTCGCAGCTTCACGTAAATTCCGTGATAGAACGACATTGAATAGCGCTTTCGACACCAACCCGATGATGATGACCAGGTTGAAATATTCCCAGTCAGAATTACCTTCAGCGCTGAGTTTTGCAGCAATGATAATGCATGTAATTATCATTACAACAAAGCCGATATTGCTGGAACGATAGTGAATGCTTAATTGCCGTTCGTCAACATAACGCCTGGCAACACCAAGTGAAGCCAGCGTTGGTCGTAAGAGATAGGACCCAATCATCAGAGCCAACCATAACTGATTTTGGGTAATCGCGACGAGCAATAATGCCAGGATGAAAATGCCGCTCGCCCACCAGAAAATCGGATCTTTCTTAAACATTGTCTTTGTCCTCCAGTATGAACAATTCTTCAACTGTCGTTGTAAGTTTTTTTGCCAGCATCAATGCCAGCTTTACAGAAGGCGCATAGTTACCACCTTCTATGGAGACTATGGTCTGCCTCGACACCATGACCATGTCGGCGAGCTGCTGTTGGCTGAGTTCGCCACGATTGAATCTAAATCTGCGTAGATTTGTCTTCATGATCCTCTTCTGTACAAATTTTGCGTCTTCATTTAACCATAATGTAAGCATTACTGTTCACAATGTCAAGTATATTTGTCACATTGACTACTTTACTTTCCATAAACTCTGGCTTTGAATACCATGAGATTGCCATGCTTTAGTTATACCTATCCCTGGTCAAAATGTAATCCACCCAGTCATTATTGGATTTCAGCGATTTCACTGAAACCTTGAATTCATGCTAAACTCACTCAATATCTTCGCAAAAATGTTCTTCATGATGAACGACAATTAGAATTCCCGCCTAACGACAATTAAAATTCCCACATTGAATAACAGGATCAGGTATACTATTCAGGTCACATATTAAG
>JAVCDD010000291.1 GCA_030765125.1 Candidatus Hatepunaea meridiana
CCTGAAATATCATAAACACTCAATGTTACATGAGAATCCTTAGGTAAATCATATTTTATAACTGTTGAAGAATTAAATGGATTTGGATAGGCAGAATGAAGTTCGAACTTACCAGGGATTAGCGGTTTCATAATATGATCTACATTCTGCTGAGAACCTAATAGCTTACTTATTAACGAAGGAATGTCTGAAACATCGTCGATACCATCACGATCTGGTTCTATTCCACCAAGTTCGCAGACTGCAAGATAATCCACCACAGCCAGAATAGAATCCGAATATACCTCTGCTTCCTCTCGTGCCTCATTGTATTCATTTGCGGCATCTTCATATTCACCTAATACTGTCAGGCAGTGAGTGGCATACCTTGAAGCTACGCGAACTACATCTTCATCTTCTGAATCGCGTACAACACGAAGCATGAATGTTCTTAATTGTTCAAAATCATCATTTATCTCACTATAACAGCCTCCAAGGAAATGTAAAGAGGCAATAGCATCAGCTCCACCTTCTCTGATAGCTGCAACGAAGTACCTAATTGCATCACGGTATTCGCCCTCCTCCCAAAGTTCGAATGCAAGCTCAAAATTTGATAAATCAGTGATTTCCTGATATGGTGAAACAGGAGTATACGAGATTGGATCACCCGATCCCCAAAAGAAATCATAATCATCGACGCCAACAGATCCCCACCAGTTATCGACAGCAGTTACAGAGTATGAATTACTGGACTCTTCTTTGTAAACCATTAATCCTTCATTATCTGTCTCTAACGCATTGAGATCATAGATATTATTGTAACCGATAGTTGGGTAGGATCCGTTTGAGAGATAAATCTCTGCACCATTTGATCCTGACTGGGTTCCTAAACCATTTTCGAAAATGTTGTTAGGATTATTGTTTCCGCTAATCTTAGTATATAAGTCAGGACAGGAATTGTAACATGTTATTGCTGAACCAGAGTTTTTATCTATAGTGCAGTTGATAATCTCAGGATCTGAAGCGTAAAGGTATACACCCGCCCATTCCGTACCAAGTGTTTCACCGTTGTTGTTAATTCTTGTATTATCGATAGTAACATAACTTAACATGCAGTTAATGAGATAAATTCCAGCTGCTGATGCACCACCATCGCTCTCCGTTATGTGACAATCTGTGACATTCAAGTATGAGTTGTTAGCATATATCCCATACCCACAGTTATCGATATGGCAGTCCTCAATAGTTAAACTGTTCGTGGTTGGTAAAAAGCCGGTTAAATACAGACCTTCGGAAGCTTCCGAGACCCTGCAATAACTCAAACTGGAAGTGTTTGTTGTTGATGACTGGAATTTGATGCCTGCCCACTTAGTCACTTCGTTGGCGTCGAAACAAATCGGATCAGTTACTGTGCCGTCTGCGATAAGAGTCCCACCATCTGCCACAATTATCTTAATGCCTGCATCAGATAACACAGTTACTCCAGGTTCAATTGTTAATGTTCTATCATCGGGAATAGTAGCATCTTCCGGTATTAGGTATGGATATTCCCTGTCACGCCAGACACCATAAATATCATATCCGCTACCAGGTGAATGAGAAGGTTCAACGAAATGATAATTGTTGCTGTGCCAATTATCGTGATGACGCTGACCCCATTCAACATCACCGGTATCCTCTCCCAAATCATAGATATAAACGAATCCGCCTTCCGTAAGAACTACCAATTCAAGATCATCGTCACCGTCCACATCTTTGATTGTCAGATCAGTGATCCTGTCTCCGACAATTACTGGCCAGTTAGGAAGTAGATCTCCTGTTTGAGCGTCCCAGGCTGTAATTTGATGATGACCGTTTGGCAGTATGATATCCATGTCATCATCATTGTCTACGTCTGCAACGAGCGGAGTTCCAGTGCGGTTCTCGCCAATCTTATTGTTTCGTGACCACTTATCGTATGCGATACCTGTCTCAGCGTTAAAGATATATACTGAATCGGGGCTGGCTGCTATGATCTCCAAATCTTCATCTCCGGTAACATCTGCCAACGAAACACTCAAAAGAGTATTATCAGCTGGTCTTAAAGTACTGTATATTCTTACGCCATCTTCATTTTCCTCTTCTTCATACCAGTCACTATGCACTTCACCGGTCAGGGCATCGCGTACGTGAATTGTCATCCCTTTAGTAATAAAAACGATTTCAAGATCATCACTTCCATCAACATCGCCAAGTACAATGTTGTAAATATTCGTTGGTAGATTATAAACCTGCGGATCTGGAAATGTCCAATCGTCTTCTTCTTCATCATCACACATAGTTCCTCGTACCCGTCTGGCAAGATTTGGTGAAGTAGTATAGCTATTACCGCCAGTAGAATAATAGAGCCACATTTCATCACCTATTGGTCGTCCAAAAGCAACACTACAGTAGTTATACCCGCTATTATTATCAATATGGTCAAAGTAACCGTCAACGCCCCCAAAATTTGCTTCCCATCCATTTTCGTCGTCAAACTCGAAAACATATATCATAGAACTCGAAGGAGTAAATGTTGTCACTGCAATTTCAGGTTGATTATCATCATTATAATCAACAATTGTAGGAGTGCTTTGCATTGTATAATAATCAGATGGAATTTCAACCAAGGAAACTGGCTCAAGAAGTCCACCATCATTAGTTATAAAATCGCATACTATTAGATAACCTTGAAAGCTATTGTCCCTTTTAGCATTGGCAGCAAAAACAAGCTCCTTACCTGGTGTGCCTTCTACATCGCCAACAGCGGGAGCAGATAACCATACTATATCACCAGATAGATCAAACCAATCATATGTCTCGCCATTTTCGTTCCAATCATTCATCTTATCTATCCAGGATGGTTCACCTTCATCCGTTGAGCTGATCCTGAATACTTCTGACACATTATTTCCAAACCAGATTTCAGAATCATCATCGTTATTTAGATCTGTTATAGTTAGTCCTTCCGTTGGTTGACCAAATCCGGCATCCACAGGAAATCCATCAAGGAGAGGATGAGACCGCCATGCGGTTTTCGAAAGTGTGTATGGTCGTTCATTGTTAGTGGGAGAAATAACTAGATTAACTCGATAATCATAACTCTCACCTGCAACGGCGGAATAATCGACATAGCGCGATCCACCTGTTATTGTATTATCATTTAGTTTAATCCATACATCCTGGTCTGCTTCTCGGTAGATATTGTACCCTGTCAGATTCTCATCATCCAATGGATTCCACATTAATTCAATACCTTCTCTTCCAAACTGTTGGAACCAGGGTGTTTCGTTAAGGTATATTTCCGGATTCTCAGGAATACTTAAGGGGATATCGATTAAACGACCGAAACAGTCAGCATCCATATCGAGTGTGAAGTCAATTGCTATGTCAGGATCGCTGATATTATTCAAAACGACTGTAGCCTTTGAAATTGCTTGAATCTCAGCGCCTGGATCTGCATCAGGAAAAGTGTAAGAACCGGTAATTGACGTGACTCTTTCATCTGTATATGTCAAAGTACCTTCTAGATCGGCAGTTGCTCCGGAACCGGTGTTGACCAGAGTAATGTCCATAATAAATGTCTCGTTCGGGTCGTAAGTGTGATCGCCATCACCTGGGCTTTCATCATCGTCATAAATAGAATACTGGAGTCCCAGTACCGGTGAGTGCACAAGAATGTCGAATGTATCATTCCAGGGATCATGCGGACTGCAGGTAAATGCAAATGTAAGCGATATTTCAGTACTGTCCGGTGTGTTTTCAATGATCTCGAACTCGAATGCAGTTGTGTTCTTCACAGTTGTCTCTGAAGCAAACAAATCAGGATAATTGCTTGTTGAGCTTGTGATGTCCACCCATTCTGAAGTTGAAGACATTGTGCAGCTAATCACACCGTAAGTTGATGATGAGGAATTGTAAATATAGGCATCCATCTGGAAACTTTCACCGGCATCAATCTGGTCGTTTTCTATGTTTGGTGTAACATCCGTTAAGGCGTAATGGGTAATGGTTGGGTCATTA
The DNA here is from genome assembly GCA_030765125.1 of Candidatus Hatepunaea meridiana. GTDB lineage: Bacteria > Electryoneota > AABM5-125-24 > Hatepunaeales > Hatepunaeaceae > Hatepunaea > Hatepunaea meridiana. The sequence continues at coordinate 4,021 of JAVCDD010000291.1, forward strand.
GTACCGCTATTCACAGATACCGCTAAAGTCATTGGTTTGAAATTTGGAGCTACAACATGTAATGAACAGGTTGCCACGCTGTCAGGGAAGAATGTTCCATTTTCGAGAGTCCCTTCCTCATCGCTGATTGCAGAGTAATAGAAATCTCCATCTACTCTCAAACTTAAAGATGCGTGTGAAATGGAATTTACTCCATCATCAATAGTCAATCCGGTATTATTCTCTTCACCTGCGGTATAAGTGCTTAAAAACACACCATCGTCATCCATATCTCCCGGTTCGTCTGTCCAGATGAATGCTGCTGGATCACCTAACAGGTTATAGCCCATAAAAGTTGTTCGGTAAATCCCATATCTTTGAGCATCAGCGGCAATCTCAACTTTTGACAATTCCAAAACCTCTCCCATTCGGAAGTGCTCTCCCCTTTGAACCATCCTGTAAAAATAGGATAGAAGAGAATATATAGAACAGTCCGGATAATCAAAGGTAGATGAGCCAATGAATCCAACGCCTCCACCATCGGGAGCACGCAACCAGGCTTCGCCCATGCAGTCGGAATTATACATTCCCGGTTCGCATGAAACCGCTATCATCAACCCACATTCATTTTCATTATCGAGATCTTGAAAATCCTGCCGGGTGCAATCCTCTCCATTAATGCTTGTTTTAAACTCATTGCCATGTCCGAGTAAAAATATTAATGAATAGCCGTCATCAAGTTCGTCGAGAAAATCCGATTTTGTCAAACCGGCACCCGGATAAAGTCTTGTTAAATCTATGGTCTCGGGCATAAAATAATTGATCACAAAACCATAACCCTCCCCATCACCGGTTGTGAACACGTCGGACGCTGCAATCAGTCCCTTATTGTGATAATCATTAGCTGTAAAATTATTATTATAAGCATTTAGTTTATCAATAAAAGTCTGTGCTTCCGTGGTTGTTCTCGCAGGGACGCGACCGACTTTTATATCAGGAAGCAGATCCATCTGGTCCGATAGATCAACATAGTCCCAGTTCTCATCCCATTCAAATAATCCCTGATCACCAATATACGCATTTCCGTTGCTGTTCCAATTTCCATCCAGACAAGTGTAGTATTGATCGGTCGCCACCCAGCGGTGGAATGCTTGCGTCCAAACCATTCTGGTCGGTACAACCTCAACATCACCACCAAGTAAAACCCACCTTGCACCTCTGGTAAAATAAGCGAAACGGATGTAGTTACGTATGCGCTCGGCATCGTCACCCGCATTCCTAAGAGCACCGGGAACCGTATAGCTTCTTATATCTTCAACGGTAGTGACCTCCGCAATTAATCCTCTCCGGATTTTCTGATCTGCTAATCCCTGAAAAGTTGAACGCATAGCGTTCGATGTTATTATCAAGTAGTCAAGCGGTGCAGCTCCCCAGGCGGGATGTTGTAAATCGTCTCTTGAGGGATTTTGATTTTTCTGTTTTGCGAGATCAGGAGGAATAATTTCTACCGGTGCTTCATAAAAAGATCCGATCATTTCAGGGTTATCAACTATCTTCTTCAGACGACGAAAATCCTGCCCGATAACCTTTTTGCTGGCACTCATTGTGAGTCGTTCAGAAGCTCTATATTCACCCTGTACCGTAAAGTCTATCACTTCATGCACAGAGACTTCTCCTGTTCGAGCGTCGTATTGCACTGGATAGACCATCACATCAACGATATGAGCTCCACTCAACCAACCGACGCTGACGATCATAGCCTGGTGACCGGGATAAATATGATCGTACTTATATACGGGTGGAGTCAACTCATCAGTGACAGCTCCGTCAGGAGTGATGACTTTGTTTATGTCAACAATCGGAAGAACATGATTTCCGTCGATCAGGATAGCTTTAGAGCTTTCGACATGCAAACCTGTCGGAATGAAGTCATTTGGGATCAACAAACGCACAGAGGCTGTCGGAATCTGGGGGAAGGCGTGATCGGCACTCATTTTTGAATCCGTAAAACTAACTTTTATTTCTGCATTGGAGTTCTCAATCAGAACATTATTTTTATCCAGTTCAAATCTGTATTTGATATCTGCCAGGCAAACGTTGAGCGTGGAAAGGAATATTACGCACAAAAATATCACACGAAAAAAACTCATTTTGATCTCCTTAAAATTCTGAAGGTTTAACTCCTTCAATTCCGCGAAATGGTTTGAATTAAACATAAATGTGTAGGAATTTGACCGGGTTATATTATTGTTATTTCTCATTTGAGCACCTTTAGCATTTCACCCTTCTTGAAAACGCCTTTTTCAGAAAGAGCAACTAAATACGATCCGGATGCGAAATCAGTCGTTGAAAATGAAAATGAATGCTGGGAAATTGAAAGCTGCCCAAGTAGTTTATCGATCAGTATACGACCTAACATATCGTAAACCTTAAGTGAGTAATCTCCACGTTGAGGTATATTAAACCGTACCGTGAACTCTGAATTGGCAGGATTTGGATACAGATCCAGTTTATAATCAATATCAGCATGAGGTGCCTTAATGTCTTCTTCCTGCACCTCTAATAAAGAACTAACCATTTCACCTGCATTCATCATTCCATACCCATACTCAGCATTATAATTATCACCTCCAATGCGAAATGCAGATCTTTGCGCACAACTGTCAAACTGCTCGACACTCATATCTGGTTTTATCGCTTTCACCAGGACTCCCACACCAGCAGCAGCAGCGGAAGCTACCGATGTACCTTCAAATTCATCTGAAAACACATCTATATGATTTCCATTAGTATTGAAAAGAATACCTACAGAAGAAACATCAAATCCAGGCATAGAATAATCTATCCAGTTGATAATATCATCCTCTCCATTTTTGTAGGGAGGCACTTGGTCGGTATGACCGTAACTTCCACCTGAGCAACGATTTAAATCCTTGTCTACGGATTGAATCGTAAAGACTGTTAAACATGTACTTGGTATTTCAACAGTATATTCCTCCCCGTTCATGGTAGAGGCACAACAAAAGAACAGTCTCTGCTCATGCAGACTTTGGCGACTGAGCATGGCCTCAAATCCGGTTCTTAAAGTGTTAGTTTCAGCCTCAGACTTCTGCCCAAGTGTGAAACTCATATTAACCACCTTAAAGTCTCTGTCATCGTCCCCGACATAATCTTCAATTGCCTCAGCGTCATCTTCTTCATAGTAAATCTCTGTAACCCAAATATTTGCTTCAGGAACTATACCAGCCATAAATAAATCATTATTAATGGTTGCAGAGAGGATGCCTGTCATTACAATTCCGTGATGGAGGCTCTTCATCATTTTCTCTTCAGACCATTCACCGTATTCCTCATTCATAAAATCGTCATACATATCCTGAGTGAAGCCATCACTCGTTACTCGATCTGTAGAAATATCTAAATGAATGTCGCCATTGTCCCTTGTGTATAACCCATGTACTTCGATGACCGCTACTTCAACTCTATCTTCGGTTCCCTTATACTTACCAATTTTTGTTCTATCAAAATGTAGCCATGCATTATCAATTCTCGGATATTCATCCGCGACAAAAGCATCATGCTCATCATGTTGACTATGACTACCGTGTATTGTCCATTGTCTTGAAAAATATGTATCATTGGGCCATTCACTTTCGCTGAGTTCTTCTATCCTTACTATGGCCCTGATTCTAAAAATATTTCGACCATGCATGATTCCGTTCACTTCCATTACTATCTCTGTAGATATAGAGTTGTCCCATATCCTGTACTCAGGCACCTCATCAGCCACAAATCCTTCAACTACCTCCTCCGTGAGAGGATTATCTGCCCAGGCACCAAACCCGATGCGTCCGCCATCTTCTTCTGACCAATCCTTAGCACCGGCACATAATGCATCCGGAGTAAAAACAGCGACCTCGTCGCCAGCTGCCATAGCATAGTCGATACTTTCAATCAGAATTGACATACTACTACTAGTTCGAGTAAATGAAAAGTGAGGATCGTCCCTGCGAGGTATTGTCCCTCTACCATCCATGGGTTCGCGTTGATGATAATCATCCTCAGGATTTAGGTTAGGTGGTGCTTTATTATTGGAACCATCATTTGACCCTTTGTCGTCTGTTTCAAATGATTTCGGTGTGTTTAGGTGAAGCTGATAATCTGTGATACTAGCTCCATAAACATACTTTTCATTCTTAATAAGCTCTATAAACAGACTACTTCTATCTTTAGGAACAGCAAAATACACGGTGCGAATTGCTTCTTCGGTATTATAAAATTCCGGCTTTGTATCAGACCCGAAAGTGATTTTCTTAATTTCATATTCAACAATTATTTTCCTCAAATTGTCGGTCATAGTAAAAAATGAAAGTGTATCCGATTCTTTAACTGGTACGTATTTTCTTGAAGACTTGTAATCTGAGTCAGAATATCGGACTGACTTCACAGAGGTATTCAAACTGCTTAATTCAATGTTAAAGAACTTTTCAGTATCAAACATGACAGATTTAATGTTGGTTGAATTCTTCAATGCCTCTTTTGATATGACAACATTAACGATATGATAACTTATTCCGTCAATCCTCTGTGACTTTAGGATTGGAAAACAAACTTTTACATTCATTACTAATATGAGAAATAGAACGACTCCGTAAAACGGTTTCACTCCCTTTAAGCAGGAGAACAAATTACTCTTTCTAACCATGATAAAAACTCCTTCACGTTTAGATGTTACGTTTTAATTCGATAACACAGACGCCAGGATTAATACAAATTATTACTTACTCCACCTGTCAATTGAAAACGTCTCTGTTTTAACAATACTGACGATACACAAATTGCCCTCGGGCTTAACAGATATATAAACAATATGTTCACTATCTGGTGCCCAATGCGGATACCTTCCTCCTTTCTTGGTTACGAACTTTTCTTCTCTTGTCTCAAGGTTCATTACCTTGATATTCCAAAGACCCTCTCTATATGTATATGCCAACCATTTTCCATCCGGTGATACAACAGGCTCAGATTGTGATTCTTTATCATCCGTGAGGCGTTCTATATATTCATTATTTAGATCCATAACAAATAGTTCCTCACCGTCAACAACCAAATCTCTTTCATATTGGTAATCCCACACAGTATCAACGGGAACCCATCTGGTATGGAATATTCTCTCTCCATCCGGATGCCAATCACCTTTTCTAAATGATCCCTTATCCATATCACCAACACTTCTTAGTTCTCCCTCCATTGGATCAAAGGTCCAAAGTGCTAATGAGCGAAAGGGATTTTCATGAAAAGTATCGAAAACTATCAGGTTTGAAGGTCCCCAATCTGGAAAAAAAATGTTGGCTTTCAAGGTAATTAGCGTTTTGATACTATCTGTTTTCAGGTCATATTGCATAAGCACATTACCCCTGACAAATGCAAATCTATCACCATCCGGGGACCAGGTAGGTAATCGTCCAGAGACAATAAATGTATCTCTATGAGTTTTTAAATCATGAAGTATGATTTGATAGAATCCATTGTTACGTTCATTCACGTTCTGTGCTTCATGTTCATATAGAATGCAATTCCCATCCGGTGACCAAGCTGGGTGTGAATTGCCGATTCCGTACTGTCTTTCGTTAGGATCGTTATCTCTTTTAACAATAATTAGTGTAGGGTCTTGATCCTCGGTTTCAGAATTGAAAGGAGAACAAGCACCAAATATCAATCCAAATTGTATAATGACAATACAGTATAAAATCGGAAGTCGTATCAAGTGATTTGATTTTTTAAAATGAAACTTCACACCTATTTATCCAGATTATATGAAATATTCCCGGGCTCAATCAGCATGATTCCCATTATAAACTCGAATGCCAAAAACACAAATTGATCCATAGAGCAAAGCATTTTACGCAATGTGCCCATTACTTGTGAATGGAAAAAGACTTGCTGTGCAAGGTAAACTGAGAAATCTGATTTGTTCGTTGTCTTCATGATTTTTTTATAAAAGTAAAAAGATAATAAAAACCCCACCGGATAGAGTTATCCGATGAGGCAGAGGTTTCCCAATACCCCAAACCAAAGGCATTGAGTTCCACGTTATTTGTTACCGCTCCATACGCCGCGCATCTAAAGCCAGTGTCCATGGTGTTTGACTTGATATCAACTAGGTTAAATTAAGGAGATGCTTGCTGCAATTTATGTTATCGTCATTCTGTTGAGACTTAATAAATTTGAATGACGCGAATAGGTACTAATTAAGACCATCCCTATTAAGCCGATGGTAATTATATGGAATGTAGTATTCATGTTTATATGAGTCAAGTCAATCTGCATTATATTTTATGAAAAAACAAAATATTATGTTTAATCTCGTTTGCTATCCAACCCACTTCCTAAATCTGACATAAGATGATAAGAAACAAATCTAACAGGAGTCCTTACGTCTATTCCAACGAAGCACTATCGGTACAATTCCCATCCGAAGCCATAAAACAGCGAAAAGGCAACTTCGGGAATACGTTATCATACGTTGACTCGGCAACGGTGACAATGCACCTGAACAACGTGTTGGAAGGTGAATGGTATTTCACGGTGTTAGGTCATCAGATTGATCCTGACGAGGTTATTGTTCGTGGTCAGATGGAGATTAACGGCGTGGTCAGGCAGCAATTTGGTGGTTCATCTATCACACGCAAGCAGGGAAATGGTGAGACAATCAGCATTGCTGACGATTTGAAAAGTGCGATTGCAGATTGTCTGAAGAAATGTGCCAGCAGTTTCGGTGTCGGGCTTTATCTGTACGGCGGGTCAAGTAAGCCTGCTTCCAGCAATACCCAGCAACATCAGGGTAACGGTAACGGCAACGGGCTTTGATTTTCAAGGACTTTATATCCACCTATGGTGATTCCCACGATGCGTTACCTTTGTTTATAACAGTCAATCTAATCAAATACTTATGAATATATACAACAATGGTGGATTTCAGCCATAAAGTGTCTTCATTATCGTCCATATCGAGGTATGCACTCCTTGCACGATTTTATTGAAAATCAGCCAAAAAGGCAGAAGACCGGTCAAAATAACTTGACCGGTCTTCTTTATCACCTGTAGCGGGGGCAGGATTTGGGGAGGTAAAGAAGACACTGTAGGGTTGAGGATGTGCTTTTTAGCCTGATAACGGGGACTCTTTACCACTGCTATTCAGAAAGAAAAGGCGTTCAAAAACAAAATGTCGTAGGTTCATTGCGAGCTATTTGCAATATATTGATATAGTGATGTTTATAGATTGTTTCCAAAATCGTAGGTTTAAAGCGGGTGGAAATTAGCTCTAAACCCATGGTTTGAGTTCTTCACGGCTCAATAAATGTAATCGCTTATGTAGCAATATTTAGCTCATTTTACTATTTTGTAAGGACCAACTTGATCGTTTGAACGAATGATGCACCTGCTTCCAGTCGGCAGATGAAAAGACCCACCGGCGAACCAGTTGAATCCCAAACCAAGTGATGAATCCCTGCTTCGATCTCACCTGATGCCAATAATTCTACTCTTTGTCCCATTAAATCAATGACTGTCAGTTGGATGTGAGACCGTACCGGTAGTTGATACATGATCGTAGTAATGGAGTTAAATGGATTTGGATAGACAGCTGCTAAACCAAATTCAACCGGTAAATCAAGAAGAATCTTTTGAAGACTTAAATAACCAGAAATTCTTACCAGGCGATGGAGACGTTCAGGATCATTGGATTGAAAAACCAGTTCCGCTTCAATTGACCTGTTGATTCCAGTATCGGGAGGGTGATAACTGATCTCTATATCCTGTGCCTCATTTGGTTCAATGTTATACTCATCACTGTCAGTACGATAGTACTGACTCTCATTCCCACTGAACTCGAAATGATTGATTGTTAAACGATAATCACCACGGTTTCTGACAGTTAACAATGCTCTGATTGGATCTTCGTGCTCGTTATGTGTTCCTAAAGTCAATTCTTCTGGAACGCCAATAATCGGAGCGACACCCTGACCGAAAAACAGCACATCGAAAGGATCTTCATCAGGATCGTTTGATCTGAAACGTAAAGTCGCGGAATATCGCTGCCTGTCTGTTGGTCTGAAGTAGATTGACAAGTTATGATCTGCACCAGGAGCTACTTCAAACTGACTGCCATTGGACAGTCGGAAATGATCCGGGTTCTGACCGATGAATGAGGTTTCGCTCACTGTGAGTGTTGCAGACCCCCGATTATATACTACTAATTCCCAATTCTCTTCCTCATCAACTAAAACTGGTCCGAAATTATAGTTTCTTTGGTTTACGTCAATATCCGGGACAGGTTCAGGAATACCTTCCCCGTTCATTGGGATATCGTATGGATTGTCATCCGGATCGTTTGAAAATATATGGAGAGCCGGACTAAAATTGCCAACGGCTTCAGGGGCGAATATGACAGGTACCTCGATCCTTTCTCCAACTGGCAACCTGATCGGTAATTCGATCCTAACACTGAAATATGGTGCACCATTACCGTCAATTGACATTCGGTCAATCACTAAAATTGTGCCTTCATCACCTACGTTCCTGATAGAGAAAGATATCTCTTCGTTGTGATTCAACCAGGTATGAGGGAAGTTTAGTGGGTTATCTCGACTATGAGTGGCGGAGATGTCGGGTAAACCTTCGGCGTTACCTGTCAATCTTGCGTTATATGGGTTTGCATTCTGGGCGTTGGATCGTATGACTATTGTTGCATTCTTCCGCCCAACTGGTTGTCTCGGTGAAAAACGAACACGTATTTGATGACGCTCACCACGCAAAATGCGAGGTTGACCACCACCTGCAATTATTTCAAACTCATTGCTTCCTTCATGATAGATATTAGTAACTGCGAGATCGGGACAACCCTCGTCACCGATATTTTCGACGATCAGATTCATCTCCCGGTTATTGCCGATACGAACGTTTCCAAACTCAAGCGGATCAGGTGTTACGCGAATACGAGCTGGAGGTCGTGGTTGCGCGACTGTATACCAGCGTTCTACTGAGTCTATGATTTGACCATTTTCACTCCTGATCGTATAAACGATTCGGTGGCGTCCTGGTTCAAAAACCCGATGGTTCGCGTTAAGAACAGGACCATACTGTTGATGATCAACGTGTGGCTCAACATTAATGTTTGAGTTAATAGTATACTCTCGATCACCATCAGCATTAAAAACCTCGATCTGGTGATTAGTGAGTGGGCGATCATCTCCATTATTAGCATAATTACCGTATGGAATCCACTGATTATGCTCCTCGATATGCACGTTATTATAATCCTCTACCTCATGTGGCAGCTCGTTAAAAACATACCATCCGAGGTGTGGACTTCCTTGTTCGATGACTATATCAGCATAAGCGGACCCTCCCACTATGAAAGCCATCCAAAAGACAAGGATAATGGATGAGCGAATCAACCAAGTACTTCTCATGATAACCTCCTAAAGAAAAAGTCTAATGAATTGAACAAACTCGATTTGGTTTGATTATTAATACAATAAACACTGATCAATCTCCTCTCCTCACGAGACGGAAGCCGACATTCGGCAAGCGAGCAGTCGGACCACCCTCGTTACGTAGAGCTGTACGGCATGCGGCTGCTTCATAATACCAGCATCCACCACGATAGATTCGAACGTTTTCATTGCCCCCCTCCCAGACACTGCCATCATCAGGAGCCCCATTGTAATTGTAATGTACGGGATCTTCGCACCACTCCCAAACGTTGCCGTGAATGTCGTACAAGCCCCATCTATTGGGCAACTTTCGTCCTACATCGTGTGTCTGATGACTGCTATTGTCCCCATACCAGGCATATTGTCCTAATTGTCCGTAGTTATTGTCATCGCCCCAGAAAAACCTTGTATTGTCATGACCAGATCGGCAAGCATATTCCCACTCAGATTCCGCTGGTAGCCGGAAAACGTCATCGATCCGACTTAGAAATGTGTGGATGTCATTCCAGGAAACTTGTTCCACCGGACGGTTGTTTCCGTTGAACTCAGACGGATTGTTCTCCATTATCGCTATCCATTGCGCCTGTGTTAATTCATATTTACCCATCCAGAATCCATTATCGAACGTAACGCGATGGCGAGGACGCTCGTTATCATAAGCATCTCTCTCTCCATCGAGAGCGCCCATCATGAACGATCCCGATGGAATCCAAACCATGACTATATCGACATCGTTCGCTAATTGAAAGATATGCTCTTCACCGCCTGGTCTGTCATCTGGATCGTGCTGTGTGGTAAAATGCCATATTGATCCGCTTGTAGTTAGCCCTGCGATATCTCGAGCGATGACTTTCCAGTAATATGTTTGTTCAAAATTTAATCTACCTGGATTGAATCTGACAACAGCTTGATCAGTACTTACCTGAGGTGGTGTCCGATTAGTTCCAAAATAGACGTCATAAGTCAATCGATCTCCATTAGGATCGCTGCAGTCCCAAGACAGCGTTACGTCTATTGATTGATCAGTAGCCTCATTTAACGGCGATGGATTATTAGGCAAATCAGGTGGAAGATTGGGATCCTGCATTGTTGTAAACTGCCATATAGGCCCTTCAGTCAAATGACCTTGACCATCCTTAGCCTCAACCATCCAATAGTATGTTTGCTCGTAGCTCAGCAATCCAGGATTGTATCTTGTTTGATTCTGATCACTTGTAACCTTTGGTGGAGGATATGATGTTCCAAAAGAGATATCATATAGGAGTTGGTCGTTATCGGGATCGTTGCAATCCCAAGATAGTATGAGATTAACAGGTTGATTGGCAGATCTATCCACCGGTGTTGGATTAGATGGTGAGTGAGGTAGACGATTGTCAGAACCAGTCGTAGTGAAATGCCAAATATCACCTTCAGTAGTATGTCCTTGACCATCCTTAGCTTCAACCTTCCAGTAGTATGTTTGCTCGAAGCTCAGCAATCCGGGATTATAACTTACTTCACTCTGATTCCTACTAACTTTTGGCGGAGGGGAGGATGTTCCAAAAGAAACATCATATAACAGTCGGTCGTTATCAGGATCGTTGCAATCCCAAGATAGTATAAGATTAACAGGTTGATCGGCAGATCTATCCACCGGTATTGGATTAGATGGTGAGTAAGGCGGACGATTTGACTCCCTTATCGTCGTAAATTGCCATATAGGTCCTTCAGTCGAATGATCTTGATTATCCTTAGCTTCAACCTTCCAGTAGTATGTTTGCTCGAAGTTTAGCGATCCGGGATTATAACTTGTTTCACTCTGATCAGTGCTGTCTTTTGGTGGAGTGTTTGATGTTCCGAAAAATACATCATATAACAGTCGATCGTCATCAGGATCACTGCATTGCCAACTTAGAACTATATCTAAAGGTTGGTTCACAGCGCTTTCTACCGGCGATGGATTTACTGGCTGATATGGCGGTCGGTTTGGTTCTCGCGTTGAAAAATACCAAATAGGACCTTCAGTCGAATGACCATGATTGTCATTAACCACCACTTTCCAGAAATATTTCTGACCGGAATTTAGAGTTCCAGGATTAAAGCTCTCTCGATCTAACCCCTGTCTAATTAAAGGTGGATTAGCTTCGACACCAAAATAGATATGGTAACTGAGTTGATCGCCTTCCGGATCACTACATTCCCAACCAAGCGTCAATTCGGTTGGTTGATCGGTTGCATGATCTGATGGGCGTGGATTTGCAGGAATGGATGGTGGGAAGTTTGGTGGAGGAGATCCGTTGTCACCAGCAACCAAAACTTCATCACCCAGTATTGTATTATTATAATTAGCGATTTCCATATCGAGAATCTCGACATGGAATCCGAGATTGGCATCGAGACCTTGATACAAATCCCACCGCCAACCCTGGATGTCTGTTTCACCATCGAAACGCAAATATGGTTCAACTTCCAGATAAGGACCTGCAACAGTGAAGAAATCAATGCTGAGACGCGGTTTGATATATCCGTATAGTGACACATCTCCGACCGGACACCATCTAATTGGACCTTCTTGTGGTCTTAGATCGTCATAACTCCAGATTGGCGACCAATGTGAATCGAGATAGCGTGCACCTATATTGATATTTGATTGGTAGACCAATCCAGTTTCAAATGTCGCTTCGAACTCGGATTCTGCCTTGAAACCTGCCACGAACTCAAGATTCACGACTTCGATTATTGGGATGGGACCTACCATTTGCACAAATGTACCGATATAATATTGAGCGATAGTAATCTCTTTTTCGAACTCGAACCTGCGTGAACACGTCAATTCCATAGTGCAATCAAATTCAAGTTCTCCGGTCGCTATAGCATGAAATTCATCCAGGATGCTGTTTTGAATACTAAATCCCAAATCAACAGATGGTTCGAACCCGACTGATCCTTTAGTAATCACACAAGTTAAGTCAACCTGTTGTCCGTTGTATTCGATTGTTCCATTATATAACTCTACACCATCTAATCTCAGTGAACCGTCAGCTTCAGAAACCCCATTGATGAAATAAACAGGATGCATCACGCTTGCCTCATCATGTCCATTTGTTCTCGAATTCCCTCCTATCTTGGCTTCAAATGATTGTTCGATACTTCCCTGGACAATTGCGTCGGTAAGACTGGCATCTTCTGTTATCAAAATGACTCGTGTTCCCTGAATCTCAACGTTAGTAACTTTTCTAAGGTAACCGCCAGATTTATTAAGAACCAATTTGTCGCCAACTGATATAGCCTCAGGACAACCAATAAAAGAAAAGCTGTAACGATTACCGTCAATGATGAGATCAGTAAAGCGTGTTGAATCTATTACAACTGTTTGCTGGCTGATTTCAAAGTCGGGATTTGCTGGCTCGACTGGGTTTTCTTTATTACAACCTTGTATAAAAAAAAGGGACACCCATAGAACCGTAACAAATATATTATGTTTTTGTGTGAACATGACTTGCTCCGTTATGAAAGACAATTAACTATGACCTATAATATGTATTGTAAAAAATTTAATAAAATCACGCTAAAACATGTATTGAGTGTTACTAAGTTTAAAAATATAAGGATATCTGCCCAGAGCAATAGTGTGATAGTAGAGCAAGAAGGGCGTAGAAACTGAATCCCTACGCCCTCCTTATCGTTCCAATGAGCCTTCGAAGATTTATATCTTAACTAATTGCTCATTTGCTTTGCCCACTTCCTCTTTTACCGTCATGTTACTTAACAAGAATAATTTTCCGGATGGCGATAAAGTCGTTTGCTTTTAATCTTATTAAATACACGCCAGTCGAAATCATACGGGCGTTCCAAGTCACCTCGTGGCACCCTGCGGAATAATTGTCGGAAGTAAGTTTCGCTACTCTGCGACCAAACATATCCCAAACAGTGATATCTATTGAACCCGGTAAAGGCAGTCCAAATTGAATGGTCGTTGTAGCGTTGAATGGATTAGGAAAGTTTGGTGCGAGGTAGTAATCTTCAGGTATGCCTGTAATTAAATCATCATCAACATTTAACGCTGGAATTGCGAATGTAAAAGGACCGTTTTCTGCACCTATAGCGAAGTCCGAATCCATAGCCCATACCGACCATGAAATCGAGAGCGCATCTTCACGCATTCCTTCTCCGAGGAAATGCTCAGCAATCACATCAATAGACTGTTCCTCTGAATTGTCCTCAATGTTCTCAAATATTAGCGTATCCTGCTCATCAACATCGGCAAGGTATATCTTCAGCGTGTACGTGACCTCATCGAGTTCCCATTCGACCTGCTGAGCAATTTCCCAATTGAAATTAATCACTGCCATCGAATCCGGATCATATCTGAATTCAATATCATCATCAGGAGTGAGTAATTGGAACTCCTGTGGTGGATCATTAACAGGTTGAACAGTGATGTTGAAACTGGTTTCGGCAGATAAGTTCGTATGATCAGTAGCCCTGATAGTGACTGCCTGAGGTCCGTCCTGGGCGGTATTGTAGTTAACATCCGGTCTAACTTGAAGTTGATTGTTGCCGTCAATTACAACCTCAATGTGATCTGGCTCGGAAACCACCGAATATCGCAGTTCTTCGTCCTCTTGGTCATCATCATTGAAAACCTCGTCGAGATTAGCGACCTGCTGCTGTTCATCATCCTCAGTCATTTCCAAGTCGTCTATTTCATTGACAACGTATGGTTCTCTTGGAACATCATTAACGGTGATTGTTATCGTTTCATCGTCAGAAAGATCGCCATCTGTTACGTTGAAGGTAACTTCGTATTCACCTGACTGATCAAACCCAGGTGTCCAACTGAAATCGGCTCCCTCAAGTGATGCACCATCGGGAAGGTTTTCTGCTGAGAATTCCAAGCCATCATCATCTGGATCAGAAGCTTCAAGTGTAAACGCCAG
>JAVCDD010000021.1 GCA_030765125.1 Candidatus Hatepunaea meridiana
CATTACTTTGTTAAGTATCAATATTGGTTTTTATAATTGTTTGAAACATTAAAAGTTCCGCGTAGTGGCCGATTTATCGAGCCCTTTTGCATAAGTAGTAGGGGCTCAATAAATTGGCCCCTACGCGAAATTCGCACTTAACAAAGTAATGCTAAATAAAGGAAATAATGTATAAACCATCCACATTCCCAAAACAAAAACGCCCCCCCACTGTCTTCAACCAGATTGAATTCGAGGTGGAGAAGAGGGCTGAACTTGGTCAGAAAGTCATTGCTCTGCATAGAGGCGATGCGTATCTACCGCTACCGGTACAATTACAAACACCTGTTCCTAACGAAGATGAACTCTATGGAACCGGGCTGAACCGTTATGGCAGCGCTTTCGGTGATTCTGCGCTGATAGAAGCGCTTTTAGATAAGGTCAGGACGCATAACAAGCTGCCTGCAGAGGATATTGATTCGATTCAAGTAACAAGCGGTGCGACCAGCGCTCTTCACGCCGGTTTCACTCGCATTCTGGAAGCAGATGCTGAAATTTTAACGCTTGCCCCATACTGGTCAATCCTCAGAGTGGTCGCTGCTCAGGCGCACGTTAAACTGGTCGAAGTTCCTTTCTTTGACGGTTTGGCAAAGGATGATTCTTTCGATCCTGCCACAGCAATGAAACCGTACTTAACGACGAAAACCAAAGCGATTTATCTTAATACACCGTCCAATCCGACCGGGGTCATCCTGGATGGAGTAACACTGGAAAAAATCGGCGATTTTGCCAAAGAGCACGATCTCTGGGTTTTCTCAGACGAGGCTTACGAAGATTTCATTTTCGACGGAAGCAAACATATTTCCATCGGATCGCTACCTGATATGTTTGAGCGCACCATTTCAGTGCACAGCTTCTCCAAGAGCTTCGGGGCTTCCGGAATAAGAGTCGGCTATGCAACCGCTCCGGCGCCGGTAATCTCCGAATTGCATCACGGCGTCGTCGGCAGCCACTACCAGTCGGGGCGTTACGATATGCGTATGGCATGGCGCGGTATGCAGAAGTTTGATGATATTGTCAACACATTCAAACCGGATTACGCATCCGCCTGGCAGTGGGTTCGCGATAATCTGAAAGCTGAAGCGATGCCCAGTATCAGCGGATTCTACTTCTTCCTTAAATTGGGCAAGAATTTTGAGAACCTCTCCTCGATGGAAAAAGTATTTAAAATGCTCGACGCCGGAGTAGTCCTTTCCCCAGGTGAATATTTTGGTTATGATTATTCTGAATGGGCGAGATTATGCTTCACGATTGTACCGCTGGATGAGGTTAAGGAAGGCGTTGAGAAGTTGAATGAATTGTTGGGTTAGATTACAGATTTATTATTCTCGAAGGGAATGAATGTGAATCGCGGTGGGTGAAACCAACCGTAATAGATTACAGAGGTGTAAATGCTTAAATCAGTAGAAGCTATCATCTATCACGACGGGAGGATCAGGCTTTTGGAAGCGATTCGTCTCAGGACATCCCGAAAAGCAATTGTTACCATACTTGAAGAGGAGGTTGGCATACCGAAGGTAGATGAGATCACGTTAGTTAGTGAAGAGGCGCTCGCTGAAGATTGGAATAAACCGGAGGAGGATAAGGCGTGGTCACACCTTCAGCCGGAACAGTAGTTTTATTGCCTTTCCCTTTTTCTGATCTGTCAAAAGCAAAGTTACGACCAGCAGTAGTTCTTGCCGCAGCAGACAAGAACGATTGGATATTATGCCAGGTAACCAGCAATCCTTATGCCGATAAAAGATCTGTAAAATTAACCGATGATGACTTTAGAGAGGGAAGTTTGCAAAGATTGAGTTACGCACGACCGTGTAAACTATTCACTGCAAACGTCTCTCTTTTCCGAACCGATGTGGGCTCACTTATGACTGAATCCCTTGATGTGATTATTAATGCTGTGATTGATATTCTCAAGCAGAATGCAAGATAATGAATTGTAAAACATTTACACGAAAATATCTATTATATTTCACTTCGTTCCGCTTAAAACCTAGCGGAAACACAAGATTATTTCATCCTTTATCATAACGGAGGCATCCGATGTTAAACCGGATAATTACCATCTCATTTATATTCGTTCTATTGCCGATAATTGCTTTATCAGTGGTTGGACAGAATGTGTACACTCAGAACAACGGTATTGATGTAAAAATCAATCGGATTTCTGACAACAGTTACAGAATCGAATACAAAACCGATGGACAAGCGATTCAATTCCTTTCCGAAGACAATGTAATCCCCGTTATCACACGTTGGATAGCGATTGCTCCCTCAGGTAATTTATCTGTTCGAGTTCTGGATATGAAGACAACCTCACAGGCAGAGACGACTGCGCCACTCAGGACTGATCCCGTTACTATTGGATCAAAATGGTCATCCAACGGTATTGACTTCATTCCGATTACCTTCAATCCGATTGTGAGCGCTAAAGATGGTAAACAACAATTTATCCAGCAAACAAAAATCGAGATCAATATCAATGGTTCACCACCTGATTTATCTCGACTTGGCTATGAGGCTCGAAAGATGTGGGGAGACCTGCTAATCAACCGTGATGATCCTCGTCGCGATGATGGAGATGAGAATTTTGCTTCCACTTACATTTATATTAAACCAGCCAATGATCGAGTCGGTGAAATCATTCAGCCTTTGGTTGAATTGCGTCGCCTGGAAGGTTATAACGTTGTCGAGATGAATCACTTTGGGAATCCTGAATGGGTGATGGAGAGCATCCGAAATATGAACGATGAAGGTCAATATCCGGTTGAATATATCTGTCTGGTTGGTGATGTTGGAGGTGAGTTCTCTGTGCCGACTTTTATACGAGGAACGAGTGACTATCCTTATGGTTTGCTTAACGGTGTCGATCCGCTGCCCGAAGCGGCTGTCGGCAGGATTTCATACAACAGCCTGCAGGAACTCGAAGACATTATCGATAAGATTATTACTTATGAAACTGAACCCGATGTAGAAGAAGACGACTGGTATTACCGCGGTGCAGTTTGCGCCGGCAGCGAGCGTAGCGGTTTTTCGACTATTTTGGTAGGGCGTTGGGTGCGCGATCTTATGCTTCGTAATAATTATACTGAAGTGGACACATTTTGGTGGAATATGGGAGGAGGCGTAGGGAACTTTATGCAGGATGTCTTCAATAGAGGCGCTCTCTTCATAAACTACCGCGGCTGGACGGGAATGGAAGACTGGTCGCGCCATGACGTCCTTCGTCTGCGCAATCAACAACTTCCGGTCGCTCTGCTGTTAGCCTGCAACGCCGGAGATTTCAATGGTCAGGGTTTTGGATATACTGAAGCATTACTGCGAGCGGAAGGCGGCGCTATCGGCGCTATCGGAACAGTCGGATTCCAGTCCCGCGTTGATTTCAACAATGCCCTGCTCGCCGGTTACTACCGAGGCGTCATCGAAGGCGACGTCTGCCGTCTGGGATGGTCGCTTAACCGCGCCAAGCTTGAACTGTTCGCAACCTACAGCTACGCCAGTATGGAACGGGTTTCCGATCATGCTTATTGGACGAACCTGATGGGTGATCCGGGAACCGTTATCTGGCGGGGTGTGCCCAGAGAGGTCGAACTTGAACTGCCTGAAGTGGTTAATATCGGTGATGGTGAGTTTACAGTTGTAGTTACAGATGAAGATGAAAATCCTGTACCCGGTGTGCGTGTTGGATTTCTCAAGCTTGATGAACAGAACGAGCAGGTTGAATTTGTTTCAGCTGCATATACAGACGAGAATGGAGAAGCTCAAGTCGTAATTGATTTAGACATGGTTACCCCTGGAACCGGTTCAGTTACCGTATCCGGTGACCGGGTTATTCCTCATACAGAAGAGCTAAGGTTTCAACAATCCGACCATATAATTGCTTATGACAACCATTTTATAATCGATGACAATATGCAACCGCGCGTTGGAAATGGAGACGGGATTACTAATCCGGGTGAGATTATCGGTTTAACGGTTACCGTCAGGAATGATGGCATAGAGACTATTGAGGGTGGAGTCGAGTTTACTCTTACCACTGACCATAATGCTTGCGAAGTTCTCGAAGGAGAATATCGATATGAGGGTGATATACAATCAAATGGAAGGGCGGAGTCTAACTTTCTAATCAGGCTGGGAATGAATTTCCCTGACAGAGAAACGGTTCCACTTACTATAACTGCTGTTCATAATGACGATGAATGGAATCTTGAATTCGGTATCAGCGGCGCAGCCCCGCGCTGGGAAGCTCTTGAGATATTTGTAGGTGATGATGTCGAGCCGGGCGCTGAATGGCTTTCAATTTCCCTTGATCTGACTAACACCGGACAATTGGATATAGAAGGAACCTTTATAGTTGAACTAATCAGTCTTAACGATTACACAGAGGTTCTCAATAATATCGTGGAATATGCTGATCCACTCCCTGTGGAGGATACTCTGTTTGCTGAAAGCGACTTCATTATTGCGCTGGATGAGTTTACGCCTTATGATATATCTTTGCTGTTTGAATTCCAATTCTTTTCTGAAGATGAATACGAAGCCGTTATACCATTCAGCTTGCAGGTTGTCGGGCGACCTTTCGACGTGCCGGCAGGACCGGATGAATACGGCTACTGGGCGATAGACAATCGTGACCGGTGGATCTCTAATATTGCGCCAAATTTTAACTGGACTGAGATCAACCCCAGACGTAACGGTCCCGGAACCGACACTGAAATGATAGACCGCGGTGAAGATGATGACAAGAGCGTTGTTCTTCAACTGCCTTTCGATTTTCAATACTACGGTGAGGAATACGACCGGTTGACTGTATGCACTAACGGCTGGGCGGCATTTGGGGATCAGGGCAATTACGTGGATTTCCGCAACCTGCCGATAGGCTCGCCACAGGGACCAATCGCACAGCTTTGCCCCTGGTGGGACGACCTGTATCAACCAACCCCGTCAAGTGGTGTTTACTACTATTTTGATGAAGCGCAGCATCGTTTCATCGTTGAATGGTATTATATGAGACGTTGGATTGGTCCGGCTGGTCCGGGTGCACCAGAGACGTTCCAATTGATCCTGCTTGATCCACTCTGGCATCCGACTTATACCGGTGACGGCGACATAATATTCCAGTATTTGAATGTCGTCAATGAAGGCAGGATAGATGCTCACGGCACTCCTTATGCCACATTCGGCATCGGAGATCCTGATGATCAAGGGGGCTTGCAGTACGGTTTCTGGAACAGATGGGCGCCGGGAGCATCTGCAATCGGCAATGGCAGCGTCATCCGCTTTGCAACCTCTTCATGGCATAGATATTCTATTGTCTATGGCAATGTTAATACCGCCGCTAATGGCGATCCTGTTCCAAATGCAACGGTAGGAGTAATTCCTGGTGGATGGGTTACAACAGACGAGAATGGAATGTTCCGTATTCCCACAGCTTTAGCTGATGAAGAACTCCAAATAATCTTACGCATCCAGGGATACAATGACATCACCAGAGATTTGAATCCCATCAGAATCGGTGACAGCGCTGGAGTAAATTTTGAGTTGACACATCCGCAAATAGATATAAATGTTGATGCCTTTGTAGATACCTTGGAAGACAATGAAGAAGCTGATTACGAATTCACAATATCCAACGCAGGTGATGGTGAGTTGTCTTTTGAAATAGGTTTCGGTGAGCACGAGGATGAATTTGGCTTTTGTGGCGCAGGCGTCTCGCCGGCAAACCATCCCCGGAGTGTCCCGGCTTGCCGGGACGAACCATTTAGTCATAGACCGTTGCGTCAGGTGTTAACACCTGACGCAACACAACGCGACGATCCTGACGAAGATTGGGATCGGCTGGCGAGCTTTGATGTTACCGAACAAACGGATGACAATCGCATACTCGGTGTTATTTTCGCTGATGAGCATTACTACGTATCCGGCGGAAACAACGGCGAGATGACCAATTACCTGTACCGATTTAACCGTGTCGGACGCTATATAAACCGCTTGGAGCAACCCTGTCGCGGCAGGTGGGGTATGCACGATCTTGCCTGGAACAGCGAAACAGAAAGGCTTTACGGCGGCAGCGGCAGGTGGATCTACAGTATGAACCTGAACGGTGCAGACGTTGATTCCATTCCTTCACCGTTGTTTCCACCGCGCGCGCTGGCGGTTAATTCAGAGAACGGTGATTTATGGGTTTCCAATGAAGGCAGCCCGATCTACAGGCTTGACTCCGAAGGAAACGTGCTTGATATGTTCTCACACCGCTTGCGACCTTACGGCTTTGCCTGGCGCTCGGACGATCCGGATGATTACCCACTCTATATATTTTCCGCCGATGGCGAGACCGGTCTTGAAGTTTGCAAGTTCAGCCCGGAGACAGGTGAATTTATGCACCTCGCTCAATTGGAACCGGTACAGGATGGGGACATATCCGGAGGCTGCTACCTGACGACCGGCTGGAGCGGAACGAGCTGGACCTTGATAGCGGTAATCCAGAACCCGGAAGGTGACCGGGTGGATTTCTATGATGCAGGATTAAATCTGTCCTGGATTTCAGTTGAGCCCGAGAGTGGCGAGGTTAACGCGGAAGGTGAGCAGGAGTGCGTGCTGACGATCTCCACCACCGGCTTGGAGGGTGGCGAATACGCTGTTGATCTGGTAATTACGCACAACGCAGACGAGGGCGAGATGCGCATCCCTGTATTCCTGATGCACGACAGCCAGTTTGCCGGTGTCTCAGACGATAGTCCTTTCACATACCGGTTAAACGCTGTTTACCCGAACCCAACCAACGGCATTGGTATGATAACCTTCCACCTGCCGACCGCCGGTCAAGTCGCCTTAACCATAATAGACCAGACAGGTCGCCGCATCAGGAGTCTCACCGAATCCCGTTTCACCGCCGGTTCGCATCGCCTGACCTTTGGAGTGAATGAGCTGCCGTCGGGAATATATTTTATTCAGATGATGGCAGCGAGGGAAGTGCGGACGAGGAAGTTTGTTTTGTTGAAGTGATTTTCCACCGCAGAGAGCGCGGAGAACGCGAAGTTATAAGTTCAGAGTCCAGCCTTCAGGCTGTTTTGAGCTGATAGTTAGGGAAAGGAAAACAGCCTGAAGGCTGGACTCTGAACAAAGACAACCTAAAGGTTGAACTCTAAGCTAAATCTCTACGCCCTCTGCGGTAAGAAAATAACAACATCACAACATTACAACATCACATAAGCCTATGCTGCTTGAGTAGTATCTATTTCTTTGAAATCAATTTCCATTACAAACCCCAAAGCAAGAGCGTACTTTTGCAGAAGGGTCATTGACATTCTGTTGTAATCGCCGCTTTCCATTCGAGCAATGGCTGATTGTGAGGATCCGATGCGTTCGGCGAGTTGTTTCTGAGTCAAACGAGCCTTTTCGCGGATCTCCCGAAGCTTGATACTGAGAAGAAGCTTCTTGAGTTCGATTTGAACCCGTGCCGCCATTTCAGGATCCTTTCGATCTTCTTCATCGAGAATCGCGATCGCATCTACTGTTCTGGATAGATTCATTTATTTATCCTCCATAATTTCTTGTTTTCGGCATAGTGTAATATATCAATTATGAGATTAGAAGTCAAGGAATAAAGAACAAGATTCACAGCAGATTAAACAGATTAAGCAGATGACTATTAGAAAAAACTTTTCCACCGCAGAGTGCGCGGAGAACGCGAAGCATTAAACTCTGCGCCCTCTGCGGTAAAAAAAATTACAACATAAGGAGAAAATCATGTCCCGGTTTACAAAAATTCTAATCGCCCTGACGCTGCTCATTGCGGCTGGAAACGGGGGTGCGCAGGTTAGGGAAAATGTCGGACAAATCGGAAGAATTTACAACCTTTGGGACTATGGACAAGATATTGTCGTTCAGGATGATTATGCGTATATAGCTGCTGGGTATTCCGGTCTTCAGATCATTGATATTTCGAATCCTGAACATCCAGAAGTTACTGGCTATTGGGATGATAATCCATTAATGAGCAAAGGTGTTGCCGTAAGTGGGAGCTTTGCTTATGTGGCTGAACATTGTAGTGATTTACGCATAATAGACGTATCAGATGCACAACATCCCGAAGAAGTTGGATACATTAGTACACCAGGACAGGCAGATGGAGTTATCGTTAGCGGTAGCTATCTTTATGTGGCTGATGGGACTAGCGGCTTACGCATAATAGATGTATCCGATCCGCGGCAGGCTGAATATGTAGGATCCTGTGATACGCCGGGACTTGCACGTGACGTAGCCGTCAGTGGGAACTTTGCTTATATAGCAGATTACAATAATGGCTTACGCATAATAGATATATCAGATTTGCAAAATCCCGAAGAGACTGGATACTACGACACGCCGGGGAATGCCGTAGGCGTCGCCGTCAGTGGTAACTTTGCTTATGTAGCTGACTGTCCAAGAGGCTTACGCATAATAGACATATCAGATCCGCAGCATCCCGAGGAGGTTGGATACTATGAGAGGCAAGCTGGTTGTGTTGCTGTTAACGGCGATCTTGCTTATGTTGGTGGTTTCGGTTTCAGAATAATAGACGTATCAGATCCGCAGCATCCCGAGGAGGTTGGATACTATGAGGAGTGGCGTGCTGGTTGTATTGCTGTCAACGGAGATCTTGCTTATATTGGTGGTTCCAGTTTAAAAATAATAGACGTATCCGATCCGGAGAATCCCGAAGAGGCGGGATACTATGATATACCGGGTAAAGCCTATGATGTTGCCGTCAACGGTAACTTTGCTTATGTGGCTGATTTAGAAGAAGGCTTACGTATAATAGATGTATCCGATCCACAGCATCCTGAGGAGGTTGGACACTATGATACGCCGGGTGAAGCATATGGCGTCGGCGTTGATGGTGACTTTGCCTATATGGCTGATTATGAAAGCGGCTTACGTATAATTGATATATCCGATCTACAGAACCCCGAAGAGGTCGGATATTATGATACTCCGGGTTCTGCTTATGACGTCGTTGTCAACGGTGACTTTGCCTATGTGGCTGATTATTATAGCTTACGCGTGATAGACGTATCCGATCCGCAGCATCCCGTGGAGGTCGGATACTATGAGGGGTATGCTATTATTAGTGTTGCTGTCAATGGTGACTTTGCATATTTGGCTGCTAGTGGAAACGGCTTACGAATAATAGACGTATCCGATCCGGAGAATCCCGAAGAGGTTGGACAATGTGATACGCCTGGTGAGGCTGAAGGTGTTGCCGTCGTCAGTGCTTTTGCTTATATAGCTGACCGTTATAGCGGTTTACGCATAATAGACATATCTGATCCGCAGCATCCCGAGGAGGTTGGATACTATTCTAGGGGTTGGTGGGCTTATGGTGTTGCAGTTAATGGAGACTTTGCTTATGTGGCTTGCGAGGGAAGCGGCTTACGCGTGATAGACGTATCAGATCCAGAGCATCCCGAAGAGGTTGGATACTATAGGACACCAGGAAAAGCAGAAGATGTTTTCGTTTCTAACAGTTTGATCTACGTCGCGGACTATACTAACATGGGCATCTACCGCTTCCTCCGCGACGAACCCCCCGATCCGGATTGGCAAATCACCCTAACCGCTTCCGTCGGCGACCACAACGACAACAACAATTATGCCGGCGGCGCCGAAGAAGCTTCCTTCGGTTTCGACGCCGGATACGACACCCCCGAACCGCCTCACTCCCCCGACGACTACATATCCCTCTACTTCCCCCACGAAGACTATGAACACGAGCTGTATGAGAATTTCACCACCGACGTCGTTCCGGCAGACGCTTATATTGAAGATGCCATCGTCTGGTCGTTTGAGGTGGATACCGATCAGGAAGATCAAACCGTTACGCTGACGTTCGATCCGCTGGATATTCCGGATGAAGGACTCGCACTGTACATCGAGGACGTCGAAACGGAAGAGACCATCAATCTGTGGGAGGAGGACAGCTATGAGTATAACTCCGGCGAGGGCGGCGTCCGGCAGTTCCACCTGGTTTACGGCGATGAGATGCCCCCCGACGTTACCGTTATCGAGCCAAACGGCGGTGAAATCTTCGAGTTCGGAGAAAACGTGGAGATCGCCTGGGAGGCTGACGATAGGATCGGCGTTGTATCCTCAATCGTTTCCTATTCGCTCGACCGCGGCGAGATCTGGGTGGAGATCGGTCAAACCGAAGGAGGCGACTGCACGATTGACTGGGAGGTTCCCGACAGCTATTCAGCATACTGCCTGATTAAAGTCGAGTGCAGCGATAATATGGACAACGCCGGTGAGGACGATTCTGACGAATACTTTGGTATTACACCAGCGGAGTTGGCTGAGGAATTCGGCGCTGGCTGGAACCTGATCAGCGTTCCACTGATCGGCGAAGACGGCTCGCTCGAAGAGCTGTTCGACGATGATATAGACAATTTCTATCACGTGTTCAGCTTTCATCCGGACGACGGCTTTGACGTGGTGGACGAGGTATCGCTCGGCGCCGGCTACTGGCTGGCGACGCTTGATGATGTTACGCTAAACATTGCCGCCGCCGCGCGGATGGAGCCGTTGACGCTCGATCTTGCAGTCGGCTGGAACTTAATCGGCGCTCCCTTCCCGCAGGAGATACCGGGGGACAGTTTATGTATTGTAACTGGTGATGAGACGTATACACTCGAAGAAGCGATAGAAGAGGAACTCGTGCAGGGCGTCTTCTACAGCTATGATAACGCTGAAGCCGCTTATGATGAGGACGACGCTCTTCAGTCGTGGCGCGGTCATTGGTTTCGCGCTCTAACGGGCGATTTGCAATTGGTGATTTCCCCTGTAACGGAAGGTGGAGGACAAAGGATGCCCGCTGATGACGAGGAACCGCTGCCGGAACACTGGCGGTTGAGGATTGATGCTCGTATGGAGGGAGCTGCCGACCTGATCACGACCCTCGGCTCCACAGAGGAAGCGACCGATCAATTCGATGCGGAATACGATCTGCCCGAACCGCCCGTTCCCCCCAACCGGAATTACGTCAGCGTCTATTTTGATCAAGAAAACTGGGATAATGTCTTCGGACGCCGTTTCAACTGCGACATCCGCCGGACGATGCAGATAGACGAGGTTTTCGAGTGGAAGATGGTAGTAGTCAGCGGCGAGGAAGGCAATGTAACGCTAAGCTGGGACGACATCGGGGGCAGCGTTCCGGAAGCTTACAGTTTTATCCTTTTTGACAGGGAAACCGATGCAAGTATCGAACTCATGAACGAGGAAGATTATACATACTTCTCAGATGGGGATCGCGAGTTCGATATTATAGTAACGGCGGGGGTATTTCGCGAAAACGTAATATCATTTCACGAGGGCTGGAACTTGATCTCGCTAAATCTTGTGCCGGTTGAGGATTACTGGGGCGAGATGAATTCAGATCCGGGTCCTTTGGTTCGTTTAATGCTCACCGATTTCTTCGATGATGACGGGCGTCCGCTGTTCACTATGATGCGCGACGAGCGCGGTCAGTTCTGTGCGCCTGCGTGGAATTTCTACGGCATCGAATACTGGAATCTTACTGAGGGTTATCATTTCAGGGTTTATGAAGAGTTCGAAGTCAGTTGGCAGGGGTTGGCAATACATCCGCAGACAGAGCTTGAGATAGAAACCGGCTGGAACATAATCGCATATTATCCCGATTATGATTTACCCGCTGACCGGGGAAGCGATTACTATGTGATTTCACCAATTATGGATAACGTTATAATGGCTAAGGATGGTCAGGGACATTTCCTTGTGCCGGAGTGGGGATACTCGAATATGGAACCCTGGACGCCGGGGTTGGGCTATCAGATCAATGTGGATGAAGATGTCGTGCTGGTCTACCCAGAGGAGCCGGAAGAAAGAACCGCAATGGCTGTTAAACCTAACGGTAGCCCGGTTTCTCCGAAACCGGGTAAAACCATATACAACCCCGGTTTCGGAGAAACCGGGCTACGTGTTACACCAACCGGCGAGAATATGAGTGTTCTGGTGACATCCATTTCCGGAGTTGAAATTGCAGATGGCGCTCAAATAGCTGCTTTCGGTTCGTCAGGCAATCTAATCGGCGTCGGTATGTTCACTGATGGTAAATGCGGTCTGGCAATATGGGGAGACGATAAATATACTGATGATGTTGTAGAAGGTCTGCGCGAAGGTGAAACCTTCAGCTTAAAGTTATGGGACGCAAGTGATGATTGTGATAAAAATCTAACGGTCAGTTGTATCAAACAAGGAACCGGTCTAATCTACGGCAAGGATGGTTTCCTGGTGTTAGACGCCGTTGCAGTTCCCCCGATCCCCGATGAGTTTTATCTGTCAAATGCCTATCCGAATCCGTTTAACGCTGTAACTACAATATCTTACGGTCTGCCGAATGCGTCAAATATCACATTGCATATCTACGACATATCCGGACGTTTGATAACGACGCTGTACAATAACCATCGTGAAGCCGGTCATTACAAGGTAGTATGGAATGCTGAGACAGCAGCGGCGGGAATTTATTGTGTGCAGATGGAAGCGGATGGGTTCAGATATGTCAGGAAAGTCGTGTTAGTGAAGTAGTTTTTTTCACCGCAGAGTGCGCAGAGGACGCGAAGTTATAAGTTCAGAGTCCAGCCTTCAGGCTGTCTTTGTTCAGAGTTCGTCCCGAAACTTCGGGATGTTGAGCGTCTCCAATCTGAAGGTTGAACTCTAAACTGAAAACAGCCTGAAGGCTGGACTCTAAACTCAAAGACAACCTAAAGGTTGAACTCTAAACTAAATCTCTGTGCCCTCTGCGATCTCTGCGGTAAAATTTTAATTGGTATCCAAGTGATTTATAAATATTTAATCTTAATTCTAATTTCAATATCAACGCTTCCAGCATTTGCGAAGGAAGCTAACTTCCCCCGTCACCCGTCTGTCTCCCCAAATGGAGACGTTATTGCTTTCAGTTACGGCGGCGACTTATGGACGGTGCCTATCGAAGGTGGTAGAGCTTCACGGCTAACGGTCAGTTCTGCTTATGAGCATTCTCCACGCTGGTCGCCGGATGGTGAATGGATTGCGTTCAGCGCTAACCGTTGCGGCAACGATGACGTCTATATCATCCCCTCGTCAGGCGGGCAGTCAAAACAATTGACCTTTCACGAGTCGGATGATCAGGTTTGCAGTTGGGCGCCGGATGCCGGAAGTGTTATCTTCCACTCGCGCCGCGATGACCGCTATCCCGATAAGCCGATCCTGTATTGTGTTCCGATTGAAGGTGGGACGCCATTCGCTATTATGAAATCATTCGGAACGGATGGAGTGATCTCGTCCGATGGACGGAAAATGCTCTACACCCGAAGCGGGAAAAACACAAGCTGGTGGCGTAGGCATTATAAAGGCAGCGCTTCACCGCAAATATGGATATACGATTTCGAGAATGACAAGCATATCGTCCTAACCGATACCGGACAACATAAAACCGGTGAGGATTACCGACGACCACCGTCTCGATGGTCCTTCTGGGGGAGTGACGGCTCAATCTTTGTTACTTCCGAACAGGATGGTACGCCAAATATCTATAAACGTTTGTCTGATAACAGATGGGAAAATATTACTAATTACACCGAAGACGGTGTGCGATTCCCATCTATTTCAGCTAATGGAAGAATAATTACTTACGAGCATAAGCTTGGTATATATGTAATTGAGAATGAAGGCGAGTCGCGCAAACTGAATATTATTGCGCCTTTAGACAATCCAAAGTCTACAAAGGAGAAGATCAAGTATACAAACAAAGCCGAGCGTCTAACATTCAGCCCCGACGGTCAGCAGATGTTTATCGAGGTGCGCGGAGAAATCTTTGCCGGGCGCGTCGTAGACGATGACGATAAAGCCGCCCGCGGTAGAGCTAATTCGATAACCAGAGACAATCCGGCGCGCGAGGGTGATTTCACTGTCTCCCCTGGTGGTGATTCCCTGATCTTCGTCTCAGACCGCAACGGTAATCGCAATCTATATATCGCCTATTCATCCAACGATGAAACACCCGAACTGGCGAGGACTTTCGATGTCAGT
Organism: Candidatus Hatepunaea meridiana; assembly: GCA_030765125.1. GTDB lineage: Bacteria > Electryoneota > AABM5-125-24 > Hatepunaeales > Hatepunaeaceae > Hatepunaea > Hatepunaea meridiana. Next base: position 14,104 of record JAVCDD010000021.1, read on the forward strand.
ATTGAGCAGTTGACGGATAATTCTGCCGATGAGTACCGTCCTCAATGGTCGCCGGACGGCAGCAGTATTGCCTATAGGCGAGGCAAGGGTGACCTTGTCATCCGAAATCTGAAGTCAGGCAAGGAATTCGAATTGCTGAAGGGCTGGTCGCTGCTTCAGTATGCCTGGTCTCCTGATGGTAAATGGATTGCTTTTGCACGTGAGGATAATGATTACAACAGCGATGTATTTATCATACCTGCAGAGGGCCATGCTGAAATCAACATCAGTCGTCATCCCGATGAAGATACTTTTCCTGTTTGGTCTGCCGATGGACGCAAGTTAGCCTTCCGTTCGCGTCGTAAGGAGAATAACTGGAACCTGCATTTCGTGTTTCTGCGAGAAGAGGATCATTACAAGTCAACGGCGGATTGGGCTGAAGAAGAACGGCAATCTAAATCGAAGAAAAAAGATAAAGACGATAAGGAAAAAAAGGATAAAGATAAGAAGAAAAAAGATGAAGATAAGTCGCTAATTGAAGTAGTTATAGACACAACTGAAATATTTCGCCGCATTAGAAGGGTTGCATGTATTGCCAATGAGGATTCGGATATTGCAATCTCACTGGATGGAAAGAAATTTGCTTACGTCGATGATTATAACGGGAAACGTGATCTTTATATAGCGGACTGGACGAGTGAGAATAAAAAGCGACTCACCAAAGACGGTGAGAAACCTAAGTTTATCAGTTTCACTGAAGATGGTAAGCGAATCAGGTACTTGACCGGATCCGGCAAAGTTAAATCAATTGGCATTGAAGGGAAAAAATCGAAGAGTCATCCATTCGACGCTCGTGTAACAGTGAATTGGCAGGCGGAACGACGTCAAAAGTTCGGTGAGATATGGCGTACATTGAACGACCGGTTCTATCATCCCGATTTTCACGGTTATAATTGGGCTGCAATCAGGGATAAGTATCAGTCTCAAATAGATGCTGCCTCCTGCGAGCGCGATTTCGGTGATTTAATGGATATGATGATCGGTGAGTTAAACTCGTCGCATTCGGGATATTGGTCTCCTTCATTCGGTCACAGCTATTCAACCGGACGACTGGGGCTCGATTTTGTCCCCAGTAGGTTGGACACTCCTGTCCGACAAAAAGACTTACCCGGTTTATTGATAAAATATGTCCAACCCAAGGGTCCTTGCGATCGCATCAAGGAACCGATTGAAGTCGGTGAACGTTTAATCGCTGTAAACGGCACAAAGTTAGATCATGAGGTAAACCTTCACGAATTACTGCGCGATCAGGTAGGTCAACGCGTTGAGTTAGTTCTTGCTAAAGGAAAGAAGGAACGCAGGGTGGTGGTTCGTCCGATGGGAGCTTATATTCAGGGAGCGTTACGATACGATGAATGGGTAAAGGATAAACGCGAGATGGTTGATTCTTTATCAGATGGGGAGTTGGGTTATCTCCATTTAAGAGGGATGGGAAACCCAAGCCTGGCACGCTTCGAGGCTCAACTCTACTCGATGGCAAATGGCAAAGATGGTCTTGTAATCGACGTGCGTAACAATGGAGGAGGCTGGACGACCGATTACGTTCTGGCGATGCTTCAAGTGCGCCGCCATGCTGTTACCTTCCCGCGCGATGGAGGTCCCGGTTATCCGCAGGGTAGATTGCCGCTCTACAGTTGGGTAAAACCGATTATCGTACTATGCAATGAGTATTCATTCTCCAATGCAGAGATTTTTAGTCATTCGATAAAGACGCTTGGTCGCGGGAAACTGGTAGGCGTGCCGACTCCGGGAGGAGTGATCAGCACAGGCGGACACCGTCTCCTCGACGGCAGCGGTTTTCGACTGCCGCTAAGAGGATGGTACACCGGCAAGGAACCTTCGCGTGATCCGAGACGCAATATGGAAGGAAACGGAGCTGTGCCGGATATTATTGTTCCACTTATACCGGGACAAATGATAAACGGTGAGGACGAACAGCTTGAAACAGCAGTGAAGGAACTGCTTCAAGAAGTAAATACAGGAGTTAACCATTGATTTATAAAATTATTAAAAAATTATGCCTTTTAGGCTTACTTATATTACTTTTCATTGTCCATACCGGTTGTAAAGATGGAAATGGTAAGTCACACAGCGAATTCAAGTCTCGTGCAAAATCTATCCTTGAGAGTCCGGAGATAGAGATGAAAGAGGTGGTCGGTGAATCCTTGATTACAGGAAAGGACGAAAAGGTAAATAACAGGATTCGAATCGCTGCCTTGATAGACGGCTTGCGAAATCTGACAATTGGGGAACGAAGTATAACATACACTACAGGTCAAGTACCTGATACATTAATCTACACGGCTAATTGGTCAGGATTGCTGATTTCAGTGAGGACTATTCGCCTCAACGGGGTTCTTCTTTCGGATGCTGTTAGAGTGACATACACAGACGTTGACGATCCGAGGTTGGCTCCGTCGTGGTGTATCCAAAACCTGAAGTTAGTTCACCCGATTGAGGGTAAAGATACTCAATTCGCAATTCTAAAGAACGCATTGATAGAGCGAGGTTTCTCATTCACTAATAACTACCAGATTGGAGAAAATGTCTGGCGGGAAGAGTTAAATTATAAGGTTTTACAAAACAAAGGATAAAATGCCAATAGCAGATAAAGAACTAAAACGTTTGACAGAAGGCAACGAGCGGTTTGCCGAAGGAAAATCCGAACACCCCAATCTGGGTGAAGAGTTACGGCACGAAACGTTCCATTCTGGACAGGAACCATTTGTCGCGATACTTAGCTGTGCTGACTCGCGTGCGCCGGTAGAGCTGGTTTTCGACCAGGGCATCGGCGACGTCTTCTCAGTGCGCAACGCCGGTAATATTTACGATGACATAGAGCTTGGTTCACTTGAACTGGGCGTTTACAAGTTCAACATCCCGCTCCTGATTGTGATGGGACACACCGACTGCGGCGCTATTAAGCTGGGCGTCCAGGGCGACAGGCTGCACGGCTATATGACGAAGGTGATAGATCACATTATCCCTGTCGCTGAAGCTGTTAAACGCAGACATCCCGATCTAAGCGGTGAAGCGCTTGAAACCGAAGTGACCAAGTCGAATGCATTGCGTGTTGTGGAGGAAATCATAGAACACAGCGAGGTATTTCGTAAGAAGATCATTGACGGCGAGCTAAAGATCATTGCCGCAATGCACGACCTTAAAAGCGGGAAGGTGAGTTGGTTAGTCTGATAACGGGGTAGGACAGACATTCTTGTCTGTCGGTGAGTTAGCAAGTTTGCAAGTTAGCAAGTAAGAAAGTAAGTGATCACAACATTATCAATTTATTTTTTAAGAAGGAGTTAGTTATGCGTTTAATTCTAAGTATCGTAATCATCTGCTGTATGGTTACTGTTTCTTCAGGAACCGAGTCAGATCAGGAAAACAAGGGAAATAATAAACCTGATGCAGGAGCAAAGGCATTCCTGTTTGAGACGGGGACAGATTTGCAAATCGGTTCATACAAAGGGATTTTATTAGCCGGAAGGTATCACTTTTCGACTACTCGCGCCCTTGAACTCAGAGTTAGATTTGATGGTGAGATAGGTGATTCTGAATTCAAAGATGAAGAATTCAGAGATTCCTTAGAAGTAAGAGAGTCAATCGGGGATGATTATAGTTATTTAATAGGGCTTTCCTGTGTCTATTTGATGTACAATGACCAATCATCCAATCTTATGCCATTCTGGGGAATCGGACCCACGTTTGAATATCGCTACGACCATTTAGAGGACAAGGAAGGTGTTGATTACATAAGAAATACAGAATCAAGCGATATGGGTGTCGGCTTGACGACCGATATCGGGTTCGAATGGTTTATACTTCCAAAGATTAGTCTTACAGCGGTATACAGGATGAAGCTTCTTTATAGCTGGGATAAAGATACGCGAGAATACTGGCGTGATGACCGCCACGATATACTGACAACCGAGCGGAAGTCGCTGGATTTCGGACACGAAAGAACGGAAATGGGGATAGCTTTGTATTTTTAAGTAAGAATGTAATCACAACATTACAACATCACAGCATTACAACAACAAAAATATCTGTTAAATCTGCGCAATCTGCAGTAAAAAAAGGTGAATTAATTGGCAAAGAATAAAAAATCAAACGATCCGATGTCTAAACTGGTTGCGTTGTGCAAACGGCGCGGTATTGTTTTTCAGTCATCTGAAATATATGGCGGAGTGGGTTCGACTTATGACTATGGTCCTTATGGCGTGACGATTAAGAATAATATTGAGCGGCTCTGGTGGGATGAGATGACGCTGAAGCATGAGAATATTGTAGGGCTTGATTCGGCGGTGATATTGCATCCGAAGGTTTGGGATGCGTCGGGGCATTTGAAAAACTTCAGTGATCCTATGGTTGATTGTAAGGAATGTAAAGGACGGTTTCGTGCCGACCAAATCAACGGAACTGGGTATGGTGGAGGTTCAGATTCAGGTGCTGGATATAGTGACGGGACTGGTTACGGTGGAGGTTCAGGTTCAGGTGCTGGATACGGTGATGGAACTGGTTATGGTGGAGGTTCAGAAGATGTAAACGTATGCCCAAAATGTGGTAGTAAGAATTCTTTCACCGAAGTTCGCGAGTTTAATCTCATGTTCGATACCACCATGGGACCCGTTGCCGATGACACTGTTAAGACATTTCTTCGCCCCGAAACCTGCCAAGGAATCTTCCTCGACTGGAAAATCGTTCAGGAATCCGCTCGCCTTAAAATCCCCTTCGGCATTGCCCAAACCGGCAAGGCATTCCGTAACGAAATCACCACCGGCAACTTCATCTTCCGCACCCGCGAATTCACCCAGATGGAGATGCAGTACTTCGTCAAGCCGGGCGAAACGAGCGAATTGATAAATTATTGGAAAGAACAACGTTGGAATTTCTATCTTTCACTTGGAATAAATGAAGAAGACCTGCGCTGGCATGAACATCCTAAGGACAAGCTCGCTCACTATGCAAAAGAAGCGTGGGATATTGAGTATAAGTTCCCGTTCGGTTGGGGAGAACTCGAAGGCGTGCACGATCGCGGCGATTTTGACCTGAAGGCTCACCAGGAATCGTCCGGCAAGGATATGACCTACTTCGACGACCAGACCCGCGAGCGTTTTCATCCGCAGATCGTCGAGACGTCAGCCGGTCTCAACCGGGCGATGCTGGCGGTGCTGGCTGACGCTTACCGCGAGGACGAACAGGCGGGAGAGCAGCGGATCTACCTCGCGCTTGCTCCTCATATCGCTCCGGTTAAAGCCGCCATCTTCCCACTCGTGAAAAAGGGAGGGCTGCCCGATATTGCTCACGCCATCTATACCGATTTGCGCAAACATTTCCCGGTATTTTACGACTTCCAGGGCTCAATCGGTAAACGCTACCGCCGTATGGATGAGATTGGAACACCATATGGTATAACGGTGGATTTTCAGACATTGGAAGATGGTACGGTTACGGTTCGTTGGCGGGATACGTTGCAGCAGGAGAGGATTCATAAGGATAAGGTGGGGGAGTTTTTAAGGGATAGATTGGGGTAAAATTAGACACTACCATTACTTTGTTAAGTGCGAGATTCGTGCAGTAAATAAGGGGACAGTATACCTATTTTTATAAATACTCTTTAAAATAACGATAGTCCCCCAGAAAAATAGGTATACTGTCCCCTTATTTACCCTTCAATTCATGCAACAGGGCACGATAAATCGGCCCCTACGCGGAAATTATGATGTTTCAAATAATTATGAAATACTAAAATAAATACTTAACAAAGTAATGCTACTTAAATCAAGGCACAAATATGATGCTCAAGACACTGGTTACAATGGCGCAGGTGCTGGAGCTTTCAGTTGAACCACCGCGGTTAATACCGAAGGAAGCCCTTGATGAATTTGGCTTGGAAGTAATTCATAAGGATAATGATGATAAAGTGGGGGAATTTTTGAAAGATAAATTGAGCGATGTTTGAATTTAATTGATTAATGTATTGACATTTGCTTTGATTATTCGTATACTGCTTAATACTTTAACGGTATAAAGCTAAATACCACCGGGTTCCCTTGTTATACCTTATTATGGGGCCCGTAATATATCACCAGGGGATCTTTTATAGATCCCCTGTTTTATTTTAGGAGGTTTTTATGTTGAGAACATTAATATTCGTAGATTTTTGGAATTTTCAATTAAACTGGAATGCAAGGAATCCACATATTTGGTGTGATTGGCAAAGTATACCTAAACTTTTCTGTAGCGAAGTAAAATCGGTTTTCAATTCCTTTGCCCAAGATATAGATCTATCCTTTGAAGGTATAAGAATTTATGCTTCAATAAACCCGGATAAATTACCCGATACTAAGCTTAGGAATTGGTTTTCAAATAGCCTTAACAACCAATCTGGTTTCTCGGTTTTTATTAAAGAACGTCATTCAAAGAAAAAATCAATTGTATGCGATTATTGTAAACACGAAGTTATAAATTGCCCATCCTGTAAAAGACCATATCATAGAGCATCTGAAAAAGGGGTTGATTCTGCAATCATTACTGATATGTTTGCTCTTTATATAGACGGCGTTTATAATATCGCAGTTATTGTATCAGCGGATTCAGATATGATTCCAATGGTTAAGTATCTCCAAAATCACAATGTTAAAGTGATTAATGCTTCATGGAAAGGACATGGATATGATCTTCGTCAATCATGTTGGGCTTCATTCGAAATAGATAAAATAGCCAATCAACTGATTCTGAATAAATAGTCCAAATAATTATGTCCGCTGTCCGTCCCACCCGCGCCGAAATATCTATTTCAGCGTTAAAACACAACTTCACTACCGTCAAACGATTAGCTGGTTCATCTAAGATTATGGCGGTAGTCAAAGCTGAAGCTTATGGTCATGGGTTAATCCGTGTGGCAAAGGAGTTCGCTGCTTGTGGCGCGGATTACCTCGGTGTCAGTTTCCTCGAAGAGGGGATAGTTCTGCGCAAGGAAGGGCTTGATATTCCCATCCTTGTTATGGGGGGACTTGTAGATGAACAGATAGAGAGCTACCTTGATTACAACCTCGAATTGACTGTATCATCAGTCTGGAAGGCACGGCATGTTGAAGAAATTGCTGCCAAACGCGGGGTTAAAGCCGCAGTTCAACTTAAGGTTGACACAGGTATGGGACGCATCGGTCCGCAATGGTCTACGGCTGGGAAAATGCTATCGGAAGTGGCGCAACTCAGACATATTGAGGTTAAGGGGCTCTATACTCATTTAGCCGCATCCGATTCTAATGACCAATCGTTTACTGAAACCCAACTCGACCGCTTTGACGAAGTTATTAAAACCGCTTACGCTGTCGGTCTCGAACCCGCCTGTATTCACGCTGCCAACAGCGGAGCGATGATACAACTTCCTGACTGTTCCCGTTATACAATGGTTCGCCCCGGTATAATACTCTACGGTTATCCTCCAAGCTCTAACCTTGAAAGTAAACTCAACCTCAAACCCGCAATGACTCTAAAGACGCAGGTCGTTTACGTCAAATACCCTACTGAAGGCACAACCATCGGTTACAATTCAACCTGGCGTTCTCCCGGAAGCCGCTGGATCGCAACGCTTCCTGTCGGATACGGTGATGGCTATCCTCGCAGTCTCAGTAACCGTGGCTGGGTGATGCTAAGAGGCAGGAAATGCCCTATAGTCGGACGTGTTTCTATGGATCAAATTACGATTGACGCCGGTAATGAAGCATACCTCGGCGACGAAGTAATACTCTTTGGAGGCGAGGGAAATCAACAATTATCACTCTGGAAATTATGTGAAGCAATTGATGCCATACCGTATGAATTGCTCTGTGGCTTGACTGGACGGGTGCCGAGTGTGTATATTTAATAAGTTAGCAAGTACGAAAGTGAGCAAGTGAGAAAGACAGATTAATACAGAATTATTATGATACAGAGTATTCATTTAGAAAATTTCAAGAGCTTTAAAGATGCGACTCTGGAACTCGGTCCTTTTTCGGTGCTTGTGGGGGCGAATGCTGCTGGGAAGAGTAATCTTATTGACGCGTTTAAATTTTTACACGGATTAACACTTGGCTATCGTGTTCCTGAAGTTATTATTGGAGTTGAAACAAACACAAAACGCGAATGGGAAGGTATCAGAGGCGGGATAAAAGGAATTACAAGGCATAAAAGCAGAGACTTCGCAATTAATACTTGCTTTTTTGATAGTAACAAAGCAAATGATAAAATTATTCATAATATTAGAATTGAAGCCATCCCAAAGACGAAAGAATTGTTTATTATAGAAGATAGTTTTTATAAAGACGATGAATTACAAATTGGAAAAGAACCACGTACACGATCAAAATCCTATTTATCCAGCTTACCGATGCCATTAGAGGACGATGATTCTTCAAAGATAGTAATAAAACCACTTAAATTGAGATTTTACGACTTTTTTCCACGTATTATGGGAAAGAGATCCAGTTATGTTTCTTTTCAAAGTTTGTATGAATCAGGCAGGAATATATCTGCTGTTTTATATAGACTACTCGATAATAACTTTACAAAGAACACTTTAATAGGTTGGCTTCGCGAATTAACACCGATGGATGCAATAGATATTGATTTTCATACTGATGAGTTGACAGGCGAGGTTATGCTATTACTAAAGGAGGCTGATGGAACAATTACTCCAGCTTCCAGCGCATCCGATGGTACTTTACGTTTTCTTGGGTTTCTGGCAGCGTTATTTGATACAAGTACGGATAGTATTCTGTTCTTCGAGGAGCTCGAAAATGGTATCCATCCCTCAAGATTGCACTTGATAACACAACTTATCGAACAGACGGTTAAACAAAGAAAAATTCAGGTTATTGCTACTACTCATTCACCACTTTTACTTGGTTATCTGAGTGAAGAAACTATTAAGAACTCCTCGCTATTATACCGTTTAGAGGGCAGGGATTACACTCAGATAAAAAGGATTAATGATATTCCGGATGCTGTCAGGCTGATTAAAAAATTCGGACTGATGGATTTACATATGTCGAGTTGGTTTGAAAACACGGTTTCCTGTTTAGATGACGAGGACGAGGATTGAGTTTTAATGTTTTGATAATTCCAGAGGATTGTGTAAATGATCAGTTTATACTCAAACCGATAATCCGGGCAATGATGACCGGAATTGGAAAACGGAAAGCCAATATTCAGATATGTATGAAACCTCGATTGCGAGGTATTGCAGATGCTTTAGATTTGAAAAATCTGAAAGATATAATTGAGCAGAATGGTCTTTTTGATCTTTTTCTTCTGCTTGTTGATCGCGACGGCGATTCAAATCGTAAAGCAAAATTGAGAAACCGAGAAAAACGCACTGAAGAAATACTTAGAACAAATCAAGCTTTCTTCGCTGAAAATGCTTGGCAAGAGATAGAGGTCTGGATTCTGGCGGGCTGTAAAGACATCCCATCGGGATGGAATTGGAAAGAAGTTCGCGAGGAGATAAATCCAAAGGAAGTTTACTATTTGCCTTTTGCAAAACAAAGAAATCTTCATAATACATTAGGTAAAGGTCGAAAAGTTCTTGCTGAAGAGGCTGCCGCATATTACAGCAGGATTAGCGAGAAGTGTAACGAAGTAGCGAAGTTAGAACAACGTATCAGTAATTTAATTTAACATTAGGTATATAAATGATAAAAACATATCCTAAAGCAATCTCAATAACAATATTAATTACAGTTTTTTTCATTTTAAATAGAATATCCCATTCCACCGGTTTAGACGACCCTGCCTGGCATCACGTTGACGAGATCTACGCCCGGATGTTTGCTCTGCAGGATTCTTTGCCGGACTGGGTCAGGGTTGATTCCATAGGGCACAGTCAGCAGGACAGGATTCCTATCTATGCAATCAAGATTAACCGCGACGTTCACAACGACCTGTCTGAACGTCCGGTGATCGTTCTTCACGATCTGCACGCTGAAGAGGTGATCGGTATCGAATTTATGATGTGGTTCATTGAGAAATTGGTCGCTCATGAGGACAGCAAATCGTCAGATTGGTTTACTTGTATCGATACCTGGATAATACCTACTTCCAATCCGGAAGGTGTGAACGTCGTCTACTCACTCGATCCCTCCTGGCGCAAGAACAAGCGTAATAATCTTAAGGACGGTCGCTTTCGCTATTACCCGGGCTGGGGCAGCGATACTGCCGGAGTTGACTTGAACCGGAATTTCCCGCTATTTTGGTCGCATGGTGACGGTTTTCTCAGAGGTAAAGGGAATGAACTTTACGATTACTACCGTGGACCAGGACCGTTAAGTGAAGCTGAAGCGAAAGCGCTCGACCGGTTTGTTGATAAATACCGACCATTTTACCTGGTTACATTGCATAGTTCACGCACCGGGAATTTTGCGGAAAGGATTTTCTATCCCTGGGGACGAGGAGCCCTCCATTATTCAACACCTAAATTTTCGCCGGATATTCATACATTAAATGATCTTACAGCTAAAATGGCAGCGCGAACGTGGAAGATAAGTTCACCGGGAAAACCCTATTTGTGTGCACCGATTAGTAGTTGGGTTGGTGAATGTGATTCATACTTCTATTGGAAATACGGAACGTTTGCTATGCGTGTTGAGATAGGATCAGGCGGAGCGGAAGGGATGCAACCTGATTCTGCCGGTATTATGAAGGTAATCGAGAGCTGTCATAAGGGTATTGAGTACCTATTCAACAACACTGCCGGTACAGGTAATACTGCTGATGATGGCGCTCCGATTGATCAGATCCGTATTGATATTAAGACGACCATCAATGGTGAACCGACAATGGCTATTATTGATTTTAAAGCCCTAACATCTGCAATAATGCCTTATCGCGAAACGAGTCCAATGACAGGGATGTATAACTGGCTGGTTCTTGATGGCTTCACAGATACGTTGACAGTACGCAAGTATGGTTATTATACCCGTCGAGGCTTGGCATGGTCACAGCAATCAGGCTCTGCGCCATTGCGAATAGATATGGAACCATTACCAGCTTATAGTGTGACTCTGCAAGCAATTACGTCTGACAGCGCTGCCATACAGGATGATGTTGAGTTGGAAATCCGGCATCTACGCTCACCAGGGTACATTGGTTGGGGAGCTTCTGCAACCCCGGAAATAATAGAAGTACCGCTGAACTATCCAAATAACGAATGGCTGCACGTAATGAATAATGGTGAAATCCAGCTTGAATTACCTGAAGGCGACTATAGTTTTACTTTCATAAACAGTGAAAGAAACGTTCCACGTCGAATCGAAATTGATGTGGATGCGGATATGACAAAGCAGGTTATTCTCAGCGATGCAGTTGTACTTCTTAACCAGAATTTCGACAGCGGTGACGTGCTTTACACATCAGATAATATTAATAACCCGAACGGCGATGGAGGTGATTCACTTAGACGCTGGGAACTGGCGAATGACATTTTTCATTCCTCACCACGCTGTCTGACTGATTCGAGATATGGGAATATGCTTATTAACGAAGACGGCTGGTGTGCGCCGTATAATATGCTTGATGTTCATTTCAACCTTGAAACAGCGGAAACTGCAATGCTGATATATTGGCTCAACCAGGCGTTGGAGCCAGGATATGATTCTTTGTGGGTTGAGGTTTCAACCGATGGCACACCGGGCAGCGATCCTAACGACTGGATGTGGACGCAAGCTGCGCCGACGCACCAAGAACTGTGCGTATTCGACAGCATCCCCGAACGTCCATGGGATGCGCCTCCGATTAACAAGATGTTGTTCTCACCCTGGAAACGTTTTATCGTTTCGCTTGATGATTATTGCGGTGAAACCATTGTACATTTTCGCTTCCATATTTCCTCAGACAAATTCATTGAAGAGGATGGTGTATACATAGATGACGTTTTGTTGCTGGCATCAAATGTAACGCCCCCGGAGATCGTTTCTGACACACAACTGCCGGGTCATTTTGAACTGGGCAAACCTTATCCTAATCCGTTTAATGGAAGGTTGAATGTAACGGTTTACCTCCCTGATGAGGGATCGGTAAAGCTTGTGATGTATGATGTAAAGGGCAGACAGGTGTTGGAGGGAGGTTTAAATGATTATCCGCCTGGATCACATATATTGTCTATTGATGCTTCTAATCTGCCATCCGGGTTGTATCTACTGCGAGGATCATCGGAATTTGGTTCTAGTATCAAGAAAGTGTTGTTGATAAAATAATTGCAGTAGCGTAAGCGTCCCTGCCTGCGAATGCGTTTCCTGCTTGAGATGAGATGCCCGTAAGCACGGAGACTTACGCTACTACAGACTTATTTAATGTACGGAGTTACATTTGTATCGATTCAAAATAATTTTCATAGTCGTATTATCCTTATTTGCTTTTCATAATACGTTTGCAATGGATTTATCAATCATTCCACGCGGTGGATTATCCCAACCTGTAGGCAGCATTGCTGATACCTGGCAAGCAGGTTACAATATTGAACTTAACGTGTTTCGACCCATCGTCAACGACTTTACCTGGGGCGCCCGTCTCGGCTTTCATCGTTGGAAACCGAACGCCGAAGAACTATTAAAGACAAATTCAAGGGAATTTGAGGTTGAGCAGAGCATTGGCTGGCATGTTATTGTTGAAGCTTCCGGTTTGGTATCATATAGATTGTTATTGTTTCCTAACAAGTTGGGATCGCTATGTGTTGAAGGAGGCGCTGGTGTCTTTTATATCAGGCAGCCCGACATTCTTATTAAAGGATTTCATGCCGTGGGGTATACCGCTCTGAATAGAGAAGTCACACTTGAGCATAATATTGAAGTTGTACCCGGATTCTCTGCCGGTTTATCTCTGGAGATTATCTCTCGGATTGAAGCCTTAGTGCGGTATAATTATATTTTTACTGCGGATGAAGGAACCAGTATGTTAACGGTGGGTTTGGGGTTGTTGATGCAATAAGATATAAGTTGTCAAGTTTATAGCTTTCTTACTAACATTTTCTTCCTCATTCCCAATCAAGTTGGGAATGAGGAAATTACGAACTGGGAAATGTTAGTTTCTTGGTGTTAAACGAGATGTTTGCCTCCGAACGAGATGAAAATTCTGCAAATATTTCTGGTATTTACCACAAAAATTCTTTACTTTCCTTTATTACACATCATTTGAAAAACGGAGATACTACAATGCGAAACTTTAAGTTGTTCATCAGCCCTGTTATTATCCTCGCGCTAATATTTTTCTGTCCTGGAATTACATCTTCTGAGGTAATGATGACTACGGCTGTGAAGTCGTCAGTTGAGGGATTTACCCCGATTGCAGCCAATTCACCCATAGATTTCATAGTCTGCGAAAGCCATTCAATAATCGAATTAACCGTGACCATTGATCAGATCGAGAGAAACAATGATAATGGTTGCACGGTATGGCGCATACCGAATGAAGGATTGCCGAGTGAGTCAAGTATGCTCGGATTGCCGATTATTACGCGTTGGGTGAGAGTCCCGGATGGTGGAAAGCTGGCGCTCGAATACACGATTGAAAGTCAGGAAAGAGTGAAAGGGGATGCCCCTCGGATAGGTCAGACCTTCCCGGAGGTGGAATCGGTCGTAATGGAACGACCGATGGTGATGCGTGGTGTTAGGATTGTACCGCTTATGATTCATCCCGTTACATGGGATGAGGTAGCTGGAGAATTTGTTGTCAGTTATGGTTTTAACATAACCATTAAAGGTGTTGGCGGACAGGGTATCAACGAGGTTGAAACACTGAATCGGACACCATCCCGCGATTTTGACAGGTTGTTGGATGGATTGTTAGTGAACCCACCGCGAAGGGATGATCCGGAATTTTATCTCCCTGGTGGTTACCTCTTGATCGCCAACGAAGATCCACCGGAAGCCGTTGATGAATTTATGGAATGGAAATACCGCGCCGGTCATCCGATTGACCTGCTGACTTTTAATCCTGATGAAACCGATACAGATGAGCTGCGTGATATGATCCTGGAAGTCTATCAGGAATTCAGTTTCGAGTTCTTGGTTCTATTCGGCAGTGAAGATGCGGATCCACCACTGCAGATACCTTATCACGATGAAGGACAGGATCCGTTCTATGACATTTACTTCGGTCAATTGGAGGGGGATGATATGCTGCCTGACGTTGCTGTTGGTACCTTCAACTGTACCACCGAAGAAAACCTGACCTGTGCGGTTAGACGTGCGATTTCTTACCAGTATGAGCCTTATTTCGAAGATACTGACTGGTACACTCGAGCCGGTGTCGGTGTCGGCGCTTGCAGCGTCCCGGATGATTTATCACCATCGTATACCGGTAAGTGGATAAATGAGGTTCTGAGCCGCCGAGGTTTCGATGATATATCGACCAGCTTCTTTTCTGACAACGAGGAGGATGATCCTACTCCGATGGTGAACGATCTATATAATGAAGGAACTAATTTCATCCTCGTCAGAGCGCATCAACATAACTTCGATGCTGTAGAGGTCGAAGAGTCCGAAGTATACCCGTTTCAATTTCTCTGTAGCTCATCAACTATCTCCAACAATGGTGGTGGCTCTTTCAATAGAACTTTTCGTCAAGGAACACCTGATATAATGAAAGGACCATCCGCAGGATTCGGTCATTACTCCAGCCCGCGCACCAATATAGCCAACGCCCTCGCCGGTGGACTGATAGAGAGCCTCTTTTTCCTGCATATCGATACTTACGGTTGGGCGCGTAATTACACGGTTGCCAATCTGGCGCGTGTAATGCCTGCCGATGGAGTTGATAATATGCCTTACTATTACTCACATTGGCGGTATTATGGCGATCCGGGGCAGTGGTGCTGGCGTGGTGTGCCGGAGGAGATCGAAGTCGAACACAATGAGACAATTGACCCTGATGCGACAGATATTAGAATTATTGTTACTGACGACGAGGATGATCCTATTGAAGGAGCTTTGGTTTGTCTTACTCAAGATGATGGCATACAATTAGTTACATTCACTCAAGAAACCGGATGGGCATTCTTTACCTGGGAACAGGGCGATCTGAATGAAGAGCCGCTCTCTATCATGGTCACAGGTGATGACATATATCCATATCAGGGAGAGGTGCAGGTTGAGGATGCTGAGATATTTGTATCTCTTACAGGTTTCGAAATTGAAGATGAAGAAGAAGGAGATGGAGATGGAATACCAAACGCAGGAGAGACCGTTGATCTATATCTCATACTTGAGAACACCAGTGACAATCCCACGGATATGTTAGGCTTAACTATCCACAGTTTCTCACCATGGGCGCGGGTTGAAGGTGAAGTTATCATTATTGATGTACTTGAACCAGGTCAATCGCGGAGGATTTTCCGTCCTTTCATAGTTCACATTGCTAATGGTTGTCCAGATGGTGAAAGTGTGCAAATAAGGATTGGTATCGGCGGGATTACAACTTCAGGTTTAATACTTGATATCGAATCACCAGCATTAGTATTTGAAGACATTGAACTTGAAGATCCTCTGAATCCCGGTTCAGAAACGGAACTGGCAATATTCGTAAGCAACCGAGGTCATAAGGATACGGGAGAGCTTTTTGCTCGTCTTGAATCATTGACGCCTTTTGTTACTGTAATCTCAGCATCAGCGGATTTTCCCGAAATTGAAGTTGACGGTTGTGTTGAAAATGATGATGATCTATTGAGTATACGTTCAGCGGAGACAACAATCCCCGGTTCTTTAGCTGAATTCAGATTGATTCTCGAAGGCGATCCGAGCGTGCAAGACACCATTTATTTTTCATTACCGGTTGATGAAGCAAGTCGGGGGGATCCACTCGGACCAGATAGCTACGGTTATATCGCTCTGGACAACACCGATGATGATGTCGAGTGGGCGGAGTCGCCGGAGTATGAATGGCTTAGCATCAGCCCGTGGGATGGCGACGTTGAAGGTGAGTTACTTGACTTACCGACCAATGGCGAAGGTGATATGTCTGTTCTTGTGGAATTGCCGTTTGCATTCAGATATTACGGCGAGGATTTTAACGAGATCACCGTTTGCAGCAACGGCTGGATCGCTATGGGCGATCAGACCGAGCTTGTAAACCAGCAGAATTGGGTGATGCCCGGCTTTGACGGCGCTTTCGGGATGATAGCTGTGTTCTGGGACAGGTTGGAATGCCAAACCGGATTTGATGGTGTGTTCAATTATTACGATGAACAGAATGGTAAGTTCTATATTGAGTGGCATACCGGAATTACCGACGACAACGAGTGGGCGCCCAATGTTTTTGAGATAGTTTTATTCGATCCGGAACGTTATGAAACGCCGACCGGCGACAGCCCTATACTCTTTCAGTATAATACCGTCAACAATAATCAAGGGCAATGGGAAGCCAACTATCACTGCACCGTTGGAATTTCTTCACCGGAAGGGCTGGATGGATTGACGTATACTTACTGGGATAACTACCCGACGGAGTGCGCCCGCCTGCATGAAGGTCGTGCAATATTATGGACGACAGTTGTTTACGATATTGATGCCGGTTCGATACGCGGAAGAGTGACACGATATATTGATGAAGCGGTTGTAGCAGGTGCGACGGTGAGTACTTCACACGGCTTTGAAACAAGGACTAATGCTGATGGTGAATATCAACTTCTCAATATTGATGTTGGAACATTTGATATAACGGTTACAGCGGAGAGTTATGGTTCGGTTACGTTGGAAGATGTTGAGCTTGAGGATGATGGTGAGATTGAACTTGATGATATAGTGCTGCCACATGGTTGGCTGGTGGTTGATCCTGATACTATCTTTATCAATGATAGCCTATTTCAGGGTAGATCTTACGATATGGTGCTTATCGTATCCAATGAAGGTAACTCAGACTTAGAAATAGATGAAATAACCAGTAATAGTGAATATATTTGGATCAATCCGAATGATTTATTATTAGAATCCGAAGAGAGTGAGGTACTGACTGTCACGGTGGACTTTGATGATCTTGAGCCGGGTCGTTATGAATATGAGTTGAGTATGATCAACAGCAGTCCTGTTTCTCCTTTTATTGTACCGATTATCGTCGACATACTGGATAGCGTTTGGGAGTCGGATTTAACTGTCCCGGACGATTTCATATTGTCAAATCTTTATCCAAACCCATTCAATTCAGCGACTACAGTTGAGTTTGGCGTCCCAAGAGCTTCCGATGTTCAAGTCCACCTTTTCGATATAACCGGACGGAAGGTTGCCACATTAACTCAGGGAAACTATACTGCCGGTTGGCATAGATCGGTTATAGATGCTTCTAATCTTGCAACAGGCTTATATTTCATCGAAATGGAAGCTGATGATTTCAGCGCGATTAGACGGGTGTTATTGATACGGTGATTCCGTAGATTGGACACTCCTGTCCGACAATCCAGTAGATTGGACACTCTTGTCCGACAATCAACGAGTCAGACAAGAGTGTCTGACCTACCGAAGTTGAAGCAGCTTTTAAGTTGTCATAACAATACTAAAGTGTTATATTAAGCGAATTATACGTAAAATACCGAATAAGTGGAAAATATAAAAACTGATATAGCTCAACAAGTTAAGGAATTAATCCCAGCCAAGCGTGTGGCTCTGGTTCATGATTGGTTGACCGGGATGCGAGGCGGGGAGATGGTACTCGAGGAATTTTGCCGTATGTTCCCTGAAGCTGATCTCTATACACTCGTTCATAATCCCGGTAGTGTCTCCGAAACAATAGAAAAACACCGCATCTTTGAATCTCCTATTGTGCGGTTACCTTGGGGGCGCAGGTCATTTCGGACTTTCGTACTCCTTTTTCCCTGGGCGATTGAGTCTTTTGATCTGAAAGACTACGATCTGGTTATTTCTACGAGTCACAGCGTTGCTAAGGGAGTAATTCCATCTCCGGATGCTTTGCACGTTTCATACATACATACACCTATGCGATACGTCTGGGATGTGAGATCGGATTACCTTGGACCCAGTCAACTTGGTTGGTTATCACGGACGGTTGCCGGATTTGCGACACATTATCTGCGTAGTTGGGATGTGATTTCTTCTACGCGTGTTGATGAATTCATTGCCAACTCACATTGGGTAAGCAGCAGGATTAAAAAGTACTATCGTCGTAAAGCAGCGGTTATTCATCCTCCGGTTTCGCTGGAACAGTTTTCAATCAGCAACGGAGGCGGTGAGTATTTCCTGGTTGTATCGGCATTGGTTCCTTATAAACGAGTAGATATTGCAGTAGAGGCATGCAGTCGATTAGGATTAAAACTTGTAGTTGTCGGTGATGGATCGGAACGTAGGAAGCTTAAGCGTTTGGCAGGTAAGACAGTCGAGTTCGCAGGCTGGGTTGGTGTAGATAAGCTTAATGAGCTATATAAAGGCGCCAGGGCTTTAATTCATCCCGCCCTTGAGGATTTCGGCATTGTCCTTGTCGAAGCCCAGGCAAGTGGGCGTCCTGTGATTGCTTATGGAAGAGGAGGAGCCTTAGAATCTGTCGTAACAGATGGTGATAATAAGACAGGCGTATTCTTCTATGAACAAAATTCTGAATCGCTTATGAAAATACTGAAAGATTTTAATTCAAACCAGTTTGATCCTATAGCTGCAAGAAGTAATTCAGAGAGATTTAGCAGAGAAAGATTTATCACCGATATGATAGATTTCATTGGCAGTGCATGGGAAAAAAGATTTTAGAGTTCATCCCGAAACTTCGGGTTCACAAAACGGGAGATATGAGGACAGAATACCTTTTTTTTATAAGTATTCATTGAATAACCGACGGTCTATAGAAAAATAGGTATACCGTCCCCATATCTCCGATACTATTTTTCAAGGGAATACTTGAAATCAAGTATAAAAATCTGGTTGCCGGTAATAGCTTTGCTTCTGGATGCAAGTGCAATTATAATCGGTGTTTGGCTGGCGTATTTCATTCGCTTTAGTGAGGTTGTTACCGCTCATATCCCGATAGTGACCGGTCTTCCACCGATTAGCTGGTACGCCGGACTTTCCCTGGTTTTTACTACTCTGACGCTGCTGTCGCTACAGGTTGGTGGTTTATATCGTTTCCCTCGTCAGGATAACCTGTTTGATGAACTCACTGTTGTATTCAAATTCTACATACTTGCCTTTATACTGCTATTAGCGTTACTTTTCTTCTATCGAGAGGCTTCATTCTCACGCCTCACAATGGCGTTGATGTTTTTTTCATGTGCCGGATTGTTGGTATCGTTAAGAATTATCGTTCGTCGGTTGAGGGAAAAACTGTATTCAATGGGGGTTGGAGTGCGCAGAGCCGCCATTGTAGGTGAGGGACAGCAGATTGAACCGATAATTGAACATATAGCAAAGCATCCGGAGTTCGGTTTCGAGATTGTAGGAAACATAGGCAGTAAAAGCATTCAAACAGAAGGATTTAACAACCTTGGGATCATCTCGAATGCAGGGCAGACGGTACGCAAACATAAATTAGATACCTTGATAATAGCTCCATCAGCCGAAGAATCGGGTGCTCTCCCAACCTTGGTTAAAGCCTGTTATGGCGTGAATGTTGATTTCCTTTTCCTGCCGGATATCCACCCTGCGAGTGGTCGTCCTAAAAAGGTAATTGACGTCGGTGGTGTTCCACTGTGGACGTTGAAGGAAAGTCCTTTTACCGGTTGGCTCGGTATTGTTAAAAGGGCTTTTGATATTATAGTTGCATCATTTTTACTTTTGTTTACGCTGCCTGTTTTAATTGTGATAGTAATTGCAATTAAACTCAATTCTTCCGGTCCGTTGTTATATCGTCAGCGCAGGATCGGTTTGGATGGTCGTGAATTTGATTGTCTGAAATTCCGTTCGATGAAAACAGATGCGGAAGTTGAAACCGGAGCAGTATGGGCTAAGGCGGGGGATACACGCGTGACAAAAGTGGGGAAGATATTAAGGCGCTGGTCATTGGATGAACTTCCCCAATTCTGGAATGTTATCAGAGGCGATATGAGTCTGGTCGGACCTCGACCGGAAAGACCGAAATTCGTTCATGAATTTGAGCAGAGAATTGACGGTTATCACGAGAGACACCGTGTTCGCGCCGGTCTTACCGGATGGTCACAGGTTAACGGTTTACGCGGGGATACATCAATAGAGGAAAGAACCGTGTATGACCGATATTATGTTGAGAACTGGAGTTTATTGTTTGACCTGAAGATTATGGTAATGACTGCAAAAGCAGTGGTGAAAGGAGAGAATTCATATTAAGTTACATTTTACTATTATTAGTTTCATTTTTATTGCTGCTATACCGGCTTTTTGTTCGATTGAGGATACTACTTCAACCAATTTTCCTTTTAGAGTAGGTGAAAAGCTTCATTTTAAGGTTTATCTTGGCGTGATATTAGGTGGTTATTCTACGATGTCGGTGCAATCCATCAGTGAGATTGATGGTCATCCTTGTTACGAGATTGTTTCGGTGGCTAAATCGCGACCGGCAGTAGACACGTTCTATAAAGTCAGGGACAGGATTGTAAGTTGGCGGGATGTTAAGGGAGGATTTTCGCGCCGTTATGAAAAACACCTGCACGAAGGTGGATATAGAGCAAAAAAAGTAGTAGAATATAAACCGGAAGAAGGTCTGGCTTATCTTTACGAAGGCTCTAAAGAAATACCCGATACACTTGCGATTAACGGCTTAGTTCAGGATGTGTTTTCCGCTTTTTACTATTTGCGAAGTAAAGACTTGAAAGTCGGGAATTCTGTATGGATTGATGTGCACGACATAAGAAAGCAATACAAACTTGAGGTTTTAGTGTTGCGCAAGGAACGCATTAAGGTCCCAGCAGGGAAATTCAACTGCTTTGTAATAGAACCTAAATTGATGTCATCCGGTATCTTTCGCCGCGAGGGCAAAATGCAGATCTGGATTTCCGATGACGAGAATAGATTGCCGGTAATTATGAGGAGCAAGCTGTATTTCGGTTCGGTATGGGCGAAACTAACTGGGTATAGCTTGGGAGCTGATCCAAACGAATAATCAAATAGTAAAGTCAAGGAAAATATATTTTGTACATTTGTGTCTTTGTGCCTTTGTGGTAAAATATTTAATCCATAAATGACAATCCCTGAACAATCAAAATACCAAGAAGCAGACCTTTCCCGGCTGAAGACCTTCGATATGTCCGATCTCGAACGGAAGGTAGAGCAGGAAGCCTTTGCTAAACCATTAAAAAGCAGTGCTTCGTTTGCCGATTTCACCCAATCATTGCCGGACATTCTAACAGCAAGGGATCTACGGAAGTTTGCTAATATTATCGCTGAAGCTGCAAATGATCACTGGGCTGTAATCGTTATGTTCGGCGGGCACGTCATTAAAACCGGATTGGCTCCACTGTTGATTGACCAGATGAAAAAAGGCGTAATAACCACCCTTGCAACCAACGGATCCGGCACGATTCACGATACGGAAATAGCCCTCTTCGGAAGGACGTCGGAGGATGTGGCTGAAGGGTTGGCAGATGGCAGCTTCGGAATGAGCCGCGACACCGCTGATTTTATTAATAATGCGATTTCTGATGATGAACATCGTGAATTAGGCTACGGGGAAGCTTTAGGTAAGGCACTGATTCAAGCAAAGGCGCCCTTTTCAAATTTGAGTCTGCTTTGCAACTCATACCAGACTGATATCCCACTTACGGTTCACGTGGCGCTGGGCACGGACATCATTCACCAGCATCCTTCCGCCGATGGAGAAGCTATCGGTCACACCAGTATGCGGGATTTTCGTATTTTCGCACACCAGGTCGGTAAATTGGATGAGGGTGGAGTAGTAATCAATATCGGATCGGCGGTTATTATGCCGGAGGTTTTCCTGAAAGCGCTGACTGTAGCCCGCAACCTTGGCTATCCGGCGCATGGCTTTACTGCCGCAAATTTCGATATGTACACCCATTATCGCCCGACACAGAATGTACTCAACAGACCGACATTAACCGGTGGAAGGAAGTTTAATTTTATTGGGCATCATGAAATTATGATACCGCTTTTGTTTGGGATGGTTAACGAAGAAATTGAGAAGTGATGTTTTTAAAATCAGATTAAAGCGTAATTCATTTACATTCAGGTGGAGGAAAGTGGTTTGTGAGTTATGATGAACTAAACCTTGACAAGATAGGATATTGGTCAGAAATCAAGCTGGATATTGTGAAAAAATATGCTAAGGCATATTCTGAAATCCTCACAAAACAACCGTTATCTCATGTCTATATTGATGGCTTTGCAGGATATGGAGTCCATAAAGCAAAGAGCACAGGTGAGTATATATCTGGCAGTCCACTAAATGCGTTGCTTGTAGAGCCAATGTTTGATGATTATTATCTTGTAGACCTTGATGGTAACAAAGCGGATAATTTACGAAAGCTTGTTGGAGATCGCTCGAATGTTTATATCTTTCAGGGGGATTGCAATAAAATTCTTCTTAACGAAATACTACCTCGTGTACGCTTCAAGGACTATCGGAGAGGACTTTGTTTGCTTGATCCTTACGGGTTAAATTTGAATTGGGAAGTAATCGAGACTGCCGGCAAATTGAAAACAATAGACCTCTTTCTGAATTTTCCAATAATGGGTATAAATCGAAACGTACTTTGGAAAAAACATGAAAAGGCAAATACCAATAGACGAAATCGTATGAATGCATTCTGGGGTGATGCTTCATGGTTTAACGCTGCATATGCATATTCAGAACAGCTAACATTTTATCGTCCGAAACTTAAAAAATCGGGAAGTAAAAATGTTGTAGATACTTTCCGAGATCGCCTCAAAGCTATAGCTGAATTCAGTTTTGTACCGGAACCGATACCAATGCGAAACTCAAATGGTGCAATTATTTATTACCTGTTTTTTGCCAGCCAAAAACCTGTTGCGTCGAAAATCGTTGAATATATCTTTTCAAAATACGAAAATATGGGTATGAAAGAATGGCAAGATCGTCAATAGAATGGACTGAATCTACGTGGAACCCAGTTACGGGTTGCACAAAGATAAGCCCAGGATGCGAGCATTGTTATGCAGAACGAATGTCAGTTCGTTTAAAGGCGATGGGTCAGCCTAATTACTCAAACGGTTTTCAATTAAATATACATGAACATATACTTGATACACCGTTACACTGGAAGCGTCCGCAGATGGTTTTTGTAAATTCGATGAGCGACCTGTTTCATGAAGAAGTTCCATTTGAATTCATACAAAAAGTATTTGAGACTATGCGAAAGGCATCTCATCATCGTTTCCAAGTGCTTACTAAACGCTCAAATCGGCTTCTGGAATTGAATACACGATTATCTTGGCCACCTAATGTCTGGATGGGTGTTAGTGTTGAGAATGATGATTATTTATTTCGAATTGAACATTTGAAACGGACGAATGCCCAAATAAAATTCATATCATTCGAACCACTTTTGGAGCCGATTCATAGTTTAGATATTCATAATATAGATTGGGTCATCGTTGGAGGTGAATCAGGACCCAAATCACGAAAAATGAACCGGTCTTGGGTAAGAGACATCCGTGATCACTGTCTAACTGAAAACGTACCATTTTTCTTCAAACAATGGGGCGGTTTTAATAAGAAGAAAGCTGGACGCATACTTGATGGTAGAACATGGGATCAAATGCCCGATACCGATTTAGCGCCTGTTGAAAAAGTTACTATTCCTTCACTCTCACGAAAACGAAAATCTAGTCATCATGTTGTTTCTCCTGGATTCCCGCCTTCGCGGGAATGACAAGTAAGTAGCTGAAATGACAAGTAAGTAGCTGAAATGACAAGTAAGTAGCTGAAATGACAAGGTAGTATCAGGAATGTTGAAAGTAAAATTTGAATAAGTTTTAAAGATAAATTAAAATGATGAAACCAAAGGATTGAGCTTTTCGTCCTTCATCCTTTACAAATTTCCGGAGTTTTCAATGTACGGTAAACGTAATTCAGTCATTTTCATTGCAGTGGTTTTTTTCTTACTTCTAATCACTCTGCCAACTTTCTCCGAAACTGCTCCACCGACTTTCAAGATACTCAGAGCTAGGACCGTTCCCGGTACTCAGAACTTGATGCAGATCGAATGGACTTACAATGGTCTTGAGCGTGACGATCTGCGGTTTAAGCTGAAGGATCAGTTGGGAGATACTATACTTGCCGGTTCTGCTCGCAAGTATCTCGATGATAAGATCCTTGCCAAGGAGAATACAGATTATACTCTGGAGGCGATGTGTGGAGATTCTTTAATCGCTTCGGTAGAGTTCAAGGGTGTTACAGTTACGCAAGGCGGGTTTGCGTCGTTTAATGTATGCGACGCTCCAAACGATGGCGGCGGTGTTATCAACGTTACATGGAAACTTGACAAGGAAACGGAAGGTTTACCACAAGTTCACATCTATCGCAATCAACCCGGCTCTGACCATTGGAATTTGATAGGTACGGCGGATGCACCAGATGAACAGTATAATGACCAAGGCTTGACCGATGGTGAAATGTATAACTATATGTTGGAAGCGCATGGTGAGGATTTGATTTACGCCTCAAAGCCTGTTATGAATATAACCTGTCATGCAGCCTGGTTCTATGGGAACAAGATTAATCTGTTAGTAATTATGATAATTGTGCTGGCAGCGATTATATGGTGTATTATGCGAGCGGGCAAGAGTTCGATGTACATCCGCAAGATTGCCGGACTCCAGGCGGTGGAGGAAGCTGTTGGACGAGCCACCGAAATGGGAAGGTCGGTGCTCTATGTTCCCGGCATCTCAGACCTCGACGACGTGCAGACTTTGGCAGGCTTGACGATCTTGGGCTCGGTAGCCAAAATGACGGCGGAATATGAAACCCGGTTAGACGTGCCTGTGTCGAGATCGTTGGTGATGTCAACCGGACGTGAAGTAGTTAAGGAAGCATACTTATCGGTGGGGCGACCGGATTTATATCATGATGATATTGTGCATTACGTCACCGACGAGCAGTTTGGTTACGTGGCGGCGGTGGACGGTATTATGGTGCGTGAGAAGCCTGCGGCGTGTTTCTACCTGGGCGCATTCTTCGCAGAGTCTTTGATCCTGGCGGAGACAGGAAACAACGTAGGCGCTATCCAGATAGCCGGAACCGCGATGCCGACTCAGTTGCCATTCTTTGTTGCGGCATGTGATTATACGTTAATAGGCGAGGAACTGTTCGCAGCGTCAGCATACCTGTCCGGTGACCAGCGGATGATCGCTTCACTAAGAGGTCAGGACATCGGCAAGCTAATAGCTATGGGCGCTATCGTTGTGGGAGCGGTACTGACAACACTGGCGTCTTTCACCGGCGATGGAAGTCTTTGGTGGAAGTTCTCGGATGCGTTTGAGCGATTGTTTGCGATGAATTTTTAAAATGAAAATTACTTATGACTCTGAAGTTGACGCCCTTTACATCCGATTTATAGATACGACTGTTACTACTGAGGAATTGGCTGAGGGTATGGCTGCTGACTATGATGCTGATGGCAGGCTTGCTGGAATCGAGATACTTGACGCTTCAAAACGTATTGGTGGAACCGGTGTTTTTAAGCAGATAGTTTTGGAGTATCTGGCTTTTGCGAGAAATTAGAAGAATAATAGAACGTAAATACGAATCAGTTGTTTTTACAAGAGGATAATATGCCGGTTGAAAAGGACATAAAGAAAGAAAGCGCAAAGGGTAAACCGTATCCTCCTGCATACTTTATGTCGCTTACTTTAGAGAATATCAGGTGTTTCGGTGAAAAGCAGACGCTTGATCTATTGGATGGCAAGGGAAGACCTGCGCAATGGACGGTTATTTTAGGGGATAATGGGGTGGGGAAGACGACGTTGTTGCAGTGTTTGGTCGCAAATGAAGCGATTCTTTTAGGTGAGGAGCTTATTCCAAAATTTCTCATGTTTTCAGAAATACAATCAGATATAGATTATATACTTCGCTTAGGAAGTAATAATGGTTTGATTCAGAGTAAAATATTTACAGGATGTAAATTAAAAGATGCACAAGTTGGTGAAATAATAGATAATTGCATGATTGAGATTCCGCGAGGAACGAATATTGTCCATTGGGAAGCTGATGGACGTTCTTTAGGAATTAACTGCTATGGATATGGTGCATCTAGGAGATTGAGTCAATCTACTCTAAAAGAAAAAATTGTGGCTCCAAGTGAGAGTTTATTCAAAGACAATGCTCATTTATTAAATGCGGAAGAGTGGATATTACGAGCGGATTATGCGGCAAGCAAAGAGTCTGATTTCAGGATGTTCGCACAAAAGAAACTTGATGAAGTGAAAAAATTATTAGTCAAAGTACTCCCCGATGTTGAGAATATAAGATTTTGGATACCAAACGATAAAAACCAAAAACCAAAAGTTGCTTTTGAAACTTTTTCTGGTACTGTTCAACTTAATGACCTTAGCCTCGGCTATAAAACCATGATAGCCTGGATGGTTGACCTCGCTGCAAGATTATACGAACGTTATCCCGACAGTCCCGATCCCTTAGCCGAACCAGCCGTAGTCTTAGTTGATGAGATAGACCTCCACATGCACCCCAAATGGCAACGCAATATAAAGGACTATCTTATCGAACGATTTCCAAATACACAGTTTATCGTAACAGCTCATAGTCCCTTAATAGTACAGGAAGCTACCGATGCGAATGTTGTGCTGTTGAAGCGCGAGGGTGATCATGTTGAAATATATAGAAATCCTGAAATCATTAAAGGTTGGAGGTTAGATCAAATTTATAACAGTAACCTTTTTGGAAATGTTGGTAGCAGATCTAAAGAAATACAAAAACTACTTGATGAGCGAAGTGCAATACTAACAAAACCAAAACTAACAAAAATGGATATTAAAAAGGTAGAGAAGTTAGAAGCGCAAATTGGCTATCTACCCACTGGTGAAACGCGGGAAGATATCGAAGCAAGAAATATTATTAGAGAAGCAGCAGCTCAACTAAAGAAGGCAAAAGGATAATCCGGTTGATCAAGATTAACAAATCCAGTACAGCACCGGAAATCTTACGCAATGAAGGGAAAGATAAGCGAAGAGCTCTATGTGAAAAATACGATAGTGGTTCAAGGGAATTTAGTTTTGATGGTAATATCTATCGTGATGATACCGTTAAAGAAGAATTGATGAGAGCTCAAAATGGTAAGTGTTGTTTCTGTGAGGAAAAATTTCGTAGTTATGACGTTGAGCACTTCAGACCAAAAGGTGGTTTTCGACAGAAAAATGGTGATACTTTAGAGAAACCAGGGTATTACTGGCTGGCTTATGAGTGGGACAATCTTTTTCTGGCGTGCCCGATTTGTAATCAACGATTTAAGAAAAACTTGTTCCCATTAGCAGATCCCACAAAACGTGCAAGAAATCATCACGGTGCTCTATCTGAAGAGGAGCCTTTATTAATTGATCCATCAGATAATCCGGGGAATTATATCAGTTTCAGAGAAGAAATCTGTGTATCAGTTGGTGGTAATATTAAGGGAAACACAACAATAGAAATATTGGGATTAAATCATGAAGTTCTAATTGAAAAACGAAAAGATAGATTAGAACACATCAAAGATATGTTTGAAATCCTTGAACTTAGTGAGGAACCTGATACTCTGATCACAACAGATAAGGTAAAAAGAGCAAGAACTTTCTTGGATAGTACAGTTAAGGATTCCGCTCCATTTGCAGCTATGGCACGAGCTGCTATAAATAGTAACTTTAATTTCGCTTAACGAAAACCAGCATAGTCAGAAAAAATTGGACCGCTGATATTCACCACGAAGATCACGAAGAGAAAAAACTTCGTGCCCTTCGTGGTGAAAAAACAATATTTTACCATTTGAGGTTGTTATGCCCAGATCAAACAAATTACTATTATCAATCATCCTTTGCACAATAATTCTTTTCACCGTCACCGACACCCAAGCCGTCTGGATTCCCGAAACCGACGGCGCTGACTACCTTTCAAGGATGTTCATTGCTCCCACCGGACGGGTTGTACCTTCGGGGGTGGTGAATGTTGCCTTCGGTGGGGCGTTTGCAAGTCAGGGGGGAAGAGAATACCTGGGGCTCATCTCGGCTGGACTTGGCGACGTTGCCGAGTTTGAGATCAGTACGTCCCAAATTTTAACTAATATCTTTAACTTCACCGAACCTATCGGGACGACGACGCTCAAATTCAATGTATATCAAGGCAAACCTAACTCAAAGATGCCCACGGTAATGGTTGCTCTGCGTAGCAACCGTTGGTCGGAGGTTGAAGGATCCGGGGATGAACTGGTCGGACCGGCTTCAGATGGTAACAGCAGCAATATTATCGGCGTGGATTTTGAAACGCATATAACCAGCCTTTACCTGTCGGCGACGTCTGACATTTCATCTCTTTTTACTTTGCATGGAGGCATAGTCTGGCTGGACGTGCGGACGAGGAATACAATAATTCGATATAATGATTTTCGAACGGAGCCGCGCCCTGAAGATTTAAAGAAAGGAATCGTGAGCTTTTTCGGTGGTGTTGAGCATCTGATGAACAAGAATACATTTTCATTGATTGAATTTGGCGCCAGACCCCAGATCAAATTTAATGAGGATATGAAGAAGATTACGTTATCGCAGTTATGGCACGTTATGGCAGGTGTTCGTTTCTACTTCAGTCGTCTGACAGCGCTGGATGCAGGAGTTATGTATCGCAGCGACTACAGCGGTCTCGCGGATGCGGAAATCAGGGCGGGGTTGAACTTGGGACTCGATGTTGCGAAAGAGGTTGAAAGGGTTCGGAAAAAGATAATTAAGTAGATGCGACACTCTTGTCGCATGATATCCCGAAGGGATATAATTACGTTTACCATTTATTAGTTGAATCCATTTTACGGATAACCCGGATAATGCGACAGGAGTGTCGCATCTACTGATTGCCGGCGGGACGTCGGCGCAATAAAATAAAAATAATTACATATAAACAATGAGGTATTATGCGTCGCGAAATACCACTTTTAATTACCTTTATCTTCGGCACGATACTGGTTGTCGCGGTGTTCATTCCACACGAACCGTTCGGTGAATTTGATCATCAATTCTCGGTCTGGTTCGATATTATCGCCGTGTTTGCGTTTATCCTCGGCGGTGGGAATCTGGTTCGAGTGCATGTTGATCGAATAACACGCAAGCACAGGGATCGTGCATATAGTGTGGTGACCCTCGTCGGGTTCCTTGGCACACTGCTCATAGGCTTGTTTATGGTAGGCAGCAGTCCCTGGCTGAAGACAAACTATATTGCGCAAGGCACCTGGTTCAAATTCATCTATGACGCCTTCTTCGTGCCGTTGGGAGCGACGATGTTCTCGTTGTTAGCGTTCTTCGTTGCGTCAGCATCCTATCGAGCCTTCCGCGCCAAGACCCGCGAAGCGACAATCTTGCTGGTTACCGCTTTCATTATCCTGGTTGGTCGCACGCCGTTGGGTTATTATCTGACGTTCTGGCTGCCTGAACCACTGCAATTTTTACATATTCCGACACTCTCCGCTTGGATAATGTCTGTGCCCAACCTTGCTGGTCAACGAGCTATTATGATCGGTATCGCATTGGGTATCATCTCTATGTCGCTGAAGTTGATCCTGGGCATCGAACGCAGCTATTTAGGACAGGAGAAATAATATGTCGCTCATTGACAAACTGGCTTCAATTGACCGCCGCATTATCTTTCTATTAATAGCGTTAGCGGTCATCATTCCGATGCTGATGAATACGTCGCTGCCTGTTCGACCATCGCCGATTGTTCAATCAATCTTCGATAAGGTCGAGGAACTGCCCACAGGATCGAAGGTGCTGATTTCGTTCGACTATGGTCCGGCAACCGTTCCGGAAAACCAGCCGATGGCGGATGGATTAACCCGGCATTGTATGATAAAGGGACACAAAACCTATATGATGGCTGTCTGGGCGACAGGTGAAGCACAGGCGAATATCACCATTGAAACGGTTATCGCCAAAGAGTTCCCAGATAAAGTCTACGGTGTGGATTATGTTCAACTTGGTTTCAAAGCCGGTAACCAGGGATTGATAAACGCCATATTCACCGATCTGAAGGGAATGTACACTACCGATGCAAACGGCGCTGATATAAATTCCCTGCCTATGATGGAGGGAACTAATGCTTTAACGGACTTTGATTTTATTCTAA
The DNA here is from genome assembly GCA_030765125.1 of Candidatus Hatepunaea meridiana. GTDB lineage: Bacteria > Electryoneota > AABM5-125-24 > Hatepunaeales > Hatepunaeaceae > Hatepunaea > Hatepunaea meridiana. The sequence goes on from JAVCDD010000021.1 coordinate 44,377, forward strand.
GCATCGCTTCCGGGAAGCCGGGGCTTAAGGAATGGGTTCAGTTCGCCGGTGACCGAGGGAGCATCCCCGTATCAGGCGGGGTAACGGCGGTTGAAGCTCCGTTGCTCTACCCGTACTATCCCAAACAGTTGCTCGGTTTCATGGGTGGTTTACAGGGCGCTGCTGAATACCAGGCGGCGCTGGTACATAAATATCCGGAGTATGAAGCAGTCAGCAGCGGCGCGATAAAATTAATGGTTCCACAAATGGTAGCGCACTTAGTAATCATCTTTTTCGTGGTAATCGGTAACATCGCCTTCTTCGTCCAGCGCGGACGCGAGAAGCGGGCAAGGATGGAGTGAGCGGATTATGGAATTAGTAGAAATATTCAGACTTTGGGTCGGCGGGTTGTTGACGTTGATGATCTTCAGTTTCCTGTACAAGGACAATCCGTTCTATAAGTTTGCTGAACACCTGTTCGTAGGTGTATCAGCTGCATATTGGATGGTCGTCGGTTTCTGGACGACATTAATCCCCAACTTGATTGGTTTTCTTTATCCTCCATCGGTAGGATGGTTCTCAAGCAATCCCGCGGAGGCGCAGAACGTGATGAACAGTCTTAACGAGCAAACCTGGTACTGGCAGTATGGTCGAATTGTGCCTCTGATATTCGGTCTAATGCTGTTGACGAGGCTGCTGCCTAAGGTATCCTGGATGTCGCGTTGGCCAATGGCGTTGATTATAGGATATGCAGCAGGAACTAATCTGACTCGTTACCTGCAATCCGATTTCATTGCTCAGATCAAAGCTACATTAATACCGCTTATCGTTATTGTTGACGGCAAATTCAGCCTTTTAGATACAATTTCCAATATTGTCATTGTCGGAGGTGTGCTGTCGGCATTAGTGTACTTTTTCTTCTCAAAGGAACACAAGGGCTGGTTCGGAGGTACAGCACGGGTTGGCATCTGGGTGTTAATGGTTGCTTTCGGCGCTGCGTTCGGATACACGGTTATGGCGCGTATCTCACTGCTGATCGGGCGGATGGATTTCCTTGGACAGTGGATTGGGAGTGTTTTTTGAGCAAGCAATTCAGTAGGTTAGACACTCTTGTCTGACAAATCCTGCAAGTAGGTTAGACACTCTTGTCTGAAAAAAAATCCTGTAACGATTGAGTTGGATAAAAGTGTCCAACCTACTGATAATGCAGTTGTTTATCGTAAATTCAATATGTTTAATGAAACCTAATCTCCGACATATTACCATTTGCTTATTATCTGTTTTCCTCTTCATTGCTTCATCAGCGTTATGTATGAAAAGACAGATGGTTCTCTCGCAATCACCTATTGTCGGACCGTTCATTCCTGAAGTGGTCAATCCTCCGGATGGTGACGGGAAGTCATTATTAATAATCTGGTCAAAGCCACCTGGTAAAGTAATTGATGGTTATATAATTGAGCGGGCAACGGTTAGTAAAAAGAAGTGGATTCAAGTAGGTGAAGCGTCTGGTGATGATACAAGCTTTGTTGATCGAGATCGTCCCGATGCAGGGTTCAGGCTTCTGACTGGGGTTAATTATAAATACAGGATTATAACAAAGGTCCAAGGATGGAAGACGATTTCTCTAGTTTCAGAAGAGGCAGTCGCCAAACCGCGCTGGTTTAATGTTCAAAGAGCGAATGTATTTTTCGTTATCCTGGTCTATTTTGGGTCTGTTCTTTTTTACATTGATCGAACTAGGAAGGGTAAGTCGTTATTCATAAGACGGATCGCTGGTATGGAGGCTATGGACGAAGCGTTAGGTCGAGCTACCGAGATGGGACGACCGGCGCTATATATCCCCGGTATTATGGATGTGGACAATATACAAACTATTGCATCAATGGTAATCCTGACCGAGGTGTCGAAGAGGTGTGCTGAGTATGACATCCAGTTAATCGTACCGCTTAACCGAGCATTCGTGGTGCCATTAGCAGAGGAATCGGTCAAGGAAGGATTCCTCAGATCAGGCAGACCGGACGCTTATAACCCTGACGACATACGTTATTTATCGGACGAGCAATTCGCTTTCACGGCTGGCGTGACGGGCATTATGAATCGTCAGAAGACAGCGGCGCATTTCTTTCTGGGAGCGTTCTTTGCCGAGTCGTTGATAGTTTCCGAGATCGGCTTTTCGACTGGTGCCATTCAAATCGCCGGCACAGCAAATATTCATCAGTTGCCGTTTTTCGTGGTGGCGTGCGATTATACACTAATAGGTGAAGAATTCTATGCAGCATCGGCTTATATTTCTAAAGAACCCCAATTACTCGGAACACTGAAGGGCGCTGATTTGATGAAACTGTTGATGATGGGGGCGGTGTTTGTGGGGAGTATGCTTAGTTGGGTGGGGGTGGAATGGGTGGTTCGGATTTTTGGGGTATAGAACTAAACAAGGATATATTTTAATGGCAACAAGAGATAATAATATTAGCGAGTACAGACCCGGTGTTCTTCGTCGAGAACAACTTAAGTTGTTAGTAGAAAAAGATATAATATCTGGATATCCTGAGCCTCCGGAGAAGATAGGATTATCTTCTATAGATCTTCATCTTGGGAATCAAATTTGGGTAATGCACGGTGGGATAAAGGGAAATAGAGATGAGTCCTACGGAGAAATATTAAAATCAAATAAATATGTTGATAATTCAAATGAACTAAGTGATGGTTTTGATCTTGAACCAGGTCAAACATACGTTGTTGAACTACAAGAAAAGTATAAAATAGATAAAGAACTACATTTATACGGGTTAGCTACGGGAAAGAGCACTATTGGCAGACTTGATGTATTAACAAGATTAATAGCAGATCATTCCGATTTCTACGATGAGTTACCTTGTCCGCAGATTTGCAAAGATCAAAATCTAAAAGGAAAAGTAATAAACCTTTATGTCGAAATCACTCCAATTACTTTTAAGATTAGAATAAAAAAAGGAATCAAACTAAATCAGTTACGTTTCTTTAGTGGTTCTGCTTCCCTTAGTTTGCTTTCTAATCATCATTATCGTTATTATGGAGCATTACTTAAAGGTATGAGAAATAAGAGTGTTCAACCTGAACAATTCGACTATTTATCTGTAGACATCACTCATACAAATATCTGTAGTAATGAAAAGGCTTCAGCATATAAAGCAATTAATAATGTAAAATATGTTATTGATCTATCAGCACCTAAAGGTAAATATAATCCAAAAGATTTTTGGAAGCCAATATCTTTTGATGAGGATGGGAATACTATTAGAATTGAACAGAACGATTTTTACATAATTCGATCAAAGGAAAGATTATGTTTGCCAGGAGATATTGCTGTTTATGGACAAGCA
>JAVCDD010000053.1 GCA_030765125.1 Candidatus Hatepunaea meridiana
AAGTGAACTGATAAGAAGCGGCTCTAGTGAAGAAGCTATTGAGTTATTACATTGTTTTGCAAATCTCCACAATGAACCCATTACTATTGAAACAGGTTGAAGTGGGAAATGTTAGTTAATTATTATGACAAAACCAATATACCTTATATTAGCAGGGAAATCAAGTATCAGGATAGTATAAGTATATATGGTTAACCAGTGATGAACGACAATTATAATTGTCGCTGACTGGGAAGAATAATTGTCGTTCATCAATTGAGATTGATACTCTTCTCGTCTTCGATGTTGAGAACGGAGAACATATTTTCGGTGAAATAGAAGACAACCGATTAATTGTGACTTCAGAAGATGACTGGTTCGGTGTGGATTCTCTGATGCTGACCGTAGCCGAAGCGGACAGCGAAGATAACTGTGACAGCGCTTGGTTGCATCTTACAGTCGAGGAAAACAATGATGTCAACGATATTCCCAATTACCCTATCCCGCTATGCTTCACTCTTTATAACGCCTCCCCTAATCCTTTCAATGCACAAACCCGGATAGGCTACAACCTGCCTCAAGCAGGATCAGTCACTCTAAGTGTATATGATATTGCCGGCAGGCTGGTAAAGACGTTGGTTGACGAAGTTATGGATAGCGGGCGATATTCGGTTGTCTGGGATGGGGGTTGTTTGACGTCTGGGGTTTATCTAATGAAGTTGCGATCAAAGGACGTTAGTGTAGTACGGAAAGTTATGTTGATTAGGTAGTATTATTTTACCAGTTATGCGTTCCCACGCTGGAGCGTGGGAACGAGTTAACCTCAACTATAGAGTTACAAAAGTGCGAAAGAAAGTTTCTTTCGCACTTTTGTACTAAGAGTTTGTTGTGTAAGGTGTTAACACCTTACACAACAAAAGTGATATTAATACATACCACCCATACCACCCATACCACCGCCACCAGGAGGCATCGGAGGCATCTTTTCTTCTTCAGGTAAATCATTGATAGTTGCGTCGGTCATAATCAATATTCCTGCTACTGAGGCAGCATTCTCAAGTGCACAGCGTGCAACCTTGGTCGGGTCAATTATACCGGCTTTCATCAGGTCTTCGTAAACTTCAGTGCGGGCGTTAAAACCGAGATTACCTTCAGCGTCGCGAACCTTTTCGGTCACTACGGCGCCGTCTACGCCTGTATTTGCAGCGATCTGACGAATCGGTTCTTCGATGGCACGACGAACGATCTTGATGCCAAGAGCTAAATCGCCTTCGAGAGCAATCTTGTCAAGAGCTTCCTGAGCGCGCAGCAGAGCAACGCCGCCACCGGCAATGATACCTTCTTCAACCGCGGCGCGAGTTGCGTGCAGAGCATCCTCAACGCGAGCCTTGGTTTCTTTCATCTCGATTTCAGTCGCAGCGCCGATGTTTAATACGGCAACGCCGCCGGACAGCTTGGCAAGACGTTCCTGCAGCTTCTCGGAATCATAATCGGAAGTAGTGTTGTCAATCTGCTTGCGGATCTGGTCGCAACGTCCCTTGATGTCATCGGTCTTGCCGGCGCCTTCGACGAGGGTAGTGTTATCCTTGTCGATCACAACGCGCTTGGCGCTGCCGAGGTCGGCGATAACGGCGTTTTCAAGCTTGAATCCAATCTCTTCGGAAATAACGCGTCCACCGGTCAGAACAGCGATGTCTTCCAACATAGCCTTACGACGGTCACCGAATCCCGGAGCCTTGACGGCGATTATCTTGAGCGTGCCGCGCAGCTTGTTGACTACTAACGTAGCTAATGCTTCACCTTCAACGTCCTCAGCGACGATTAATAGACCTTTGCCCATCTGAGCGGTCTTCTCAAGGATCGGCAGCAGGTCTTTCATAACTGAAATCTTCTTGTCGTGGATAAGTATCATCGGCTCTTCGAGTACTGCTTCCATATTATCAGGATCTGTGATAAAGTATGGCGACAGATAACCGCGGTCAAACTGCATACCTTCGACTAACTCAACGGTAGTCTCGGTGCCCTTTGCTTCTTCAACGGTAATAACGCCGTCCTTGCCGACTTTTTCCATCGCTTCAGCAATCAATCTGCCGATGTTCTCATCGTTGTTAGCGCTGATAGCGCCTACTTGTGCGATCTCATCCCAGTTAGCGCCTATAGGCTTTGACAGCGTCGCAATGTGTGCGACAACTTCTTTCACGGCAATATCGATACCGCGTTTGAGTTCCATCGGGTTGGCTCCAGCAACTACGTTGCGTAATCCTTCAGCGAGGATTGACTGAGCAAGAATTGTTGCTGTAGTGGTTCCATCACCGGCTATGTCGGAAGTTTTTGAAGCAACTTCGCGCACCATCTGAGCGCCCATATTCTCAATGGGATCCTCAAGTTCAACCTCTTTGGCAACTGTTACACCGTCTTTGGTTGACGTAGGAGCGCCGAATTTCTTATCTATTAATACATTGCGTCCTTTTGGACCAAGTGTAACCTTAACCACGTCGGTTAATTTATTAACGCCGCGCATTAAAGCCTGGCGAGCGTCGACGTCAAATTTTATTTCTTTACCTGGCATATTTCTTTTTCCTTTATTTTGTTATGTCAGGTGTTAACGCCTGACATAACTTTTTACTTGAATACCGCAAGAATATCGTTGCGTGAAATCAGCATATATTCTTCGTTATCAATCTTGATTTCGGAACCGCCGTACTTAGCGTAAATAATGCGATCACCGACTTTGACCAATTCTGACAGCTTCTTGCGTGTCTCATTGGTTTTAATGACATCATCACCGATTGCAATTACTTCACCGATTTGCGGTTTTTCCTTTGCTGTATCAGGAATGATGATACTACCGATCTTGCGTTCTGCTTCTTCTTCGATCGGTTTGATGATTATCCGTTCGTCTACGGGGTGAAGATTCACATCTCCTCCATATCTTTATTGATTTCTTTTTACAACAACCCGAAGCTTCGGGATGACGTAAAGTATGACTTATTGTTATTAGCACTCCTCTTAAAAGAGTGCTAATATTTGTTTGGCATAAATATATGCTGTTCTCCGACGATTGTCAAGTAAGAAAACAGCATTTTGAAATAATAATATATGTTTATTGTTAAATTGTTAAATTGTTATATTGCTGTATTGTTCTAAAACTTTAGAACAATTTAACAATCAAACAATTTATTGTATAAAATCCTGCAAAATTAGTTTTATCGGTTATGCCTTTAGCTCAGCAATGTATAAAATTAATAACACCGGAGTAGCGAAGCTTGCTGCGCGTCCACTTAATAATACCGGAGTAGAAAAGCTTTCTGCGTTCTCGTACGATGGCACATGCGTATCTGCCTGCGAGCGCGCAGCAAGCTTCGCTACTCCGGCTGAGCTAAAGGCATAACCGATTAGTTTTTTAACTATTCACCAACACCTAACTCATCCAATAACTCACTCAATTTAGCTATATCCGTTGTATCAATTTTATCATCAGTGCTTAAATCAATTATCTTAAACAGCTTTTGAGCAATGTCAATCTTTCCCTGGGCAGCTACAACCGATGCAAAATCTCTAGTAATGGACAGCAACTCTGATGACAGAAATGTATTTCCCCGGCTTAGTTCAAGCGCTTGTTGTAAATGTTGCTCTGCTTCATTGAATTCCTTCAGTTTTAATAATAGTATCCCTCGTTCGTGATAATAATGAACCATAATCGTTGGATCGTCTTCGCTCCCACTGATATCAAAGCAGTTTTGGAGAGCTTCCTCAGCCTTGTCATACTTCTCAAGCAGGCGATAAGCATGTCCAATCAATAGATAAGATTCACTTACTTCAGAATCAATACCATTATGTTTTAATAGTTCAAGTGAATTATTCAAGATAATGATCGCATCGCTGTATTCCTTATTATATATATGAAGTTTTGCTTTGACTTGGAAAAGCATTCCTGCTTCACGATGGGTTAAGTCCATATCCGGTAGTTTATCAAGCAACTTTTCAGCTTCCGATAAGTGCTTTTCTGCACCGGTGTTGTCGCCTATCGTAAGTTTAACGTTAGCTAATGCCCGTTTAGTAATAACCAGCGCCAAGGGTGACAGATCTGCTTTTTTTTTGTCCGGTTCTTTCTTCAACAGCGCTTTCATTTCCTCTCTACGACTTAATATACTTGCTTGCTCACCTTTATCGTCTTGTGCCTCAAGTTTACCAATAGCATCGGTATACACATCTATCGCTGCTTTGACAAGACCGTGATGCAACAGATTATCTCCGTGCTCTAACAACACCTTAACCATTTGTTCCGGTTTGTCTGAGAACTTTTCCATTGCTACTTCAAACGCTACTTTAGAATATCTGAGTCCAACCTGTTTATCACCGTAACCAAACCATAAGCGTGAACTTGATAACAAATAAGGTATAGCATCCGTTCGCTCACCTGCATTATACAAATAGTAAGCCATAGCATCAGTACTGCAATCTTCATTAACTTCCTTGATTGTTTTTACAATCTTCTTATAAAAACGTCGGCGCTCCAGTGATGGAATTGTTTCAATAAAAGCCAGTTTTATCATTTGATGGTTAAAAGCAAAGACAAGATCGTCGCCTTTTTCAACATGATGAAGTACATTTCGATGTTCGAGATCAACGAGTGCATCCTCCAATACATCTTCTTCACCACCAATCAGTGATTGAATCAATTTTAAACTGAAATCACTCAGAATTAAAGAAGCGGATTTCAAGAGTTCAACGTGAAGTTTTGAGAATTGGCTTAAGCGGAGGTTTGCTATTTTCAACATTAAAGGTGGAACGACGTCTTGCACATTATCAGATGTGAAATCGGGACGGTCAAGAAGTTTGGGGCTTTGTAGAATGTCTAACCGCCCATCTTCAATGAAATTTGCCAGTTCAACCGCAAATAATGGTATCCCGCAACTGAATTTGCAAAGTTGTTTGATATCCTCCATCACAATTTGATCCCCAACTTTGGCAGTTTTATTGGAGATCAATTGAATTGTTTCATCGGTTGAGAGGTTCTCCAATTCGATGCGTCTAAGCCTGCCGGTTCGAGCTATACTTATTAAAGAAGATGCAATCACATCTTCCGATTGCAGTTCGAAGGTGCGGAAAATCCCTACAATCAATAGAGGCAAACGTTTAGCATCCTGAGCCAGAGATGCAAATACACTTAGTGTGGCTTCATTCGCCCAGTGCAGGTCATCTATTGCCATTAATACCGGCGCTTTTTTAGATAACGAAATGATCCAGCGTCGTATCGCTTCCAAAAGATGAATCTCTGTAGAGTTCTCAAGCTGATCTCCTACCGTTCTTTCCATATCAAACAGCTCTTTCAATTTAGCTTTTTGTTCCTCCGATAATCTATCATCTTTCTCGAATGATTCAAGCACTTGCATCAATCCTTCTAATGGTCTTGAAGCGCTAATCTCTTGTGCTTCACCGATACCAATAAAAAACGAATCGGGAACCTTGTGTAGTAATTTTTGAAAGAGAGTCGTTTTTCCGATGCCCATTTCACCGGAAATAATAAGCACCTGCCCACGTCCAGATTTTACTTCCTCGATTATTTGTTTAAGGTCATTTAATTCCTGATCCCTGCCGATAAAGAACGACTCTTCCTTATATCCTGTCTCAGTTAGAGTATGCGGTTCCCCATTTTGAACCTGGGATTCTGTTTGCTTAAGAATTTCCTCCTGTATAGCGACACCTTCAGTCGATAAGTTCTGATCGGTTTGATTATCGGATTCAATTATATCGATAGACTGCGCTTCTCTGTGTGCTATCGCTTTCGGATACGATCTGACATAAGTTCCTGAGCGTAGTTTTTCTATAAGCTCGGTGATTTCTATACCGGGAGGAGCGTTATACTCACGTTCCATTACTTTTGTATAGGCATTATATTGCCTCATTGCTGCCGCTGATCTTCCCTGATCAGCATAAGCACGGATTAATCCTTCGTGAGCCGGATCAAGATCCGGAGCGAGAGACAGGGCGCGCATAAAGACCGTCATTGATCGTTCAGCTTGATCGGTAACCAGATAGTAGTTCCCGAGTTCAACAGCAGCATTCAGGAAATCCTGGTGTAAAGCCTCGCGACGATGATATAACCATTCCTCCCATTCCGGCAGATTGCGTACCGTAAAACCATCCAGGAATGGACCTTTATACATCTCAACAGCACGCTCAAGCCCCTCTGCGCGATTTGCAGTTGTTTGATATAATATACCTCTATGACTTTCTTCTGTACCAGCGGTGTGTGTTTCAGCACGCTCCTCCTTATCAGCAAGTATAGCGGAAAATTCGTAAGTGTCTATAATTAGAGGTAGGTCTGGACTTACTTGGCAGTCAACTCGATTACATATTAACGGATCAATATCCTTTTCTGATTCCTTAAAGAGCTTGCGGATATTCCATAAGGCATACCGCAGGTTATACCGCGCTTGGTTTTCAGGCGACTCACCCCAGAATATTGACATCAGTTTTTCACGTCCACTGGATTGGTTTTTATTTTCTAATAAGTAGCAAAATAAACCAAGTACCTTCTGGGTGGCGAATCCGGTCAACATCTTTCGTCCACGTAAAAGTCTAACACCACCAAAGAATTGGGCGCTTAATGGATTTTTAACCGGCGTCTGAATTAAATTCTCTCCTTATATAAGATAGAGATGGCGGACAAGAATGTGCGTTCTCTTATCAATACTTAGAATATAGTTGTTTAATCTTATAAAATCAAGGTTTCAGTTTGCTGCAATGATTATATCATTCAAGAACGGTAATAATCATTCCAAATCAATGATTCTGTTGAAAAACTTCCCATTTTGCCATTCTCGCGAAAGCGGGAATCCAGTTTGAAGAGTGTTATGTGGTTGATTATTTAGGATTTCTGCTTTCGCGAGAATGATAAAACGGGAAGGTAATTCTGAAATTATTGACTTTAGCGACAGAATCATAAATATTTTCCGAGATAAAAAAAAGAGGTCTCTGTGATCGATATATACCTGTTTCCGCAAAAGGATTCAGAGATTAGCCTTATGTAATTGTTAATAAAGTTTTTAAAAAAATAATTGAATAATAAATAAAAATTAAAGAAATGCTTAAAAAAATATTTTTTTATTTTTTTTATGATTCAAACGATTTCTAAACGTTTATTTCACTTTGTTATAAACGACTTTTCATAAATTGACACTCAAATTTGATAATCAATCAACACAGGATTAGATCAATGATGTACACAAGAGTTAGTTCAGGTTTAGATTTTTTAGACGCTTCGATTGGCGGTCTTTATTCCAATCGAAATTATCTGGTGCGCGGACCTTCACAGTCAGGTCGCACAACCTTTGCCCTGCAGTTCCTGCGTGCAGGAATCGAAAATGGCGAAAACGGTCTGATGATATCTAACGACCGTATCGAAAACGTCATTTTAAAAGCTGAAGCAATGGGTATCAATCTGGAAGAATACCTTAATGACAACAGGTTAATTCTTATAGAGTACCCAAAAGTGATACTTGGTCGTCAGTATACTTACGGAACAATCGTTCAATTGCTCGGTGAGATTGAACAGTATATTAGTCATTATGGCTGCTCCAGACTCGTCTTTGATACTCTTCATCCCTTGATGATGATGTCGAGTGAATCACAACTTGTGAATTATATCTATTCGCTTATGAATTCACTCGAAGCTCTAAATGTTACTACTCTGGTAACAACCGGTGATCCGAACAGTCAGACAGCACAGCGCATCATTCAGTTGATTGAGGATGCGGTGGTTGGCTCGTTTGTCTTATCAAAAAGTGGCACCGATGAAAACCTTCAACGTCTTTTCTCTGTTCATAAAATGATTAATCGACAAAATCCACCTTTGTCTTTCAAGATGAAAATGGAGTACGGAGAAGGTCTTGTACAGGACATGGGATCGAAACGAGCCCACTTGGGCGTTCAAACTGTGAAGAATCGTACGGATTCAATTAAGGAATTACCGCTTCATATTGGGATACTGGATCAAGACGAGGATACGATGCTTCAGATTGAAGAGATATTTCATAAAGACAGCGTTACTTACGTCTTTGGGACAGAGACAGAACTGCAGACACAGATGATGAACCTCGACTGCGATCTTTTTCTATTAAATGTGTCCCCTGCCAATCCGAACTGGCGGCGCACACTGACTCAATTACGTGATGCATATCCAAAGCTCCCTATCTTCTTATATATAGAGAAGCGCAATGCTCGTTTGACGTACCAAACTGCTAAAATCGCTGGTGCAGATGGGTTATTTATCAAACCCTTTACCCCTTTGGATTTGATTAAAACCTTAGAAAAAGCTCTGAAGGTATACGGAACACTGGATGAATTGATAGAAAAACGAAGCATTACGATAAAACCAGGCGTGCTTCCTGAAGACTTCGATGTGAATTTCCCCGTTACCGATGATGAGGAGCCCAATGGCGCAATGAACCTTCAGAAACCATCTGCTTTCAAGGCATTGCTCAGCAGGCAGATCTGGCAATCCAACCAGTCAAACGCCACTTTTGCTCTTGTTTCTTTTAAGATGGTTTACATTGGTGAGATGTCCAAGCTTTCTCATCTCCCACAAGGGCTGGAACTGGTTAAAAATGTAGCACAAATCATCACTTCATCGCTACGTGGTATAAACGACAGCGCTTGTCGCTATATGGATAAAGTTGTTGTGCTCCTCGAAGATACAGAGCGTGATGGAGCGCTGGCGTTTGCCAATCGGGTCATCAATGAATTAAGCGAAGAACTGGGACATAAATATAGTATTCAGGTAGGGAGGCATCTAAATGTTCTTACTGCAACCTCTATTTATCCTGAAGATGGGGATAACGTCAATGATCTGATGTCCCAGGTTACAGATGTTTCGAAAAATTTCGTTAAAATACATGCATAATACATAATATGAAAAACAATTGTCATAATTTACACAATCAACCCAATTTAGACTGTCAATCCACCGCTGCTGACAGTGGATTATGTAGCAATGCTGTTAACCGCAGTCAGGATGTGCAGGAACCACGTTGTTGCGAGGAACGAAGAGACGAAGCAATCTCTTTGTCTCACATAAACAACGATATTGCTTCGCTTCGCTCGCAACAACGTAGATATTTTTGTCATTCCCGCACAACCCGCATTGGATTGACAACGGGTGTCATTCACACAAATATATTAGATAAACGTCAATTTATAGGTAATAAGCTTGCTATGCTTATGTTTACTGCTTTAATTTCAATAATGTTTATTACTTCCATCGCAAATGCTGAAAATCCAGGTGAAACGCTTAACCGTGCCAAGACGCTTGAACAGCACGGTGTGTTGATGGAAGCAATTACCGTTTATGAGGATTACTTGAAGCAGCGACCTGGAGATAACAACACAAGAAAGATCTTGGTTGAATTATTGCTTCGCTTGAATCGGCTACCGCAGGCTATACCGCATATTGATAAGCTGCGTCGTGCCAAACCAGATGATAAGCGTGTGAAGGAATTCGCTGCTTTAGCGGCTAATTACAGGGCAAATATATATAATAGGAAGGTTAAGGATTACGAGAATAGGCTCCAAAGTTCTGGCGAATCACCTGCAATATTATTAGAATACGCTCGCTACCTTTGCGCTAACAGGAAAACGAATAAAGGTATTGCTATGTATAAGAAATACCTTGCTAAAAATACAAAGGATGATAACGTTCGATTTGAATTGGCTCAACGATACGCTTGGTCAAAGAATTTTAACGCCAGCTTCAATGAGTTAAGTCTTATACTTACCAGGAATTCCCGTCACGTCAAGGCAAGGATGCTTATCGGTAATATATATTATTGGCAGGGAAATGAGGAGTCGGCATTGTTTTCTTACCGCAAGGTGCTGGAAGTAAAACCAAACGATAAAGATGCAAAGGAAAAGATCGAACGAATTGTTAACACGCCCGGTTATCGGGCAAAACGATTGGTTGAGGAAGCAGAACGAAATCCTACCGGTGAAGCCCTGAATATACTGGCTCGTCATTATATGGAAGTTGGCCGCGAGTGGGAAGCAGATTCACTGGTAAAGCGACGTCTGACAGCCGTACCGGACGACGCTGTTGCTCAGAAAATTGCTGCAGAAATCGAAATACGAAAACTGAAACGCAACCAGAAGAAGATCGCGGTTTATGAGTCAAAACTTCAAGATAACCCTAAAGATACAACTGCATTGCTTAACTTGGCACGCTATTATGTTTCTGTACCGGATTTTCCTAAGGCGATAGAAGCTTATGATGTTTATTTGGAGTTGTATCCGCTCGATTATACAACCCGACTAAATCGAGCTACAGCGCTTTCCTGGGCGGGAAGAAGTGATGAAGCCGCTGAAGAATTCCGTATCATAAGTATAACATTACCTGATAGTCGTAAAGCTACTTTAGGTTTGGCGGATGCCTTCCTGATTTCGGATAAGAACGTCGAGGAAGCGGAAGAAATCTATAAGCAGGATTTACAAAGCCATCCTGATGATCCAAGATCAAAGATTGGCTATGCGGAAGCGCTTCGCAGGCAGGGTAAATACGATGATGCAAAAGCTGTTTATAAAGAAATACTTAAAGGAGACTCATTAGATATCCAGGCAAAGCAAGGCTTAGATTGGCTCGATAAAGATGTCGGTCCAATGGTTAAAATGTTAGAGATCAAAGTGAAAGAAAGTCCGGATGATATTGGTTTAAGACGTCGATTAGCAGGATTGCTTTACGATACGCACAGATATTTCGAAGCTGCAAAACATATAAAAATCCTACTTGAGGAAGACCCAAACAATACAAGGTTGCGTTCTTTTCTGACAGAAGTAGAAGAAAAAAAGATCGCTTATCGAAAAAAACAATTGGTAGAGCTTAAGATATGGGTTTCAGAACATCCTGAAGATATGAATGCCCGAATCAAATACGCAGATATGTTAGCTCAAGAGGGTCAAGCCAAAAAAGCGGCTGCACAATACCGTCTGGTGCTTGAGAGTCAACAGGAGACGATTGGTCCGTTCGAGGTGGATGACACAAAATATTTACAGAAATTAGCAGAACAGTTGATTGCCAATCAGGAAGTCGAGAAAGCCATGGAGATATATGCTCAAATAGCAGAGGAAAATCCGGGGAATTTCGACTATCGCTTTCAGTATGCTTTGGTATTATCCTGGACGGGCAAGTATGACCGTTCACTAATTGAATTTGAAGGGGCATTACGACTAAATCCGGAATCTATGGAATGCCATCTGGCTATGGCTGATATTTATCGCTGGCAAGGAAATCCTTATGCGGCGCTGGATGAATACAACCACGTCGTAGCAATCAATCCGGACAATGAGTTAGCACAGAACGCGCTTGATGAACTTAATGAAGCATCCTTTCGTGGCATAAGAGGTGTTTATCGTAATGCTCAAGATAATGAAGATTTTAAATTGCGGGAGCTTTATTGTGGCGCTGTTGTCAGCATCTCACTCAGAATGAAAACTGAGGCAGGACTGGGAAAGATGTATTTCGAGCAGACTGACTCAACGGATCGGTTCTTATTCTCAGAAAACGCCTGGTTCTTATATGGAAATCTTGATTACCATTTCGATCCTCTGACGCTTGGTAATCTTAAAGTTCGGAGATATACATTTGCCAACCGCAAATCTACTGAATACCGCCTGGAACTATCACATGATTTTCAGGATGTTGAAGAACTACACGGATTATGGGCTACCGTGTTTTATTCATCACGAGACGCCGTTTTCGACATAGCATCAACGATGGCGCTGCAAACCTGGCAAGACTCACTCAGATGTGATAAATTCGGTCTAATCGGAAAATATACAAATATTAAGAAATGGATTATCGAGGGAGAACTTGCATATCTTGCCATTTCGGATGGCAACGGTAGAACCGATCTTTGGTCGGAAGGACGTTATCTGATTCAGAAACATATACAGGTCGGTGCACGCTACGATGCCATTAAAGCAGAAAGTCAGAAAGAAGGGTATTGGACACCTGTAGATAAGTATACTACATTGAGCGGTGTTATAGTCTTGCAAAACAAATTCCCAAGGTGGAATTATAAATTGCGCGCGAGCTTCGGTAAAGTATTAACCACTGGTGATGCTACCAGGAACATAAGCGGTATTGTCCAATATCGCCTCCAAAAAGCAGTTTATCTGGGATTAGCATATTCAAACCTTCTTACCAATCGTGTTGATGGCAGGTATGAATATAGTGGTTTTACCGCTTCACTTACCTGGAGTAGATAATTAAGTATAATGGTAATTAATTGTGAATAACAGGGAAAACAGTAAGCCTTCACTTAAAGAAATGTGGGAAAAGATTATGAAAGACCAAAACAAGACCGGGCTGCATAATCTTCAACCGAAATCATGGGAAGGTGAAAAACCTACACGCAATTCAGCTTCATCTAAAAATGGAGTAAACGGATCTCTTCGTTTTAATCCTCCGAAGAATGACGCTAATGAGAAACTAATTAACAGCTCTGAAAAGCCATCTGTTTCAAAAAGCAGCAAACTCGCTGATAATTCTGTAGGAAAGGATTCTAATGAAACAAAAATGGATAATAAAACGACAGATATTAAGAGCTCCATTCATCTTTATAAATCTACTAATGCATATAATTCCAAACCTTTACCTGGATGGTTCAAGGAAGAACCAAATCATCAGCCGGAAAAATATATAACTCCCAACAGCTTAAAATCAACCACTGAAACAAAAACGAACGATAAAACGACAGATATTGAGAACTCCATTCATCCTTTTAAATCTACTGAAGATGATGATTCGAAACATTTACCTGGATGGCTCAAGGCAGAACCGAATTATCAGCCCCCTAAATATAAAACTCCCACCGGTTTAGAATCGACCGCAGACCTTAAATCTGCACCATTAACAACCACAAAGATCGATACTTCCAAATATTTACCAAATATAAATATTACACCCGGCGGATTAAAATCAACAGCCGACTTCAAGCCTGCACCAACGACAGTTGCATTACCCGAACCTCGCAGACCATTGCCGACAAGTCCTGATTTGCCAATCACGAACATTAAAGTGGTCAAAGAACAAACTCAGACTGTTAAGTTGCATCAGGTGATAACACCTGATGCAACACCGAAAGTGGTTACGCCTGACACAACATCTGATATAATGCCTGAGATTAAAAAGGCTGAAGAGATCGTAAAAGCTGTTGAGCCAAAACCGTTACCTCCGGTATCAGATCAACCAAAACCACCATTCAAAAGAAAACCGGTGGTTGAACCTGAACAAGAAGTAGCTGAAGAAGAAATTGATGAGGAGGCTGGTCAGTTATCAGAAGAGGCAAATCACAAAGAATGGGGTTATGGATTTGTCCTGGTAATTTTAGTAACTATATTTGGTTCTATAACTATTGCTACGTATTTTGTACTGTTACGTCAGAATTTTTCTATTCCTAATATTATCGTAAACGTTTCAGTTATAAGTTTGCTGATTTTCCTGTTAGCCGTGATATTCAGGTACTTTGTGCTAATTTTCTTTTCGTTTTTACATACCGCCCAGACCAGAACTATTGATGAGGTTAAAAGGACCTTCTCGATTCCAATGGCTTCAGTAATGGTACCGGCTTATAATGAAGGCGTAGTGATTGATAAATCGATTGAATCGCTATTGAAACTGAGTTACCCCAATTACGAGGTTATAGTAATAGATGATGGTTCAACAGATGATACGCTGGAAAAAGCTCGCAAGTGGGAAGGTATGCATGGTAGTATAAGAGTCACGGTATTGACTCAAAAGAATGCTGGCAAGGCAAATGCATTGAATTATGGAATAAGAGAAGCGATAGGGGAAGTTGTAGTTTGTATGGACGGTGATTCGAAACTTACTGAAGGAACGCTGAATGCAGGGATGCGTCATTTTGACGATCCGAAGATTGCCGCGGTTGCTGGAAATGTAAAAGTGATCAATCGACAAAAACTGGTTACAAAATTACAGACATTAGAGTATATTGAAGGTTTAAACCTTGTTCGCCGCGCACAAGCCTTTTTCCATGTTGTGAATATTGTACCTGGTCCTATGGGGTTCTTTCGCCGGAGTGCAATTTTAGAAGTTGGAGGCTATGAAAGTGATACTTATGCTGAGGACTGTGATCTAACCCTGAAATTATTGAGTCATAATTATAAGGTTGACTATGAGTCGGACGCTATCAGTCTAACTGAAGCTCCGGAAGAGCTTTTACCTTTATTAAAACAGCGTTATCGCTGGACACGCGGAATTCTACAGTCAATAAAAAAACATAAAGCAATGCTCATTACTCCCGGCAAGGGATGGCGGGTAACGGTTACTATGTGGCAGATGATTTTTGAGGCGATTCTCTGGCCACTGATGAATATTGCCGCAAATGTTATGTTTATTGTAGTAGCGATAATATTCGGAATATCTGATCTGCTTGTGCTATGGTGGGTACAACTAACCGTGCTCGACACTTTCGCCGCCATACACGCTATTGCTATTGAGAGAGAGGATTTAGCTTTAGCTCCTTATGCTCTTGTATATCGTCTTGTTTTTTGCCAAATCGTTGACGTGGCTAAATTAAGTGCCACCATTGAAGAATTACTCGGTTTTAAAATGGGATGGGGGAAGTTGGAACGTAAGGGAGCGTTGTAACAGACTGAATCAGTTGTCAACCGCGGTGGGTTGACAACCAAAAAACACGGGCTATCAACCGCAGTGGGTTGACAACCCTATTAGTAAGAACCGCTGTCAACCCACTACGGTTGAAAGCAGGAATGAACATAACACCTTTTGTATAGAACCTGGAGAAATAATGGATATTATTCCAATCCTATCGACAGTTATTCTTATTGCGACGATTATCACGTTGATTGTTGCGATCGCATCCTACGCAGTTTTCAGGATCAAGGAAAAACGGCGTGAAGTACGGGCTGCTTCCGCATTCGCCAGAAAGAGAGCTATGCCTACTCAGACGGCTACTTTTACCCCTATTGGACAAGATGGAAAAGGGGCAATCCCTGAAGGAGTCAAAAAAGAGGCAGAGTCTCCTGAACAATCAAGCGTCGATCAGCGGAAAGAGAAGCGCAGGGGAACTGTAGTGCTGTCGGCTGCAACTATGGAAAAAATTGCAGATCGTCGAGTTCCCGGCAGTGATCCCAGGCTTCAGAAAGAAACGCCTCAGCAGGAAGAACAGCAACCGGCACCGGAAACAGTACCACAGCAAGCGCTACAACCAGCAATGCAGCAGACTCAGCCTATCATGCCGGAGCAACAACAATACGGACAAGCTGATCCTCGCTATGCGCCAAATGTCGTTGTTAATACTCAATATGCGATGCAAGCACCGCAACAACAAGCGCCGATGCAACAACAGCCACAACAACAGCCACAACAACAGCCACCAGGATATTTTGATGAAATACCTCAACAAATGCCCGAACAACCATCGCAATTGCTTGGTCCTGGATCAACATCATTCCAACAAGGGAGAAGGCAACCTGCATTCGACGATACTAATCCCTTCGAGCGGGAAAGTCAACCCCAATCGCAACCAGGTGGAGCGCAGGCAGCTTTTATGAATATGTTTAATACACAAGGCGGAAATGTTCAACCTATGCCTGGAAATGTAAATCCCCAACAGCAACAAGGAATAGGAAGCAACAATCCACCACCAAATGAGACTATAAAACTACGTCGTTTTCAAGCTTCAGGTAAAAGAGGTGAAGAAATGGGTAATACCGGTTTCAATGATGATAAGAACGCCTGGAAATAAAGCGAGATTTAACACTGTACTTACCGCTTTACTATTATCATTCATATTACAATATGGAGTGTCATGGGCGGAATCGAGTATACGTGTTTTATTGGTAAAACCCGAAGCGACGCTTCGTTACCTGGATCCGCTTAATTCACAGACGCAGATGGATTCTTGGATACAAGTCTGGAGCGATCTTGTATCTACCAGTAAATTCGAAGTTGAGATAATGAATGAATCAGCGTTGTGTCAGGTGTTAACACCTGACACAACGCTTAGGTTAATCAATAGATATAATCTGGTGATTCTTCCCGGTGTACTCTGTATGGATGATTCGGATATAGATGCTCTCGTTAATTATCTGGAAAATGGCGGC
>JAVCDD010000220.1 GCA_030765125.1 Candidatus Hatepunaea meridiana
CACAGGGGGTAAAATAGCGCCGAAGTCGAGGTGGCTCAGTTTTACCCTATCATAGTGGCTCAGTTTTAGGTTGACAATGACAATCAGTGACCATTCAGATCCTCCTTAATATGTGACCTGAATAGTATACCTGATCCTGTTATTCAATGTGGGAATTCTAATTGTCGTTAGGCGGGAATTCTAATTGTCGTTCATCAACCGACTCAGACTTGCTAAAGACTGGTTTCTCTGGATCGCTAAAGGATTGTTAAAGCAATTAAATTGCAATCCAATGCCAGAAAAAGCTTTCAAAAAGTTCAATATTCGGCTTGTTGACGGCTCTATTGTTAATGAACCAGGCGTCACTGGATCCAGTTGGCGAATACATTACAGTCTCCGGTTATCAGATTTACATTGTGATACGTTTCTAATAACCACGACTAAAACAGGTGAATCACTACAGCGTTATCCTATTGTAAAGAACGATCTTATAATAGGTGACCGCGGTTATTGCAGAAGAAAAGGCATTGTCCATGTTCTCGAAAATCACGGTCATGTTTTAGTTCGTTTTCATTCAACCAGTTTACCTCTTTTTAATCGGCGCGGCAAATCATTATCGGTTCTATCGCTTTTACGTTCCCTGGCAGATGTAACGCTTGGCGATTTTGATGTATGGTTTAAAGACCCGAATAACGGTTCTTTAATTAAAGGTCGAATATTAGCTTTACGCAAAAGTAAAGGAGCAATAGCGATAGCTCTGAGAAAGCTTCACAAATATGCTTCTAAGAAAGGCGTAAAATTAAAACCTGATACTCTTGAATACGCAGAGTATTTTATTCAGTTCACGACCTTAAACAGACACAAGTTTAAAGCAGAAGAGTTATTGAATTTGTATCGCTGCCGCTGGCAGATAGAACTGTTATTCAAGCGTTTAAAGAGTCTAATGGGAGTTGGTCATCTTCCCATGCAAAACGAATTGAGCAGTAAAGCCTGGCTCTATGGTAAAATGGTAATCGCTTTAATAACTGAATGCGTTCATCAGGAGGCAGAATTTTATTTCCCATGGGGGTATTCAATCAGTTGCCTCACATGATCGTACTAAATCTACAATACCAATAAAAAATATAAGTCTATGGCGCGAATATGAGTTTTTGCATATGGTTGTAAAACAAGCTATTATCCCTAATCTATCAATTGATCACTGCCTAAAAAACTGGAAAGGAATTAAAAAACGATTAAAGGAAAATGATAGAAAAAGATTATTGCAAACTACATTATATTTAAAGAATTATGTTTGATTCTTATTTAAGCGCTTATGGTGTACGCCCCCTGACAGCCGATTGGATTTACACTTTTGTGTTGCGAACTACATAGCGTTCATAGCGCAACGGCTTTCTGTGCTGGATAGACTTTTGACGAGGGACAACCATTGAAATCTCAAGGCGCCAATTGATCTCGCGAAACAAGAGTACTCGATCTAATGCTTTCAAACCTTGTACTCGATTGAGTAATGGTCCAATCCAATATTTCGTTTCCTCCCATATCTGCTGACGCTTCTCATCTCCTAAAACTATCCAACCGGGATAATTTTTTCTCTTGAAGCACCAGCGCGCAAATACTCCCTTAATAGCTGAATCATCAAGTGGGAAATCCGGAATTTGTTTAGGTGGTTCAGGACCTTGGTCAGTGTCGACAAGATGCAAATCTGGTAATGAAATGTCTCAATGGTCTTTTTCTGCAAATCGTTCTTTCGGTAATGCCAGAAGCTCGGGCGTTGTGGACGAGATAAGTGAAGTTGCCTGAGGAACCATTCTATACCTGCTCTATGGACATTTTGTTCAGTGTATTCACCATGGAAAATTGTTGAAAGATCAATCGGAGTTACTCCGTGGTTATGTAACAATGATTTCTCTGCATTATTAAGTGATAAGCTTCCTACTAAATAGATTGGAGCGTGTTGAAGTCCAAGTTCATCTCGAATCCAACCTGTCCATGCCAGGAAATTCGGATCATCTCCTGAAAAACCCAGCAAGACAAAAGTATTCTCAAGCAATGATTGTTGTACCGTATTGACAAATGGAGCGAAGTGTTTGTGATAAGTGCAATAGTCCTCTTCTGTAATAATAAATGGTGTATGAGAAGGAAGTGACCCATGTAGTTTTATTATTCGTGGCAAGAATGCTGTAGACAGCTCTGTTGCTTTGATGATAGGATAATATGATCGTTCTGATAATTCAGTCATTTCAAATAACGTATCATAATTCGTTGTGAAGACATCTGTCCAAGGTAGCTGAAGAAGCAGTTCATGCAGAACGCATGGGTGATATTTCGAATCAGGTATGTTTACCCGAATTGCATTTTCAAGTTTTTGTCTTCCAAAATTAGCTTCATATTCACTCGCAATTCGAGGAGCACTTGTACTATAGAATCGTCTTTCGTGTTCAGCGAGCATTTCAGTTGCAGCATCCGACCTGATGGGATGTAATTCATCAAACAGGAGACGTGCTAATTGCTTCCATGTGGGAAAGTATTTTCTTACACCAGGTTCTGGATTGGCATTCAAGCTGAATCCAGCACCTATAATTACAACAGATTTTGAATTCGACCATTGCCACAAATCCCTTTGTAATTGATGCAAGTGTGGGGAGTCAGGAAAATTCATTTTATTAGTCTCTTAACTGTATAAGTAAACTAACCAATCTCACACCTGTCCAAAATAAATTTTTCTGGTAGTGTTTTTAATATATTTATGAACTCCAGTGAAGGAGTAGCTATATTATGAAAAGCCATTTTTCATAAGCCACCCCTTCTGGAGCATTAGAATGACA
>JAVCDD010000017.1 GCA_030765125.1 Candidatus Hatepunaea meridiana
CTGCGCGTCCACTTAATAATACCAGAGTAGCGCAGCTTGCTGCGTTCTTGCACGGTGGCGCATGCGTGTCTGCTTGCGAGCGCGCAGCAAGCTGCGCTACTCCGGCTGAGCTAAAGGCATAACCGAATAATATGATTGTTCTATAAACATTAATATTATAGCAAATGAATTCCAGCATTATAGATGTAATTTTCCAAACTGCATAATATATCAATTCTATTTTTTTCTAATGCTGAAGTATTATCAAATTGCAAACAATTCAAACGGTTTTAACTGTTTTATTACATTATGTGACGGATGAATAGGTCAAGCTAACCTGGAGTAACTTAAAACAAACAGGTAAACTCACCAATAAAAGGGAGTTGTCCGAGCGGTCGCGTCTGCTGGTTCAAGTAGATGAGGAAAGTCCGAACTCCACAGGACAAGGTGCTCGTTAACAGCGAGGTGTCGCGAGACAATGGAAAGCGCCACAGAAAACATACCGTCCCAACCAGATGGATAAGTAGTTATCACGATCTATTGGGATAAGGGTGAAAAAGTGAGGCAAGAGCTCACTGGCATTCGCTGCAAAGCGGATGATCGGCAAGCCCCACCTGGTGCAAGACCAAGCAATAGGCATTTAGCGAGTGTTATCTCACTAAAGCGAAATGGTCCGTTTCGAACTGCCTATGGGTAGGTCGCTTGACGTTAATGGCAACATTAACGCTAGATAGATGACCGCATAGAACAGAATTCGGCTTACTGGATAACTCTCTCTCCCCGTCACACAATACTCATTACTAATATCATCTACATAAAGGTTTAAGTTTGTAAGAAGCTTTGCATATACAAATTACGCTTAAACTATTATCTTAATTGCTAATCGCAAGTTGGTATCAGTTACAATTCATTTCAATAATAACAATTAGGATCCATATGAAGTCCAATTGGGAATTATACAACTCATCTACGTTAGAAATTATCGGTGAAATGATGAAACAACTTCATTTACCGAGACCAGTTGCCCGTGTGCTCAATAATCGAGGACTCACTCAGAAAGAGGAGGTATCTCGCTTCTTGCATTCCGAAACTAGTCAATTGCATGATCCATTTCTGATGAAGGACATGGATATAGCCGTTGATCGTGTAATAAAGGCACTTCGCGACCAGGAAAACATCCTGATTTTCGGTGATTATGATGTTGATGGTATAACATCTGTTTCGTTATTATACCTTTTTATTAAAGACCTATGTGGTGAAGTATCATTTTATATTCCGGATCGTGCTACTGAGGGATATGGAATTTCGATTGGTGGCATCGAACAGGCACGTCAATCTGATGCAACGTTGATTATCTCAGTAGATTGCGGGATTACATCAATTGCTGAAGTTAAATTAGCCAATGACTATGGTATTGATGTAATAGTGTCAGATCATCATGAACAAGGTGAAAGTTTGCCTCCGGCAATAGCTGTAATAGATCCAAAAAGAGTGGATTGTGCATATCCGTTTAAGGAACTTGCCGGAGTTGGCGTTGCATATAAATTAGCTCAGGGGGTTCTTCAAAAACTTGAACTTGAGTTAAAGTATATTGAAAAATATATTGATTTAGTTGCTATCGGGAGCGCTGCCGATATAGTACCATTGGTTGATGAAAACCGGGTATTTGTTAAAGTTGGTCTTGAAAAACTCAATAGTGATGGACAAGAGGGAATACTAACACTTTTAGAAACAGCGGGGTATCACTCGAATCGAATTGATGTAAATCATATAATCTTTGGACTTGCACCGCGTATCAATGCTGTTGGAAGATTAGGAAAAGCTATACCGGCAGTTGAACTAATTATCACCCGTGATTATTTAAAAGCTCAACATATCGCCCGTCTGTTAGAAGATGAAAACCGTCGTCGTAAACAGATTGATAGTCAGACACTCATTGAAGCATTAGAATTGATATCTCAAGAATATAATCCTGCTAATGATTCGGTGATTGTTCTATCAAATGAAGGTTGGCATCAGGGAGTTATTGGGATTGTGGCATCGAGAATTATCGAGAAATATTACCGTCCGACGGTTATGATTACAATTGAAAATGGCATTGGCAAAGGATCGGCACGTAGCATTCCAAATTTTGATCTTTATTCTGCGCTTAAATCCTGCTCTGACATTTTATTACAGTTTGGAGGTCATAAATATGCTGCAGGATTGACGATTAAAGAGGAGAATATTCCTGAGTTCAAGAAGCGTTTTAACGATGTAACCAAACAAATGATTAACCCCGATGACTTAATTCCCAAAATCAAGATTGATGATGAGTTTCAACTGGATGAAATATCCTTTGATATAGTACATCAATTGGAAGAATTAGCGCCGTTTGGTCCAAAAAATCCAAAACCATGTTTCGTTTCTTATGATCTCGAAGTGGTTGGTGTACCACGTATTGTTGGAAAGAACCATCTTAAATTTAAGGTTGGACAGAACGGAACTGTTATTGATGCTATTGCTTTTAATATGGGGGATAAAATCCAGCAGCTAAAGAATAATCGAGTTCTGGATATGGTCTATTTTGCAGAAGAAAACAGGTGGATGGACAGGGTTGC
Organism: Candidatus Hatepunaea meridiana; assembly: GCA_030765125.1. GTDB lineage: Bacteria > Electryoneota > AABM5-125-24 > Hatepunaeales > Hatepunaeaceae > Hatepunaea > Hatepunaea meridiana. The sequence goes on from JAVCDD010000017.1 coordinate 2,580, forward strand.
ATTGCAGCTTAGAGTGAAGGATTTTAGATGTTAGAGTATAAAAGAAAAGGGGAGACATTATATCTCCCCTTTCCAGGTAAACCGGTATTAGTGGTTTACCAATAGTGTGATGGTTCTCACGCGCGTTGGACCGCAAGTGAAATATAATACTTAAATATTAGCATTACTTTGTTAAGTGCGAATTTCGCGTAGGGGCCAATTTATTGAGCCCCTTCTACTTATGCAAAAGGGCTCGATAAATCGGCCCCTACGCGGAACTTTTAATGTTTCAAACAATTATAAA
>JAVCDD010000318.1 GCA_030765125.1 Candidatus Hatepunaea meridiana
AAATGGCTTACGGGAATAATCTACCTGGTGACGGGAGGAATCTTCGGAATCGGATACCTGTATGATCTGTGGACCCTTAACGATCAAGTAACGCTGATTAACAGCCAGAAATAACTTTTGTACCCCTTCTTTGCGTGTCCAAAGAAAGGGTACCCCCAAGAAAGGACACCCCGGCGCTTCGCGGCCTTCGGCTTCCCTCACCAGGCACAAAATCGCGGGAACGGCAAGAACTCGCTACGCTCAGACAGCTTGTCGTTCTTATCTGCGCTCATGCACCCGTCCTCCGCAGTAGCCTGCTACAGAGGGTGGACCCGCCTCGGCTGCGCTCCGATGGGGTTGAAATGCAAAACCAAGAAACTGAAAACCATGCGTGGAATGTAGGGTGCGCCGTGCGCACCGCAAAAGCTGACTCCTAAGAGAATCCCGGTCGCCTGCAGAGTTTGCCGATTTGATATCGCAAATTGCGATGTCAAAAACCGGAAGATGCGGTCGGCGATATTTGCCGTATGTAGTTATATTTGATAGTATTCTGATCAGGCAAAAAAAGAGTATTTCGTGATTTTATTTATACCGATATAGCTACATCTGACGATAAAATTAAAAAGTCATTTCATGCTATTACAAAGAATAGGTCGGAGTTATATCCCATAAATGGTGTATAATTCCAGAAGGTTATTGGATATTTTTGGTGTCTAATCTATGTTAGCGGCCAAGTGTTAATCAAATCCATACAGGAAATGGAGAATAATGAGAATAAAGAAGCTTAAATTAAAGAATGGATACAAGAGATTCTTTGAGTTAACAATTGATTTAGGAGAAACACCTAAAAGAATAATTGCATTAGTTGGGCCTAATGGTTGTGGTAAAAGCAGCGTTTTAGACGGGATGTTATTTCATAATAATGCATATGGTGCTATTGGGAATAAAGGTGGCAAAGATCATCAATATCATTCCATGAATCAAGCACCTAACTTTGGTTATCAAAATATTGAAATTGAATTTTCTGAAGGACACTATCAAAGTATTCGGCAGGAAAAACAACTAGAGGGAAAAGAAAACACAATCTTCTCGTTTCGTAGCCCCTATAGATATAACAACAACTTAAAAGTAAACCAATCACAGGCTACTTCTGAAATTAGATTAAATCAATATGGCGCTAGTTCAGCTTCAGATATTGACGATAAAATGGAGGAAAATTATCGCCGTTTGTACATAAAATTTAATCGATATTTACATCAAACTGATTGTAAGCCAAGTGAAGCTAAACTAAAAATTATTGGGGATTTAAATAGCTGTATATCTAAGTGCCTAGATATAAACATATCGAGTATCGGTGATATAGAAGCATCCCAAGGAACTCTTTACTTTACAAAAGATGATCATCCCAGTGAATTTGAATTTAATGTTTTATCATCAGGTGAAAAAGAGGTTGTTGATATATTATTAGATTTGTACTTACGACAAGATGAATACAGTGACACAATTTTTTTGCTGGACGAGCCAGACCTGCATATTAACACCTCAATACAAAAAAACTTACTCTTAGAGATTGATCGGTTAGTTGGTGATAATTGTCAAATATGGATTACAACACATAGCATTGGTTTTTTGCGTACTTTGCAAGAAGAATTAAAAGAGAACTGCCAAGTAATACAGTTTAAAGGTGAATATAAGCTGGCTTCTGAACCTTATACTTTAACGCCAATGAGAGGAAGTAAAGCTAGTTGGAAGGACATCTTTTCTATCGCGCTTGATGATTTGGCAAATTTAGTGTGCCCTAAAAATATAATTTATTGTGAAGGACGAGACAATCCTGGAAATGGTGGAGTCGAACGAGGGTTGGATGCGAATGTCTTTAATAATATATTTTCAGATAAATATCACGATACGTTATTTGTTTCGAGTGGAGGAAATACGGAACTTGATCAAAGAAGTGATATTGCCATTGCTATTTTAAGTAAAGTTTTTTCTGATTTAAACGTTTTTATTCTAAAAGATAGGGATATGGCCTCTGGTCGGGATACAAACGAGAATGACAGGCAAATTTACTTACAAAACAATCCAAACAATCATAGGGTTTTAAAAAGATGGGAAATAGAAAATTATCTCTATGATAAAGAGGTTCTCAAGAATTATTGCGGAAAAAATGGATTAGATTTTAGTGAAAGTTCTTATGACCAATTTGTCACAGATATAACAAACCAAAACTTAAAGGATGCCACAGGAAGAATCAAGAATTTTTGCAGCATAACAGGAAGCATAAATGCCGAGAGCTTCAAGCTCACATTGTCAGAATATATTTCAGAAGATATGGCTATTTATCAAGAATTAGTTTCATGCGTATTTAAAAATGGTTAACAAAAATAAGCCACGAATCATCGGTTCCAAGGGATTGTTTCCGCTGCGCTCCAGCAACCCCTGAACCGTACGTTATGTGCAAAAAAATAAATTGCCGAAACGCATTCTTGTGCGTCTCTCGGAGGTTGCCTCCTGAGACTGATGATGGCAGGCATTGTTTTTGTTGTACTTAACCCGTCCAATTATTGGACGCAATATGTCTGTTCAGAAGTAATTTTTGTATTATCATTAGTCAGAAAGGAGGGTTTGCTTATGATTATAAGGTTTTTACGAGAAGGTAAGTCACAAGCTAAACACTCAATCGAGTCCATTATTGGTTCTTGGGGGATTGACCTCCCTTACAGGCATAGCCTGCTGACGAGCTGGTGAAATCCCAGCGAAAAGGGTATCCGAGAAAAATAAAAAACAAACACATAACCAACGGCTTGAGAATGACGCGGCAAAAATCGCGCCGCGCCCTTCATTCGTAACGTTATGCTGATGGAAAATGATTATTTATGAATCAAGACTGGATTCTTCATAAAAAAGAAACTCACCGAACCTACTCCCGTGCGACCTGGGTTCCTTTGAGGGCATCCTGTAATGACGAGAAGGGCAAAGTTCAAGAGACAGGTTATGTCAGCGAATTTTTTGGATGTGGGTCTGTCGCGTTCCCACCGGAGCATCGGGAAGTCGCAGAAGGAATTGGCTGGAGTAGTATTGGGATCGTTTGCGGTGTGCAACCGTATGCTTACGAGGATGGTTACTACTCATCCATCGAGCAGTATCAATGCAACGACAAAGAACCAATAGGAGTCCACCTTGTCTTCGAACACTCGCAACCGGTAGTTGGCGGAAGGCTATGGATATTGAATCCTGATCTTGTTGTTGCGCTTCGTCTGATAAAGGAGGGAGCAAGCTGGGTAAGGCCAGAAGAGAATTTCGTTGTTGTGGCTCGAGAGGTTTTTGATGAAAAAGGAGATCATTGCCTGATCGAGATCAAGCGAGAATTCCTCCTCGACTATTTGGCGGCAAGGAATCTTTCCCTTCGCCTCTCTTATTACCGCCAAAGAGTTGAAAATGTCGCTTCGCTTGAAAACAGCGCATACGCGAATCTAGCAGATCAAGAAGAACAGCGAGACGACGGACGATTTAAGCTCTTAATTCGCAAATTAGAAGATGTCTATGGCGGAAATTGGGCTTTATTCAGGAGCTGGCGAACTGATGTTGATGAGGATGAAGATGCCCCGGTGATGGGCCCAGAAAGCGATGAAAATACCGGGTCTGAAAGCACGGAAGGGCACCTGAGTGGTTATAAAGGTGTGCGGATAGAGGGCGAGTTTTGGCGCGACGAATGGATTGAACATCAAGGACAGAGCATGCGTGTTCGGGGAGATGCAGATACGAATCTTCCCCAATTTATAGTGGAGACTGACGGGACGCGCATGGCATCTGCCGATTTAAAAGATGAAGACATTGGCCGATGGCTATGGTTCCGCTCAAGTGTAGTCAACGAATTAGTCGGTCTTCGTGGATTTTCTCTTGAGTGGTATACGGCAGAAACAGGTGGTATTCGCTCCACATCTGGGTATGTGACCCACTTCGGAATTAATTCTTCGGATTTAATCACTGTCTACGCCTATGATGTTGCTCGCCTTGTCGCATGGGAGCAGCATACATGGGCTGCTCATAACGTTGTTCCGGATGGGAAGGTTTCAAATGAGTTATTAGCAGCGCAAGTAAAAACTCAGCCAGCATCTACCCATGCTGTTGAAGACCTCCTCTTCAAGGTTATGGAGATGCTAGGGAAGGGATTTCGTCAAGAGTACAACGTTTCTCTTTACACTAACGAAATAGAGTCTGCCGCTGCCATGCAGCATTTATTCCGCTTCGCGAGCAAAGATCAGGCGTCATTATTGAAATTAGCTAAAGAGCTTGTTCGTGTTTTCTCGGATCGGCTTGATGTAGGTGAGCTCCGCAAGCTTTCAACGCATGCAGATAAGAAAAAACTCGGTTCGAACAAGCTTCTTCAGGATGTTTTGGCCCAGAAGGTAGGGGCTGATAAAGCACGTTTTGTTTTCGGCGCAATTGTTGGCGCATATGACATGCGAGTAGGTGATTCACACCCGACCAGTTCGAAGATTGGAGAGGCCTTAAAGCTCGCCGGAGTCGACGAGAGCAAGTCGTTTCTGAGACAGGGCGAGCAACTGATTTCGAATTTTGGACAATCGATTTGGTGGATAGGTAAATTGCTTTTAGAAAAACCGGAAGATCGCATGGACTAAGCAATACATAGCATAACACGCACAAGCACGCGGACCAAATTTACGCTACGCTCAATTTTTTCCGGTGTTGCGGGCGTTATAGGGGAAATACAATAAAGGAATAATGTAAACCTAAACCTGAAGGAGGAAAAAATGGCAGAAGCAAAAGGATTGAAGAAACCGGTAAACCTGAAAAAAGAGCTCGCAGAATTTCTGGGAGAAACAGAACTTCCCAGGACAGAGATTACCAAAAAACTATGGGACTACATTAAAGCAAACA
>JAVCDD010000203.1 GCA_030765125.1 Candidatus Hatepunaea meridiana
CATAGCACGGTCAACAGCACGGTTTCAAGTACAGCTTCAGTTCGGTTTCATAGCACGGTCAACAGCACGGTTTCAAGTACAGCTTCAGTTCGGTTTCTTAAGCACGGTCAACAGTACGGTTTCAAGTACAGCTTTCAGCACAGTTTCTTAAGCACGGTCATCGGCACGGTTTCAAGTACAGCTTCAGTTCGGTTTCATAGCACGGTCATCGGCACGGTTTAAAAGACGGTTTTCTTTAACATGGGCGAATGTCAATTGTAGAATAATGGGAATTGCAACGGATATACAAAACATCCGATTGTGTCGCGCATCAATTCCCAATTTCTACTTTCAAGATAGGTGATGCTGATTTTGTGGCCTTATCAATGGCTTCTACTGTTTCGTCACCGGGTACCTCGATGGCAGAAAGCTGTATAGTCTCCACCCGCGTTGAGTTTTCAGGTTTTTATTCAGGCACCATTTCAGCATCACCAGTCAAGAATTGTCACAACTTGAATTCTGGATAAACAAGAATTCAACTGTTTATCATCCTTTCCTTACAATATTGAGCGGCATTAACAGCACATAGGTTATGTGCTGTTTTTTTTTCTCTTTTCCTAACCAAAAGTTAGAGCTCGAAAATAAGGGGACAGTATACATATTTACAAATACTCTTTCAAATAACGACATTCCACAGTAAAATTGGTATACTGTTCCTTGTTTTCTGCGCGAACTTTGCACATGTAAAGTTTTATTAAACTGCCTTTCTCACAATATTATCAATTTCGATAGCTATACTCCCTATAATATCACTTACCTTATTGACAGACAGTATACTAATAGTTATATTGATTACGGTTAATAATATCAAATAAATTACTATGGAGAAAACAATAATGGCAAACTTCGATCGAGTTATAGTTCCGGAAAACGGGACGCCAATAACTATCGAGAACAACGAACTTAAAGTTCCGGATAATCCGATTATTCCGTTTATTCGCGGCGATGGTATCGGTATAGACCTTTGGCCTGCTTCACAATTAGTGCTCGATGCCGCAGTCGAGAAAGCTTATGGCGGAAATCGCAAAATCGCCTGGATGAAGATATACGCCGGTGATGAAGCTGTTGATAAATATGGTGATGGACAGTATCTCCCCGAGGATACAATCAACGCCATCAAGGAATTTATCATCGCAATAAAAGGACCACTAACTACACCTGTAGGCGGCGGTCACCGCAGTTTAAATGTTTCCCTTCGTCGAATCCTTGACCTCTACGCCTGCGTGCGTCCAGTCAAGTGGTTCAAAGGTGTGCCCTCACCATCAGTGCACCCTCACTGGATGGATATTGTCATATTCCGTGAGAATACGGAAGATGTATACTCAGGCATCGAATGGGAACAAGGTACAGATGCTGTTGCCAAGGTTATCGAATTCATCAATAAAGAGATGGGCAAAAACATCCGTCTCGATTCGGGAATCGGCGTCAAACCTATTTCGATAACAGGTACAAAACGGCTCGTCCGTAAGGCTATCAAGTACGCTATTGCTGAAGGTCGCAAATCAATTACCTTTATGCACAAAGGCAACATTATGAAGTACACCGAGGGCGCCTTCAAGGACTGGGGTTATGAATTAGCCATCGATGAATTTCGTGATTATATCATAACAGAAGCTGAGCTATGGGATGAAGCTATGGCTGAAGACGGCGTTACACCGATTACCAAGCCCGGCGCTTTCGCTGAACTGCGCGGTGGCAAACCAGCAGGCGATCCCAACGGCAGGATAATTATCAAGGATCGTATTGCAGACTCGATATTCCAACAGATTCAAACTCGTACCAATGAGTATGATATTATCGCTACGCCTAACCTGAATGGTGACTATATCTCCGATGCAGCTGCGGCTATGGTTGGTGGACTCGGAATGGCTCCCGGCGCTAATATCGGTGACTTTATCGGTCTGTTTGAAGCCACACATGGCACGGCTCCTAAATATGCCGGACAGGATAAGGTCAACCCCGGTTCATTGATGCTCTCCGGTGTGATGATGCTTAATTACCTCGGCTGGCGCGAAGCCGGTGAAATGATAGAGAAAGCCATCAAGCGCACTATCGAAGTCAAGACGGTTACCTACGACCTGCATCGCCAGATGGAAGGCGCAACCAAAGTCTCGTGCTCTGGTTATGCGGCGGAGATCGTCAAAAATATGGTGTGATTTTTTTACTGCAGAGGGCGCAGAGAACACAGAGGATTAGAATTTAAAGTTCAGAGTTCAACCTTCAGGTTGTTTTGTAGTTCAGAGTTCGCGCTTTAGCGTGTTAAAACAACCTGAAGGTTGAACTCTGAACTTAGCATCCCGAAGCATCGGGACGAACTCGGAACTCAGTAATAAAATAATCCTTTGTGTTCTTCGTGCCCTTCGTCGTGAACAATCTACATACAAAATTAGAAGAAGGTCAGACTAAGTATCGGTAAAATTGCACCTGCAGTTACTACTTAATACATCAAATCAAGCTGTAAATTGTACTTATTAGAATCCTTTCAAATAATTCACGTCTTCTATATGTCAAAAAGTAACTTGACAGTGTGTATATTTTATATTACTTTAATAAGACAGGAAGTTTAAGAAGGAATCTTGAGGTTATAATGCCAATTGTTACAACTCGCTTAATACGAATTTTCCCAATAATAATCATCTTTATCTGTTTTGCAGCAGGAATAACCGTCGCAGGTAATACAGGTAAGCTTACAGGAAAGGTTACAGATAAAGAAACCGGTAAAGGTATTGTCTCTGCAAATATAATTGAAGTAAACAAGGAGTGGGGTGGTGCTACCGACTTTGATGGTGATTACACTATCATTAACATACCTTCAGGCATATACAGTATTGAGATATCGTGCATTGGTTATCATACCATTACTATCACCGATATTGTATTTCATGCAGATATAACGACACCACTGGATATTGAACTTACACCTGATACAATCAAGCTAAAAGAAGTTATTGTCAAGGCGAAGAGGAAACTCGTTGAAGTGAATGTAACGCAGTCCGAGATACGCTTTGACAAAGGAACCATCATAAGTATACGTCCGGAAGAGGTTGGAACAATTCTTTTTATTACTCCCGGTTTCAAACAGGACGAAGACGGGCGTTTTCATGTGCGTGGCAGCCGCGAGGGTGAAGTGGCGATTATTATTGACGGTGTCGATCTTCGCGATCCCTTGGTTGCTACCAATTCTTCTGTTTCCTTCGGCGCTGAAAGCGTCGAAGAAATAAACGTTCTTTCCGGTGGTTTCAGCGCGGAATATCCTGGAGCCGGGGCAATTGTGCAGATAACGACGTCTGAAGGCTCCGCCCGCGGCTATTCTGGTAGACTTGAATATCAGACCGACCGTATTATTGATACTTATTCTTTCGATACAGACCGTGGTGAGTTTTCGATAGGCGGACCTGTTCCGTATAGTAAAGAATTGCTTGGTAAGCCAGTAACCTTCTATCTTACGACAATTGGAAAACTAACCGACACTTACACGCCTTTCGATATTAACCGTTCATCCAGTGATTACATTGGAATCGGCATCAAGCTTCCGGAACGACAGCAAAACTCCTTTCAGACTTCTCTTAAACTTGCTTATAAACTAACCGATACTAAGAAATTAACATTAAATTTAACCGAATCCTTCAGTCGATGGGATATATACCCGATGGGTGAAGGCGGTATAGCGGGAAACTATGGTTATAACTATAAATACAACCTGGAAAACCGTCCCTGGGCGCAGAATAAACGCTTTTCAGGTACACTCACATTCATAAACCAGTTAAGCCAGAAGACATTTTACGAAATTAAACTCATAACATTCCGCACACATTCATTTGTCCAACCACGCGGCAAGAGCATCGGAGAATTTACACTCCAGGGAGATATAGAGGATAACTTCATCAATGCCTTTGACGCAAACCGGAACGGAAAATTAGAGTCCGGTGAATATACCGATTCAGACGGTAACGGTTTTATGGATGGTTATGTTGACTATAACGGGAATTGGATGTTTGACGGTGGTGGAGAAGGTTACGAAGACCTGAATTTGAACGGTCGGTGGGATCGAGGTGAGGACTGGGTTGATCTTAACGGGAACGGCATCTATGATGCTGCTGAGCCCTGGATAGACGTTGTTAATCCTTTGACTGGTGAGAATAACTTAGGAGTGTTTGATCCCTGGGATACTTACAATGATCTGAATGGAAATGGTCGCTGGGATCCCGCTGAACCACAATTGCCTGAACACGACTGGAACCGAAACGGAATTTGGGACGGAGAGAGGTTCATAGACGCCGACGAAAACGGACGATACGATCCCTGGGAACCATGGGATGATATTAATGGCAATTACCTTTGGGATGAAGGCGAACCTTATGTTGACTCCAACGGTAACGGTAAATTTGATTATTCTGAAGGATATGATGACAAGAATCGGAATGGACAGATAGACCGTCGGGATCTCGTTCGCAATGTGGAAGATTGGGATTCTTCCGAGCCATATATTGATGGAGACGCCTTTTACGATACAGGTGAGCCGTTCATTGACGAACCTGATCCGATTACCGGCGAATACAACGGTCGCAGGGACGAGGGGGAGATTTTCTTTGATCTACCGTCATCGCTGAATCCACAAACAGGCGCTGGTTATTTCTTTATTGGCACGGAAAGGACATTAAATGGTCAATACGATGCACCTAACGGTGGTTTTGACGAATATGAACTTTTCACACGTCCGGCTCAATGGAACTTCAGTTCTGATCCATCCCGACCTGTTATCTACAACTTTGATGAAGAAGCACGCGGAGAAGATTGGCCTGAAGATATTTATTCATTAATAGTCAGCAAATCTACCTGGATTAACCGAAGCCTGCACGATACAGATGTGCCGGTGTTTGACTTTCCTAACAATAATCCAGATGTTGACAAGGAATGGTGGTCTGATTATAATAAAAATGGTCGCTGGGACTCTGATGACGGGTTCCTTAATAAAGGTGTGTGGGATTATACCGCGTTTTGGCAGGATCGTATTTCTACTGAATATACCCTGAAATTTGACATTCAAAGTCAGGTTACAAAACACCACGAGATGAAATCCGGCGCTGAAATTAAATTACGCGACCTGCAGATGCAGATGATTCAGCAACCTGATAAGCCGTATACAGGTGAAGCTGCATTACCTGCTGGCAGTCCTTATCCTGATCGAGGTGGTATCCGTGATTTCTATCGATATAAACCCATTGAAGGCGCCGCATACATCCAGGACAAGATGGAGTTCGAGGGATTGGTTGTTAATGCTGGAATAAGAGGTGATTTCATTCGACATGATCCTGATGTAGTTGATGAATTCCGTGAACGGCTTGAACGCGATGAACCCGGCGCTATTCTGGCTAAGAAAGGCACCTGGCGAATCAGCCCTCGTCTCGGAATTTCACATCCTATCACCGAACAGGCAAAGCTCTATTTCAATTACGGTCACTTTTATCAGGCGCCACAATTCCAGTACTTCTATCGGTCAGCCACTGCTAACTTTGATGCTAATGCCATTATCGGCAATCCTAACCTGGAATACGAAAAAACCGTTCAATATGAATTAGGTGTTAACACACAGATTTCCGAATTTGTGGTTGTTGATATTTCCGGCTACTATAAAGATCAGTATGACCTGATCTCAACATCTGACGAGCGTTGGAAGAACCTGACACTTGACAGATATGTCAATCTCGATTATGGCAGGATGCGGGGCTTCGAGCTATCAATTGAGAAGCGTCCGTCTCATCATTACGCATTGACATTTAACTATGACTTCAGCTATGCCTATGGCAAGGCTTCCGACCAGCACGCCAATCGTGATGATCGTTTGAAGAACGTTCCTTATAATTGGGATGAACATCCGCTTAACTGGGACGAAACGCATAAGATTAACGCATACCTGACGGTTCTTTATGCCCAGGGTGAGCATCCGCAATTCCTGTGGCTGGTGCTGCCGGATGACTGGATGATGACGCTGCAATGGAGCTTCGGTTCAGGTCTTCCTTATACGCCGTCCAGATATTTAACCGGTGAAGAAAACCAGAACCTTGTTCTCCCTAATTCATATCGTCGCCCCTGGAATGAAATGACAACGCTGAAATTTGAGAAATACTATACAATTAATCATAAAACAGGAAGCAGGTTATTCTTTGGTTTCACTGTAACGAATCTCTTCAATAAGCGAAATATCAATTCTGTTCACACCGCAACCGGCACACCGGACAAAGCGGTGAACCCGCTTGATCCGGGATATAATCCATTCGAAAACCGCACCGATTTCGATGCCAATCCTCGAAATATCGGATCAAGCAGGAATGTATTATTCAGAATCGGGACGACGTTTTAAGAAAATAGCGAATTACGAAATAGCGAATTACGAAATGAGAAAACGAGAAATGCGAAATAGAGAAGTGCGAAGGATGAATATGCGACAGGAGTGTCGCATCTACTAAAAACAAAAAAATCTGCGTAATCTGCGGATAATAATAAAAAACAATCGGAACAAGAATGAAGGATGTTTCTATATTTATACTACTATTATTTCTTTTAATACTCTTCTCTGGCTGCGATGACAACGGTACTCCTACAATAGTAGAGTTTCGCGGTAATCCTATTAAGGGTTCGATAACAGGTGTGCTTGGGCTCGGTGGCAGTCCTTATCTCGCTGTTGAAACTCTTATAGTTCCGGCAGGTTCGGAACTGATAATCGAAGCGGGCGTCGAAGTGCGCTTTGAACAAGGTATCCCCTTTGAGGTTTATGGCAAGATTACAGCCCATGGCACGGAATCAGCCCCCATCACTTTCACTTCCGGTCTGACATATCCTGATAGAGGTGATTGGGATGGTATCTGGTTGATAGATTCGGATCCGGCGAGCAGTTTCGAGTATTGCCGTTTCCTATGGAGCGCTAAATACGGTAATCGCTATATCAAGAAAACTGAAAATGGACAACTTGATAGTACACTCTGGGAATACGGATCTATTACTTGTATCCGAAGCAACCCGACTATCAAACGCAGTTGGTTTCTTGTCGGTGGATTCCATGGTTTGTATTGCGATACAAGCTCTAATCCAACACTTGAAAACTGTGTGTTCTACGAAAATGCAGGGCACGGTGTTTTTGTTCATCCCACAGCAGATCCGGTTATTCGTTATAATATTATTATTGAAAACGGTGACTATGGATTATTCTGCCAGATGGAAGGTGTGGATTCGCGCGCTGATATTCAACTTGATAATAACATCATCTGGTCGAATTTCTCCGGTGAATACAATGAGTTGTCACCAGATTTGTTAGGACGTGTGGATCAGGTTAACGGTAACCTTGATAGCTGTGATTATCGTTATAACCTTCGTCTGAACCCAGGATTTACTAAGCCGGAAGCTCCAGACTGGGACTTTCACCTTGATCCCTGGTCTGCCGCTATTGATGCAGGACCGGAAGACGATAATGTTCAAGACGCAGATGGGACAAGGATAGAGCTTGGGATTTATCCTTATTACTACCGCCCCGGAGAGATCAGACGACTGTTGACCGTTGATCGTCTGGAGAGCGCACGCAGCCCTTATTATATGAGTTGTGATGTGTATCTACCGGCAGGCAACAACCTTACTATCGAACCCGGTGTTGAAGTGCTTGTTGAAGGTCTTTTCCGATTTCGGTCAGTCGGCAGGCTTGTTTCAAATGGAACTGCTGATGAGCCGGTGGTTATTAAGTCCGCTCTCGGTGATGATGGCTTAGGGGATTGGATAGGTTTGATTTTTGAAGCTGGCGGTGATGAAGGAACGGAATTGCTTTATACTACTATAGCAAATGCGCACATTGGCATTCATTTAAATCAGAGAGATGCAATAATCGATCATTGCATTATTGAGAAGTCGGATTCTGTTGCCATTTTTTGCGATGACTATGCAGCGCCGGACATCTTCGATTGCATTATCAGAGATAATTCAATTGCTGGAATAATTTGTAAATATAACAGCGCTCCTGAAATTCGCAGGAATATAATCTCAGGTGGGGATGGCTATGGCATCTTTGCGCTCGAACATTCAATGCCGATTATCAAAAATAATGCGATTATAAAAACCGCAACAAGCGGATTACGCTTCGAAAATCTCTCCAACGCCACGGTTCACAATAATACAATAGCGCTAAACGGTTATTTCGGTATTTTCTGTGAAAACAACTCATCTCCTGACATCAGGAATAATATAATCTATAGGAACGGCACCGAGCTTCGAGGCGGCATGGGAATAATAGCAGAATTAACTTCCCGACCGGTTATAGAGTACAATTGCTTCTGGGAACACCCGGTAAGCGCTGTTGATATTTCAGAGGATACGACATTTTCAGCAACAAACATCCAGGTTGACCCGCAGTTTACAGATGTAGAACGTGGAAATTTCCATCTAAAAACCGGATCCCCTTGCTTAACCGGAGGTGATCCCAACATTGATCAGGAAATGGGGGCGTACGGAGGCCCAGGTAATTAGTGTCTGACCGAAAACCCGCGTTTAACTGGATATTAATCCTCTTTTGTCATTCCCGCGAAGGCGGGAATCCAGGAGAAACAACAGATTATCTGGATTCCCGCCTTCGCGGGAATGACAAAAGGTGGGCTTTTCGGTCAGACACTAATTAGTAGATTGAACACTTCTGTCTACCAGCGGGCTTTGGAAGGTTTTTACACATCAATCAAGAATGTCTGACCTGCCCGACTATGAATATAAGGTACAAAGTGAAATTATACATCAAACCATTAAATCGAATATTAATGCAACAGCAAACGTTATCATTTGGTGGATTATCGGGGATAATATTTTTTATATTAATATCATTCCTGCTGCTGTTCCCGTTAATTTCCCGAGCGGCGTTAGATACTCCTGCACAAGAAATAAAACCCAAGGGACCTGTCCGAACCGATGTATCCCAGATAAACAAGATGAATCGAGTGCATCGGCGTTCTAATATCTATCTGAACATTACAAACTGGGGTTTCTTTGGTAACACCGGTGAAAACAGGACACGTGATAAAGATTATATGACCGATCCATGTACGGGTGAATGGGCGCCACAGTGTGAATATCCAGGTGGGTCAAGAATTAATTATATGTTTATGGGATCGCTATGGCTAGGCGCTCTGATCAGGGCAGAGGGTTTCGAATATCCCAGAGTTTCAGTCGGTATGGATGGATGGTTGTCCGTGCATGAGTTCTGGCCTGGTGAAGGAGCGACTAACAGCCAGGATAATGGCATAATTGAACGCACGACATTACCTCTTGAATATGACTGTATCGGAAATTATATCGGCGGTTTCCAGGATTCCGCCATTTCTGAACAAGATTTCGTCTGCTCATATAGCGACACTTTAACAGAACCCTTCTTTGTAACTGAAGACGCTATGGACGGTCCTCATAATCCTCTCGGGATAAAAATCGTTCAGAAATCTTATACCTGGACGTATAACTATGCGCAGAATTTTATTATCATTGACTGGGAAATTGAGAATATTGCCGGTAACTACCTGAAGAATTTGTATGTAGGCTTATATATAGATGCCGACGTTGGCAGAGTAGGAAACATGGAACGACATACTGACGACATCAACGGTTTCCAGAAGTGGTTCTATTATGAGACAGAAACAGGGCTTGATTCTTCAGTGATAAATACAGCCTGGATTGCGGATAACGACGGAAGGCATCAGGATGTTTCTTCAGGTACTGATTTTGAAGCGCCGGCTGTTACCGGTGTGCGTGTTGTACGGGCGCCAAATCCGAAACTCAGAACGTCGTACAATTGGTGGATTTCAAACGGTGATCCGGATCTTGACTTCGGTCCATCCTGGAAAGATGACGGCGCTCCGGCTGCATGGACAAACGTCTACGGCACACCTATGGGGGATGTCAAGAAATACTTTGTACTCTCCAATCGCGAATTCGACTATGATCAGGTTTATGTTCGGGATGCTGAATATATTGGAGAACACTCCCAAGTTTTCCTTGACCGCTGGGATCCGGATGCCGACCCACTTGAAACTCACGATTGGAAAGTACCAGGAGTGGATGATGAAACTCCAGAGAACCTATTAGACAACCTTGCTAATGGCTACGATACTCGCTATTTATTGTCTTGGGGACCACTCGGCATCTTCGATCACTATGATGATGCCGGCAATCGTATCTATCGTTTAAATCCCGGGGAAAAGTTCTCGATGACCATTGCTGTCGTTGCCGGTGATAACTTCCACGATCCTAATAATCCCCAACCAACAAATGAAATAATAGATCCAGATCTTTTCAACTTTAACAGCCTGCGTTACAATTCCGATTGGGCGGCACGTGTCTATGATAACCCTATGATAGATACCCCTATTTACGATTGGGGCGCTGATGGAATACCGGGAACCGGAGACCAGGGCGAAAATGATGGTATTCTGGACACAGGCGATGGCTGGTTCGGTGAAGATGTTGGCAATGATGGGTTGTTTGGTATTGATCCCGGAGATACTTGCTATGTATGGATTGGTGAAACCAAGGAAATACATATCTATCCTGGTCCTGACCCAGATGGATCCGAAAATGACGAACATCTGTCCCTTTCCGAAGATACCTTTGACAGACCTAAATACCTGGAATACACCAAACAAAACGGCATGCTCGACTATGGCGACGGACATCCTGATTTCAAAGGACCTCCCCCGCCTCCGACTCCAACACTTAATCCTGTCAAAGACCCCATTAGGATTCAAGTTAATCCCGACTCATTGTTTATTATTGATGATGCCTTCCTTGAAAAGCACGTAGTGATACACTGGAGCAAATATCCCTCTGAGAATCCCGATTACAAGGATCCGTTCTCGCGCGAATGGGATTTCGAAGGCTATCGTGTCTATATTTCAAACACTAATATTGAACGTGATTTCGCTTTGCTCGATGAATTTGACCGCATTGACTATGCATTGTACAGCGGTCGCGATTCCCTTGCTTCACAGCCTGTTACTGATCCGAGTGATTTGCCGGAAGATGGATTCTACACCGGTATTTATCTCTATGGCAAGGAGGTCGGCAAGAATATCGGGTTCTTCGGTCATAATGACCTTTTGACCGATACTCTGACTAATCCTGTAAACTGGGACTACTACTATATAATCAGGGATGCGCACCCAATGGTCCCGCGTTATTATTCAGTGACCTCATTTGACTATGGTGATTATAAGACAGGCACTGAATCACTTGAAACAGCAAAAATTGCCAACTCGATTTATATGGCTCCTTCGGGAAATCAAAGAAATCCAGTGATGGTCGTGCCTAATCCATATCGTGCCAACGAAGATTATACAGTTGAGCACGGTGGTGTATCATGGGAGAATCGCAATGACGGCACTTATGACTTTTTCCCACAGACGGATAGGAGGCTTTATTTTTATAATCTACCGATGCATTGCCTGATTCGAATTTATACTGTATCTGGCGACCTGGTGGACATCGTTCCACATAATTTGCCAGGTGATGATAATCAGGGATGGGCTGACGATTATGCTGAAGCCTGGGATCTGAACTCACGCAACCACCAGCAGGTTGTGTCCGGTATGTACCTGTTCACCGTTGAGGAATTTGATGATAATAACAAGAATACCGGTGATATTGAGGTCAGCAAGTTTGTAGTGATAAGATAATAGGATTCATTGCTGTATTGTTGCTCAGCAATACAACAATACAGCAATATAACAATCAAACAATCAATAAAGGTCAAATACATGAATCGGCTTATAAAGATCATTTTAATAATATTCTTTTCATCCTTCATCCTTCATCCTTCATCCTTATTTGCACAGGCGAAGGTTGGAACGGCTGGGTTGCAGTTTCTTAAGGTTGGCGTGAGCGCCCGCGCTGTGGGGATGGGGGAAGCTTTTACAGCCGTTGCTAACGATGCATCCGCGCTATATTACAATCCAGCCGGATTGATTCAGCTTACCAAGCCGGAAGCCACCTTTACTTTGATTAATTATCCTGCTGATATTAAGTTTATATACATAGGCGGAATCATTCCCACACCGATTACCAGCGGTGTGCTTGGCATTCAGATGACATCCTTGTTCACCGATGATATGATTGAAACCACACCTTCAATGATTTACGGCACCGGACGAACCTTCACCGCCAGCGACCTTGCCGCTGCTGTAACTTACTGTCAACGATTAACCAATAAATTTTCTGTAGGGGCGTCATTTAAATATCTTAGTGAACATCTGGCGAATGCCACAGCTAACGGCTGGAGCGCTGATGTAGGAACGTTTTATACTACTGGATGGAAGAAAATAAACATCGGGATGGTTATACAGAATTTTGGCGCTGATATGAAGTTTGAGGACACACCATTTCCGTTGCCTATTATTTTCAAATTTGGCGCATCAATGACAGCTCTCGAAAAAGGACCTTATTCGTTATTGTTATCCGGTGAATTCCTGCATCCTAACGACAATGTTGAGATTTATAATATAGGCGCTGAATTCAGCTATATGCGAATGTTCAGTCTTAGATTTGGAAAACGAGTTAATGCCTTGGTACGTGATTCTTGGTTGGCTTATGATGAAGACAGCCAGCGCGATCCCTTTGTGGAATATCCTTTATTTGAAAAGGACTATAATGGTGATTTATCATTGGTTCTGGATGGCGTGTCATTTGGTGTTGGTGTAAAAATTCCTGAAGCCGGCGTGAATATTGACTATGCCTGGGGAGGATTAGGAACGCTCGGTGGAGCGCATCGGTTTACTATTGGGTATATGCTTGCAGGGCGGCTCTTTTAATTCACCACGAAGAACACGAAGGGCACGAAGAAGATAAAAAATCAATTTGATAAGTTATCTAATAAAGTTATTGGGCTGGCTGTGGATGTGCATAGACAACTTGGACCGGGATTGCTTGAATCAACTTATGAGCAGTGCCTGGCTTATGAATTGAGTAAGCTGATATACCATTTTAATTACAGAATGTTCTTCCGGTGAAGTACAAAGAAATAAAGATTAATAGTGGATATAGAATTGACATTATTGTTGATAATAAAATCATTATTGAGCTAAAAAGTGTTGATAACTATTACGCATCCACGAAGCGTAATTTCTCGCTTATATGAAACTGTCCGGAATCAAAATCGGTTTACTAATGAGTTTTAATGTAGAATACTTAAAGGATGGACTAAAGCGAATGGTACTATAAATCTTCGTGCTCTTCGTGTCCTTCGTGGTGAAATAAACAACTTAACAACATACGAGGTTTAAGGGTGAAGAAACCTCATTAAAAGATTGGTGGACAAGTGCATTTTCTAATGTATAAAAAACTTGGTATCGCAGCATTTATTATCTTATTACTTACTCTTCAAGCAGTGGCTTTAGACGTTAGTGATACTTTATCCGGTGGGTCATGGACATTAGCTGACAGTCCTGTTCGTGTTGTCGGTGACATTGTTCTTCCGGATGGAAACCGGCTCACTATTGATCCCGGAGTTCTGATAGATTTTACCGGACCGTATAACTTCGTGATTAATGGTTTGTTACAGGCGGTTGGTACTCGCACGGACAGCATTGTATTTACAAGTGAGTTCAGAGTGGAACACCCGGATTCAATTAGCAAGCGTTGGAAAGGATTACGTTTTGAAAATGCTGATCGAGGCTGCAAACTGACATTTTGTATCGTCGAATTCAGTTATGCTCGTGGTAATTGGCCTGAGAATTGTGGGGGTGGTGTGTATGTTAACGGAAGTTCACCCGAGATTAGAAGATGCAGTATAAGATATAACAAAGCTGATGGTGACGGCGGTGGTATCTATGCAATGTTTACTACGTCAATTGTAAGAAATAACTTGATATATGGGAATTTCTCCGGTAACTTTGGCGGTGGTATATTTATCACCTATTCAGAGCCTAAGATTATTAACTGCACCATTGCAAAGGACAGCGCCCTCGGATGGGGAGGTGGCATCTTTGTTGGTACTGAAGGTGAACCAAATATAACTAATTGTATAATATCACATAATTTTCAAGATTTATGGGATGGCGATCTTCCTTCAGGGGATCAGTTCTTCAATAATCTGGCTCGTATACGTTCAGCAGAACCCAAGATAGTCTTTTCCTGCATTCCTCACCCAGCAGATAAATTTCCGGGTACGGGAAATATAAATAGCGATCCGGAATTCCGGTCTGTTGATCTGGATGAACTTGATTTTCAGCTTAAATATTCATCTTCTTGTATAGATGCCGGTGACCCTGAAATGAACCCCAGCGCCGAGCCGGATATCTTAGTAAACAGGATAAATATAGGAGCTTATGGCGGAACGGAAGACGCTGCATTATCGGTTCCGGTAATATTCAATGATTTCTCTGATATTGGAATTACACTGAGTTTTGGTAGTATCCGTTGTACCACTCAAACAAGTAGGGAAATTAAAATAGAAAACAATGGTCATTACAACTTGTTTTTATATGATTTTAGATTTGAAACCTCCGTCTTCTTCCCCGATTCTGTCTTCGATGAAGTCAAAAAAATTATGGTTCCTGAATTCACTACCGAACCAATTGAACCGGAGGGAGTGGGAAAATTTAATATCAATTTCCTACCGTTGGAACTTGATACAATAATGGACACACTTACGATAATATCAAATGATACTCTCCATCCGCTTATTCGTTTGCCGCTTATGGGAATTGGAATTTATCCAAAAGCTTTTATTGAGGATACTTTGCTGGACTTCGGTGGAAAACAGATTGATGTCAGACACAGGGATACACTCTATGTGCATAATCAGGGCAGCAGCAATCTTCGAGTCTCTTCCGTGAGCATTCAAGGAGATAATTACACAGCATCAGTGGATGATAATGATGTCGATGATGGTGATTCCACAGCGATAATTGTTATATTCCTTCCCACTCACCCTGAAAAATATGAAGCAAACCTTACTATACGCACGAATGATCGAGACCTCTTGATACCACTTGAAGGTACAGGAACCGGTCCTAAGATGATAATAGAAATTGATTCTTTATTTATGGGCTATGCTTATGCTGCAGATGATGGGGACACGGTTACTTATTCTATAAACATTTCAAACATAGGCAGCGAAGAGTTGGTTGTAACTGAAGCAAACGTTGCAGATGTTGCTTTTTCTGTTAACCTGCCTGATAATGGATTAAGGATTGCTGTTCGAGACACTATGGAACTTCCAATCAATTTTCATCCATTGAATCCGAACGAGGATTATCAGGATTTGCTGTTTATCTTAAGTAATTATCCGTTACCGGATACTGTTGAATTGTATGGAACCGGTATGGCGGAACCCGGAGCCTATGTATTCGGCGACGTTGGCGGAGCCACTTGGGATTGGGCGGACGATCATCCTGATTATATCATCCTCGATTCCGTTTACGTTCCTGCGCATGCACCGCTGCGGATTATGCCCGGTGCCCGCATCTTGTTTGAACCGAATGCGTTTATGCGGATAGATGGTGAATTAAGAGCAATTGGGCTGCCAGATGATTCTATACGATTTATACCTCGTGACCAATCAGGGGAATATTCCGCACGTTGGGGTGGTATTCACCTTAGTTACGAAGATGCCACACGTATGGCATACTGTCTGATTCAGGGAAGTAGAGAAGGCGTTCATATCCGTGAGGCTTCTCCATTGATCCAGTTCTGCACCATTACTGACAACATCGATACATCCCAAACAAGCGATGGTGGTGGTTTCCATATTGAGAACTCAGGCGCACGTATTGCAGGTTGTATCGTTAAAAATAATCGTGCTCAAAACGGCGGCGGCATCTTTATTCTTAACTCCAAACCTGTAATAAACAACTGTATTATCCGGAACAATGCAGCCATTAACGGCGGTGGTGTTTATATGAAATTCCTGGTAGGCGCTCTATTTCAAAGTAATCTTATATATGGGAACACAGGCGGAGCAGTAAGTATCCATGATCATTCCGCTCCAAGATTGATTAATAACACGATTGCGAATAACATGGATGGAGGCATCACAGCGACGATACGTAGTGTTCCTGTGTTGATGAACACTATTCTCTGGAATAACGGTGGAGACACCGAAATAAAGCTTTATCAACAATCCAATACACTTGTTTCCTATTGTGGTATCGAGGGGAATTTCGATGGAACGCATAACTTGAATCTTAATCATAATGATATGAACCCGCAATTTGCTGATGCTGATGCTGGAGATTATCGGTTATTAACAGGTTCTCCCTTAATAGATACCGGTAATCCGGAACGGATATACCGCGATCTCTTTTTCCCTCCTTCAATGGGGGTGAATCGTTGTGATATTGGAGCGTATGGCGGTCCCTTTAGCGGTAGCTGGACTATACCGGACGTCTCTATTTCACTGTTTCAGAATCCTGCATTCCCACAGTGGATTGACATCTTCGTTACTTCACTGGGTGAATTTCAGGAAGCCCCCGTATGTTCAGTCGAGTTCAGTGACATTCCGGCGTTCAGCATTCAACTTAACCAGAATCCCAGTGACGACTGCACTTATATGGGGAGCTATGAAGCCTCCACTGACGGTAGTTTATTCATCACCGTTAGTGCAGTGATGAGTGGCGGTAGAAATCAGAAAGTCAGCCGGTCTTATGAACTTACACTAATTGAACCGGGTGGTGGTACAATCCGTATGGTTGGTGTGATAGGTGAGATGACTTTGCCTTCTGAATCTTATGATAACAATCTTGTAGTTTTATCAGGATGCGATCCCGATCCAATCAAACCATCTAACGGTAAAATCTTCCTGTCACCGCTGTTCTTCATTAGGGGACTTGATGTATCACTGTTAGATTTCGGGAAATTGAGCTTGGAATTTGAAGGAAACAACTGGCTGGACAGCGACCTTGATCAGCTTGGTATTTATCGGCTGGAAAACGGAGTCTGGATACGTTTGAAAGGTGGATACGATAACGGTTACATCACCGGACTGCTCGACAGGGGAGGATGCTTCGCTATTGCTTTGGATGAACATTACTCTGCATCTCTTGAAGATAACGTCCCACGCACCGCAGGTCTGATTAAAGCTTATCCTAATCCTTTCAATCGGAAAGTAACTATTATGTTTGATATAATACGAACATCAACGGTTCAATTGTCGGTTTATAATCTGGCAGGTCGTCAAGTTGCTAATCTGGTCAACAGCACACTTTCTCCAGGGTCTCATACTGCCGTCTGGGACGGAAGAATGGACGACGGCAGTTGGCTGCCAAGCGGTATCTATTGGGGTCGACTTGACAGCGATGAGGAAATGCGGTTGGTTAAGCTGTTACTTTTAAGGTAAAAAATTTGAAGTTCAGCGCGGGGATTAATCCCTACGCGAAATTAGCACTCAACAAAATTTCATTAGTTATTCTTACACATAATACTGAGGTGTATAAATGCGCATATTTACTATAACCATCCTATTAATATTTGGATTAACATCGTTTGGTCTAATAGGTTGTGATGATGACGACAATCCTGTTGTGCCATCTGAAACTGTTCCGCCGGTTGCTCCGTCTAACTTGACAGCACAATTATTATCAGCAACGGTGATTTCCTTATCATGGTTATGTAATGCGGATAATGAAGATGGTTTTGAGATTGAGGAAAGTATAGGTGACGATAGTAACTTCAGCATAGTAGATAGCACAGGTCGTAATGCCACATCACTAATTCTGACACACAAACAACCGGAAACGACTTACTATTACCGTGTCAGGGCTTACAATACCAGTGGGTATTCTGACCACTCTAACCAAGCTACGATTATCACTTCTACTGTTTTAAACAAACCGGACAATCTTGAAGCAAGAATCATTTCGGAATCAGAAATTAGAATAAATTGGGTGCACGACTCGGATGATGAAGATGGTTTCATCATTGAACAAAGCATTGATAATAACAGGAGCTTTACATATCTCGACAGCATTGACCAAGATACCACTAATATAATACTTAGTGGCAAACAAGCTGGTATAACTTATTATTTCCGAGTTTTTGCCTATGATGACATTAGCCATTCCAATTATTCAAATGAAGTCTCTGTGACGACATCAGTGCCTCGTACACCTCGCGACCTATCCGGTGCTGCTGTTTCAGAAACTCAGATAGAGTTAATGTGGTGTGATATATCAAATAATGAGGATGGTTTCATAATTGAGGAAAGTATCGGTAATAACGAATCCTTTTCTGTAATTGATAGTACAGATCATAATATTGAATCACTGACTTTAAATGACAAACAAGCCGACACTACGTATTACTATCGTATTCAATCCTATAACAATATAGGAAATTCTGTATATACCAGAGAAGTATCTGCGGTTATATTACCTCGTACACCTGTGAATCTAACCGCAGTAGCTGTTACACCATTTGGTGTTCATATTTCCTGGAGTTTAAACTCTAGCAATGAGGATGGTTTTCACATTGAAGAAAGCGTCAACGATACCAGTGATTTTACATTAATCAACAGTCCGGGAAGTGGTATAACATCAATATCTTTGAACGATAAACAAGCTGGAACTACCTACCATTATCGCATACGAGCTTATAATGCTTTTGGTAATTCTACATTCTCAGAAGTATCTACAGCTTCTATACCCGTTTGGAGCAAGACGTATGGCGGAAACGAACGTGATATCTGCACCGATTTTCTGCCAATATCGGATGAGGGATATATAGCTACCGGGTATACAAGTTCTTCTGGCGATGGAGAGTATGATGTCCTTTTAATAAAAATGGATAATGAAGGAAATGAGTTATGGAGCCGCACCTTAGGCGGGAACGGTTCAGACAAAGGCTCAAGCGTTCAGCCAACTTCTGATGGTGGTTATATCATAACCGGATTAACAAGGTCGTATGGATCTGGAAGATGGGATGTCTTGTTAATCAAGACAGACAGCGAAGGAGGTCTGCAATGGATGAAAACATTCGGGAGAAGCGGTGAAGATTGGGGGGCTTGCGTAAAATCAACCCTGGACGGTGGATTTATAATTATAGGAACGACTTACTCCTATATTACTGATAATAATGCAATCTGGTTAATAAAAACCGATGAATCCGGCAATCAGCAATGGAATCGGGTATATGATCAATATGATGAGGAAAGCCGTGATGGCAAAGGTCTCACAATTCACCTCGCTCCTGATGGCGGATATATTATTGCCGGAACGATGTTGATAAAAACGAATAGTGAGGGTTATATTCAGTGGAGTCGGACTTTCGGGAATGGTACTGGCAATAGTGTCGAACTTACTATGGACGGTGGATATATTGTTGTGGCGGACACCGTGGATGACGATGATGAAATATTAGGTGTGATGTTAATAAAGATGGATACCGAAGGTAACGAGCAGTGGTGTCGGACGTTCACTGACGGAAGAGGTTATTCTGTCCAACCGGCAGCGGATGGTGGATTTCTGATTACAGGCGAGACCGCAGGATATTATGGCGATAGAGATTGTGATATGTGGTTAATCAAGACGGATGAATTTGGCTTTAAACAGTGGAATCGTAACTTCGGGGGGAGTGGAAAAGATTGGGGCATCATTGCTTACCCAACCATTGATAATGGTTTTTTATTAGTTGGATCTACAGAATCCTATGGCAATGGTTCAGTAAGTATGTGGTTAGTAAAAATTGAATCGCAGTTGTATTAGTATTATCAACTGAAAAATAGTAGAAGCGACACTTTTGTCGCTTGAACTTCCGTATTTCAAAGACATTGCGCAAGCGACACTCTCAGGTTGTCTGAGAGTATGTGGTTAATAAAAAGCGAATCACAGTTATATTAGTTTTATCAACTGAAAAATAGTAGAAGCGACACTCTTGTCGCTTGAACTTCCGTATTTCAAAGACATTGCGTAAGCGACAAGAGTGTCGCTTCTACTATTGTAAAGTAAATTTAGCATTTACAAAAGGAAGAAGTTAATGTATCGTTACTTATCTCTTTTGACTATAATCTTTTTAATAGGATTTGCATTACTGGTTAGCAGTTGTTCCGATGATGACAATGGTAATCCTGTTCAGCCTGCTAATGATCCACCAGCAGCGCCATCCAATCCATCCCCAGCGGATAGTGTTGAAAACCTGGATGTGGATGTAATACTATCCTGGGACTGTAGTGATCCTGATGGCGATCAGTTAACATATAATCTTCACTTTGGCACATCAGAAGTTCCGAGAATGGTAAGTCATGACAAGACTGAAAGCAGCTATGAATTTCATGATCTGGAATATAATCAAATTTACTATTGGAAGGTCATTGTAAAAGATGACCATGGGCATAGGACTGATGGTCCAGTCTGGAGATTCACAACCATCAACCGACCACCTGATGTCCCCATTGATCCATCTCCGGCAGACAGCGTTATAGATCAGGCATTAGACATTACTTTATACTGGAATTGCAATGACCCGGATGATGATTCATTAACTTATGATGTCTTTTATGGAACATCTGAAGACTTGGAATTAGTTAGCGACAACCAGTCAGAACAAAGTTATATCCCTGAAGGTCTGGAACATAGCACAACGTATTACTGGAAAATCGATGCTAATGATGATAATCTGACGACTGAAGGAGCAATCTGGCGTTTCACAACCGCTCCACCAGGTAACCAGCCACCAAATGAACCGACTACTCCTTCTCCTGAAAACGAAGCATCAGAGCAAGCGATAGACGTTAATTTGGACTGGGAATGCAGCGATCCGGAAGGTGATCCGATGACTTATGATGTTTATTTTGGAACTGCTGAATCTCCTCCTCTTGTCAGCGGTGATGAGACTGAAAGCTCCTATATTCTGGATTCATTGGAGTACAACCAGACCTATTATTGGAAGATTATTGCCAGAGATAACCACAATCATTACAGAGAGGGTGAAATATGGCATTTTACTACCCTTAATATAGTTCCTGATCTACCTGTAAATCCATTCCCTGAAGACGGCGCAGAAGAGCAGGAAGTAGATATTGTTCTATCCTGGGAATGCACTGATCCCGATGGTGACCCGCTGACTTATGATATCTATCTCGGAATCTATGAAGATGAAGATTCACTGATAACGGTCAGTGAAGAACAGTCTGAGAATAGCTATGAACCTGTTGATCTATTATACCGCCAGACTTATTACTGGAAGGTTATAGCTGAAGACAGTAATGGTGGTTCTACCGAAAGTCCGATCTGGCGATTTACTACTTCAATGACAGGTAATCAACCTCCTAAGGCGCCAAGCGACCCTTCACCTGAAGATGAAGGGATAGTAGATAGTCTTGACGTTGAATTAAGTTGGGAATGTATTGATCTGGATGGCGATACTTTAATCTTCGATGTTTTTTTCGGTACCTTTGAAGATACATTAATCCAAATAAGTGCAGATCAATATGAAACGAACTATAATCTTCCTGATACTTTAATGGTTAATACTCCTTATTATTGGAGGATTATTGCTAAAGATAATCATGATACCACTGAAGGTGCAGTCTGGAACTTTGTAATCAACCATCCACCTGAAGCGCCGACGGTACTTTCTCCGGTTGATGAAGCAACTGACCAGATGATTTATCTTGGTTTAAGCTGGGAATGCTGTGATCCGGACAACGACCTAATCACCTATGAGGTTTATCTTGGTACAACGGGAAATCCATCACGCGTAGAACGCAACCTTGATACCTGTTATTATGAACCGGAAGATATCGAGTATGATCAGACTTACTATTGGAAGATAGCAGCAATGGATGATCATGGTCATTCGATTGAAAGCGCAGTTTGGAGCTTCACAACTGCTGAGAATCTGCCACCGGAACTGCCATTTAACCCTTCTCCTGAAGACAGAGCAATAGATCAACCGATTGATGTTGTTCTGAGTTGGGAATGCAGCGATCCGTATGGTGATCCGTTGACTTATGAAGTATACTTCGGCATATCGGAAGAAGACATGGAACGCGTTAGTAGCGATCAGGATGAAACCAGCTTTGATCCTGAAGACTTTGAATATCTGCCTTACTACTGGAAAGTGGTAGCCAATGATGGTCATGGTCTTGAAACAGAGGGTCCTGTATGGAGCTATGCCACGCCAAGGGAACGTGATTTTGAGCTTGGTGATACTGGAGTCAACATCTCAATGATCTGGATTCCTTCGGGGGCCTGGGCTTCAACCGGATCATTTATGATGGGCGCCCAACCGAATGAACAGGATGCTGATGATAATGAGTATCCGCGCCACCAGGTCACTCTGGAGTATGGATTCTGGATGAGTAAGTATGAAGTGACACAGGCTCAATGGGTGGCGGTAATGGGTGAAAACCCATCAAAGTCTCAAGGTGATAATCTTCCGGTTGAACGTGTATCCTGGAATGACGTCCAGTCCTTTATAAGCAACTTGGAACGTCGCACACCATTCCAATTGCCCACTGAAGCGGAGTGGGAGTATGCATGTCGAGCCGGTTATGATGAGACGCGTTTCCCTTGGGGGGAAGACCCTGACTATGAACAACTGAGTGATTATGGTTGGTTTAGTGAAAACGGCGATGGACAAACACACGATGTAGGCCAGAAACAGCCGAATCCTTGGGGTTTGTTTGATATGCACGGTAATGTCTGGGAGTGGTGTGCAGATACATACCATAGCAATTATACAGACGCACCAGACGATGGAAGCGCTTGGGTTGAACGAGATGACCATAATTATATCTTCCGAGGTGGAAGCTGGTTCAGCAATGCAGAATCTTGCCGATCTGCTAAACGCAGTCGGGGTGGTATATCATACTTCAGCTACACGCTTGGCTTCCGTCTTGTACGGAAATAAAAGAATAAAGTATGTAAGTAAAAGCTCAGAGTGCGCGCTTCAGCGCGTAAGGTCTTTAGAATGAGGGATACAACTAACACGCGCTGAAGCGCGCACTCTGAACCTTATTTTCAAGGAAATATATACAAAAGGATAAAAATGCGGGATTATTTTATTCCAACTCTTTCTAAGGACATGAGCTGGAGATCAATTCATGCTATTGTCTTTCAAGTTTTTTCACTTCTTATCTTTCTATCAGTCCTTATAGGTTGTAATGGCGATACGGGTCCATCAGAACCTGAAGCTACAGCACAGGATAAGGTTGATCAGGGTTGGGAGCTTTTCGAGGATGCGGATTATATCCCCGCCCTCGCTGCCTTTCAATCAGCGATTGATATGGATGCAACCTTAGCCGACGCTTTTAATGGCGCAGGTTGGTCTGCTGGTAAGATTCCTGGATGCCTTGAAGATGCTGCTAACTTCTTCGAGCGCAGTCAGATAGATAATGAAATTCCTATTGATGCCTTAGGTGGATGGTTATTTGTAAATTATCAGCTTGGAGAATGGGAAAATGTCATCCTGCAAGCTGAAACGCTGATGCAGGATCAATCAGGCTGGAGATTCTACCACGAACAAACCGTTGATTTCCTGGATGTCAGGCTGGTAGTGGCAATGTCATATTTTAATCTGGGTAATTTCGATTTAAGCCTTGAAATTATCGTTCTTTACTTAAACGAATCTTTTGAGGTTGACGTATCCACACAGGCGGGTCGTCGTGAGCTGAATGAAGAAATTGAAAGATTAAGGGGAATATATGGTTAATCAATCCGTCGTAGTTGACCGCAACCACGACTACAAACAAAGCGTTCTTTGCAGGCAGATACTTGCATTTACATTCGTCATATTTGTGATATTCGTCTTGGGAAGTTGCGATAACTTTATCGGTGATATAAAAGGTGAAGCTACATCAAATCATTTACCGGTTATAGAATTTGTCAATGTTCCTGTTGAGAATGACACCTTTTCTTATGCACCTGTCATTCACTGGAAAGGACGCGATGCAGATGGTTTCGTAGAAAAATATTACTATGCCGATATAATCTTTTCATCAGACATTCCTGATCCTGACTACTATATAGATTTCATTCCGGCTGATGCCTGGATCGAAACAGAAGCAACATCCGATACAGTCTATCTACTGACCGAAACAGGTGTAATCACCGAGCATGTTTTCTATATTAAATGTATTGATGATAAAGACACATATTCAGACGTCATATATCGCACGTTTTGCCGTTCCAATCAAGCGCCTTATGTTCCCGAAATTAAATGGTGGAGTTCACCCGATACCGCCTATGCAAACGATGTAACTATATCGGATACCCTTTATTGTCTGGAAAATATAACTGATACTTGGCCCGGGTTAGGATTCTCCTGGAAATCATCAGATCGTGATGATACGGACTTATATGCGATTCCTCTCGAATACCGCTATTATTTAGAGAAGGTTCCTCATGATACAATCTGGGAATGGGTTGCCAGCGACTGGACGAACGGTCAGGAAATTCAATTTGCTGGATTAGAAACCGGACACTATATATTCACCGTCTGGGTGAGAGATGATGGTTTCGAGAAATCAGTTCGTCCAGCTACTGCTACATTTGACGTCTACAAGCCAACCTTTGAACAACAACTTTTATTGCTTAATGTTACTAAAGAGGATGAAGGCGCTAATGAGGGACGTGGGAATGTTGTGTCTGGTTCGCAGATCGGTGAGTTATATCAACGCCTTAGCCAGATTGTTGGTGATGTTGAGTACGTTCATTTACCAAGTTCTGACGAAATAGAACCATTTAAATCTTTCCTCGGTAGATTTAAATTGATTGTACTTTTTTCAGAGAACTTAGCCAGTGTGGATATAGATATTGAGGATGACCTGATTAGTTACCTTAACATCGGAGGTCGTCTTTGGGTAACAGGATATTTCGCGCGAAAAAACAATATAATTGGTGATAGACTTTTAGGTCTTGCCAGATCTTCCTTTGCGGGTCCGGCAGCGACATCCATATCCAAACAACCTGATTTCATAGGCGCTTCCGCTGGTGTCAGTGAAATGCCTGATATTGTGATTGATACCACAATAATATCTGAAACATACTGGGATTTCCGTAAAAGCGCCTGGGATTTTGCTCTTCTTCCGGGTGTAGATATTATGGCTACGGGAGAAGGCGCTGAAACAGTTTACTACTATACATCATATACCGATACTTTATCAGGCGATGTATATAATGATATAGCTGAAGTTAAAGTATTTGCCGACACTATTTATTATCCTCCTGTTCCCGTAGATTGCATAATTAAAATGCCGAAGAACCGAATACTTGATATCGGTCGTGTGGAGAATATCTCAAGAGGCGTTATTGGTGAAGTTCAGAGCTGGACTAACAACGCCTGGCGGTCTGGTAGTAATATATTAGCTATTGCAAAGATCAGCTATCCTTTCGGGGAACCCTGGTCGGTTGAAGATACAATCCTGGTTGATTACCGTTATCAACCTACATCAGAAACTCACTTACGACCTTGCGCAATAAGGTTTGAGAAATTGTCTTTCCCCACCGAAGGGCAGGGAATGGAATTACGTTATCGATTAGCTGTATTTTGTTTCCCGCTCTATTTCCTGGACAATAGTGACAATTCTGTTGATGAAATGTTTACCAATATGATACAATGGTTCTTCTGGCCTGCTGCGCATTAGGATTTTGGGCTTTAGGCTTTTGGCTTTAGAATCCTAATGCCAAAAGCCTAAAGCCAATTATTAAAAAAAGATGTTACCAATTCAACCCAAACGAAAAAAAGAAGCACAGCTTTTGATTGCAATCGCTGTGCTTTATTTTGTAATGTGGTTAATAGTTCCCAAGCCTGCGTTCTGGGGATTAGACAATGGGTTCAAATTCCAGGGTGCGCGCGCTTTTGCTGAGACAGGTCAGCTTGGAATCACTTATGATGGTGCAGAGTTTGACCCTAAAGGTGGCTTCAGACCGATAGTATTTCCCTTTGGTATAATGAACGGGGACAAACAAGTTCCGGTTTTCCCTGTTATATTTATGATACTTTGTGGTATTTTCTATGCGCTTTTTGGAGCTGTTGGTCCGCATCTTTTACCATTGTTAGGTGGATATTTCTGTCTGGCAGCGAGTTGGTTTATGTGGGTTCGTTTTCGTCCAGGAACAGATGGTCGTTTATTCCTGCTTATGCTTGCAATGGGTTCCCCCCTTCTCTTTTACAGTATGACGCTATGGGAACATTCTATATCTATGGCGTTTGTGATACTCTCATTTACATTTCTAATTGTCAACCCGGAAGGCGCTAACTATGAAAGGTTTTCCAAAACCTGGGAAATAGCAATCGCCGGTCTTTTATTAGGTCTGGCAACTGCTTTTCGAACCGAAGCGGTCTTCTGGGTGATAATCCAGATTGTATTCTGGAAATACACTGGACGGAATATAAATGAAATCAAATACTATTTCTTTGGTTTAGTAATCGGACTTGGTACATTCCTGTTTATAAACTACTTAATGACAGGCTCGTTCATTCCTCTTCACGTAACAAGTAATTTTAACAATCACTACGGAAGTAGTTATTTAAGCGCTTTCATTTCACGCGCAAGTAACCTTTACATCATAACATTCCAGGGTTTCAAAACAAAGTATATATCCATCGCCTTGTCTATACCGCTGTTAATCATTGCGTTAACACTTAACTGGCGGAAAGTAAAAAAAATGAATTATTATTTAGCGGCAGGTGTTTTTATTACCTGGATAATATATTTTTCCCTGATGATAACCGCAGGTGATAGAGCTTCTTACACTATAAATTCAGGTGGGCTATTCTGGGTTGTGCCGTTTGCGGCGCTTTCAGTATTACCTTTTAAGAGTAAAAAACAACCGGTTTCTTGGCGGATTTTCTGGGCTGGTCCACTGTTATACTTCTTGATTATGGCTTTGATCACACCGACTCTTCGTGGTGTACATTGGGGACCGCGCTTCGTTCTTCAGGCGCTGCCGTTTATAGTAATATTTGGCGCTGTGCGTACTAATCGCTGGTGGAAACGTTATCCTACTACCAGATTAGTGATAGTCTTGCTGATTGCAATATCAATTGTAAACCAACTTTATTCTTATAATATTCTATTTGAACAACGAAAGACGAATGCAGCCTTGAATGAATGGGCGGCAGCAGCAGGATCCGATCCTGCCTTAGCTTCAATGTGGTGGCTGCCCGGTGACGTATCGCTGGCTTCAGATCGAGTCCCCTGGTACATTACAGGTCATAGCAGCCGCATCCCGATTATTGTAAATGAATTCCGAAAAAAAGGTATTCCAAGGTTTACCTATTACGAACACCCGCCGTATCTGACTGAAGAGTTCTGGTGGAGTGTCGGTGCGGAAATGAAGGAAAAAGATTATTTTCTGAAGGGTGACGGTAGACTGCGGAGGTGTACGTTTAGGATAATTCGATAGGGAATTGATTAAGGTCTCACTACCCAAGCTTGGTGGTATGCACAGTGTTTAAAACATTGTCACATCGTCACAGAGAGGGTGCAAAGCCTTTGTGGGTAAGGTCCCGAGGGTGTGACGATAATGTGATGGAAGGTGACGAAACGAGGTGTTGTAGTGTCGTGGTGTCGGAGTGTTGGGCTACGTAACTGATCTGTACAAATAATCCAAGTAAAAAAACACAGAAGAAATAATTAGATTATTGCATTTACCTATTTTTCTCATTATATTTAAGTTTTGCCTGTAGAGTGACAGTTTGTATTTGATTTGGCTTTTTGAACCTTTAATATTTCAATGCCTAATGATTCAGTATGACTATAAACTCTGGATTACCTCTCCCCGATCAGCAAATCGCATCTCAACTAATTCCGCTTTGCGTTTAGGCGCTATGAGTAATATCTCTATCATAGTGATTCTTGCATTTATTACGTTCCTGAATATAGCCCATGCCGCATTGAAACCCCGTTGGACTCCGCCCAAACCGGAATATACTGTTCTGTCCGATGACTGTTATCGATATTGCATTTCGGTTAAATTCGTCGAAGACAGCAGGATACGTATGCGAGAAAACCGGCTTTTGTCATTGTCCGGTCATGACATGTCCCCCTTCAACAGTGTGATGCAGAGTTACAAAACAACCAGCCTGACTCGTCTTTTCAGCCGCCCGGAATATCTACTTGAAGCCGAACGTGAAACCGGGCAACAGCGTTCCGGAAAGCAGCTTGGCGACCTCAATAACTACTACAGGGTGATACTCGACTCTTCAGAAAATCCCGAAAGATTCATCGACGATCTGAACCGACTAAATATCGTTGAGATAGCGTATGCTCAGGCTCATTATGAACTTTGCAATGACATCCCACCTGAAACCCCCGATTTCAGTGACAGACAGGGATATCTTTACGAAGCACCGGATGGGATCGATGCGGTTGCAGCCTGGGAGCAGATTGGTGGTAAAGGTGAAAATGTGAAAACAATCACCATCGAGCTAGATTACGATCATTATCACGAAGATCTGAAGGCTTTGTTCTACCTTAATTATGATGTGTATGGAGTAGGCAACCATGGAGCAGCCGATGGGGGAATATTGACAGCAGTTCATAATGAATATGGCGTCAACGGTATTTGCCCGGAGTCATCGATTGGAATGTTTGCAATGTTACATTCTGTTGCAGACGCAATAAACATCTCTTCCGATACCATTGACGAGGGTGATATAATTCTTTGTGAATGGGCTTCCCGGGCAGGCAATGTCCAGGTTCCTGTGGAATATTTCCAGGAAAACTTCGACGCTATCGAAACCGTTACAGCTAATGGAATAGTATTTATTGAACCTGCATCCAATTCTAATGCAGATTTGGACGATGAGAGGTTTGAAGGAAGGTTTAATCCGGAGAGAAGACATTCAGTAGCAATATTCGTTGGTGCAGGTGCGCCACCTTCGGGAAATCATGGCGAACCAAGATCGAGAATAGAATTCTCAAACTACGGTTCGCGATTAGACCTTCAGGCATGGGGCAGAGAGATAGTGACTTGTGGACTTGGCGATCTGTTCTATCCCAATGAAGATCACCGGCAAATGTACACCTCGAATTTTAATGGCACAAGCGGAGCCTCTGCCATTGTTGCCGGTGCAGTTGCATGCCTGCAGGGAATGTGTAAAACCCGAACCGACGGTCAGATATTACTTACGGCTGAAGAAATCCGTGATATCCTTGTTGGGACCGGAACGCCGCAGAACCGAAATGGACATCAGGGGCATATAGGTCCTCAGCCTGATTTAGCTGAAGCGATGGAAGAACTTGAGTTTCCTTTCGGCTATTTAAGCGGTACGATAACCGACGCTGAAACAGAAGATCGAATAGCCAACGTTTCAATCAGAACGCGTTGTGAGGAAACGCAGGCGGATGAGGAGGGTAACTGGATAATTGCTGAGGCGATAGCGCTCGGTGAAGTGTACATAACCACTACCGCAGAAGGTTATAATGATTCGACCAGTGTGATCCTTGATTTTGAAGAGGATGACAGGCTTGAGATAAATATGAGTCTCCTGCACCCGGAGTTTATTTTGTCAGACAGTTCTGTGAATCCTGCCTTGGAAACTGAATCTTCGTTTGAATACCCTTTTACAATTGAGAACAATGGAAATGGCTTTCTGGACTGGTCTGCAGAAAAGACTATTATTAATGATAGTGATGTTGTTGATTGGGAATTGCGCAATTCACACAATGCCGGTGAATTATTGGATGACCACAGGCTTGGCGGTGTTGTTTACGTGGATGACAGGTATTACATAATCCTACCAAATACCTGAACAGAGCGATATTCTAATTTATATATACAATATCCAGGGTCGATTGGTAACTAAGTTAGTCGAGGAAAGGATAGAAGCTGGATTCTATAGGATGGTCTGGAAAGGAACCGACAAGCCATCCGGTCTCTATATCTGTAGGATGGAAGCGGCAGAATATGCCAGGAATATTAAGATCGTGTTGACAAAGTAAGCGGCAACACCGTTGACACAACATATTCTACTGCAACGTTATTAATTTCGGTATCCTTGCATAATGGCATTTTAAATAATGTTTTCACTATGATCAGAAACTTTACAATATTACTCATTTTAATATGCAATATAGTCTATGCCCAACCGCAAGTTATATGGCATAGAATCTTCAGTGGCAGATGGTGTGATAGATGTCTTGAAGTAATACAGACTCCAGACAACGGTTATGCTTTAGCAGGAGAAAGAGGTTATGGTGTTTCACCAAATATTAAAACGGACTTTTACCTTGTGAGAACTAACGAAAATGGTGATAGTTTATGGTCTCGACATTATGGTGGAAATGATGGTGAAAATTGTTCCGCAATTCTT
Organism: Candidatus Hatepunaea meridiana; assembly: GCA_030765125.1. Taxonomy (GTDB): domain Bacteria; phylum Electryoneota; class AABM5-125-24; order Hatepunaeales; family Hatepunaeaceae; genus Hatepunaea; species Hatepunaea meridiana. The sequence goes on from JAVCDD010000203.1 coordinate 30,307, forward strand.
CAAACAGAAGATGGAGATTTTCTTCTCGCGGGCAAAACCGAAAGTTACGGTGCTGACTTCTCAGATGGGTGGATAGTTAAAACCGATTCGGAAGGAGATGTAGTCTGGTCACGAACTTATGGCAGAGATTCAGAATTTTTTAGTTCAATCATCCCTATTACTGACAACCGGTATGCTTTAATTGGAATGGGTGGCGCCTGGAACTACTACTTTGTAATAATAGATGAAGATGGTGAGGAGCTTTTTGCTGATGAGTACGGTGGCAGAGGAGCTGAATTCGGACGAAGCCTCGTTCAAACTCCAGATGAAGGATTTCTACTGGCGGGATCGAGTACTTCCTTTGGTGAAGGTGGCTACGATATGTACCTGATTAAGATAGATGAAGAAGGCGAAATCGAGTGGACACAGACCTATGGTGGTGAAGCCAATGATTACTGCCAATCAATTATTAGAACTATTGATGGTGGTTATGCTTTAGCCGGTGGAACAAGAAGCTACGGTGCAGGTGAGGTTGATTTCTACTTAGTTAAAATTGATGAAGATGGTGAAGAACAATGGTCGAGTACTTATGGCAGACGTTATGATGATCTGTGTTTTTCCATGCTCCAGTTGGAAAACGGTGATTTTGTTCTGGCTGGGTATTCAAACAGACGAGATGAAGGAAATGGTGATGATTTTTATATAATTAGAGTTGATTCCTGTGGTGAGTTAATATGGGAACAAAACTTTAATTCAGGCAGATTGATTAATGAGGTGTGTTACTCTCTAATCCAAACATCCGACGGTGGTTATGCGCTTGCAGGTAAAAGTAATCTTATAGTAGGAAATAGTTACGATTTCTATTTGGTTAAGCTTGGCACCGACATGATCGCCTGGCTGCCTCTTCCCGACAGCAGTTTCATTGAAGGCGATTCCCTGATTTATGACATAGAATACTTCTACGATTACTTCATTCCTACTGCATATCAGGATTCAGTCCTTGCCTTTTCAGTTGACGACGGCGAACATATCTACGGTGTATTTGAAGAAGAACGTTTAATCATAACCGCAGAAGAAAACTGGTTTGGCGTCGATTCGCTGATGCTTACCATAGCTGAAGCTGACAGCGAGGATAACTGTGACAGCGCCTGGTTGCATCTTACAGTCGAGGAAAACAAGGATGTCAACGATGTTACCAATTACCCTCTCCCACTATCCTTCACCCTTCACAATGCCTTCCCTAATCCTTTCAACTCACAGACCCGGATAGCCTACAATCTGCCTCAAGCAGGATTAGTCACTCTAAACGTCTATGATATAACCGGCAGGCAGGTAACGACGTTGGTTGATGGAGTTATGAACGGAGGGCGATATTCGGTTGTCTGGGATGGGGGTTGTTTGATGTCCGGATTGTACCTTGTCCGGATGAAAACGCCAGAGGGGGTGTGGATGACAAAGATGGCGTTGGTGAAGTAGGGGATTGGAATGCGGAATGATTTCCCCGGCTTCGGAGAAACCGGGCTACGTAACTGAGTTGAGGTTTCGCTTTGCTAAGGAAAATAACTTATAATATCCTATAGAGAGCAGCTTAATCCTTGACATTTTGCTTTCTATTGTGTATATTGCTTAATGAGATTAGCATGTAGCAGGTTTTTTGATTAGTCGTGGTAAATCATTACTTAGAATAGAGCAGAAGATGTTTCAGTGTTATTACAAATACAGAAGTTTCCCAACAAGACCCGGATCCGTAGGTTCTGGGATTGATGGTGTCAGTTTATAATGCCCCGTCCGAGCAAAGCGCTTTGGCGGGGTATTTTTATTTTGAGGCGGTAACGCTTCAATAAAAAGACATCGGGCGCGTCTGCCAACATTGAAACAAAGCGCTCGGTAACAGTAAGAAAGGGGCTGACACGGGGGTGACCCTTTGGATACCACTCTATAATAAAAATTGACCCGTGGAACATTTAATTAAGGAGATTACAATGAAAGCGTACAAAAGTTCGTTTGGTCTGGGTTTGATATTAGCCATGTGCTTCATTGCATCGCTATCTTTCGCTCTGGATGACCATGTCAATTGGCCAGCAATATTGCCGGAAAGCTTAGCGCCGTTGGAGAACGTGGAGGCCGGACAGTTCTTTCTTTTGGATCAGGCAGCGATCAATAATCTTGCTGATCGCAATAATGGAGTGATCACACTTGTTAATCAAAACAAAATCGAAGATAATATGGGTGATGTACCCGAGGGTGTGGAGCAAATTCAACCATTAGACTATTTTGATGATGTGGACTACATCATTATGTCTGATCTTATCTTTGGAGACCTCGACGGGGAAGCATCGGCTGATTTAGTTATCACCACTGATGATGGAGATAATCAGGGTCCGGTCACCATCTGGTTTGCTCTTTCGTCGGGAACCCAGGAAGACCCTGAAGGCCAAATAGAGGTGGATGAAGAAGGCTGGTATGGGTATTGCGGCGGTATTACCCAAGTCTGTAAATTCGTCTTCCGTAACGAATTTACGTTCACCTGCGGAGAAGCTGAAGGTGATCCGAGTATTTTCACAACATGGCCTCTTGAGTTCATAGACGTTGAAGACCCAGAAAATATAGAGCTTGTATTAGGCGGGCTGGCGGATTATTTCATTATTGATGATGCATTAGGCGGAGACTGGCCCAATGAGGATTATAGTCGCTTCTTTTGGTATGATGAAGAGGACATTATTCATCTCGATCCGTTTCTTCCTTGGACGGATAGGGCATGCGCAGGCGGTTTTATTTTTGAGTCACCTGGGCAACACACAATAATCAATACAACTTTTGAATATTTAATTGGAACTGCTGACTTACAATCAACCCTTGAGGATGATCCCCATGGCGATGGACAACTGAGAGTATGGGATGCCGATCCGGGGGACGCTTACGCGATCAAGTTAGCAGGCAATGGTGGGACTATTGTCTTCAACTCATCAATTATTCGGAATAGCTATTTCCACGGGATATTCATTGAGGGAGATGACTGGACTGTAAATATCGAAGGTGGAAGCGTAGAACAGATAGGCTATACGATACCACGCCTACTTGTAGGGGATGATCCAGAGGAAATTGAACCCGCGCCCATCAACGACATCGGTGATGGGATTTCATTATTCAGTGATGACAACGCTCTAATTATAACCAATAACGCTGAAGTTCGTTCAAATTTTGCTTCAGGAATTCAAGTTCACCATCATTCCGGAAATGACATTGACATAGATGGAGCTACGGTAATCAGGAATAATGGTATTGCCGGTATAGAGTTGGATGATTGTCCAGCAGCAAATACTGTAGATGTAACCGAGGCATCCGTGATTTATCAAAATGATCTCGGTATTTTAGTATTCTCTTGTTTCCAGAACCGGATTAATCTTTCAAATGTCGATATTAACAGGAATACGACGGGTATTTCAATTAAAGGCGGAAGTTTCAACCGGATCGATTGTGATCATTGTATAATTGATGGAAGTGAAGATCCACGCCAACAATGTGGCATTCAGTTAATCCGAACATCGCAAGAGGAAGAGACCTCCGATAACATTATTAATCTACAAAATTCAACACAAATAATTAACCATTCAATTAATGGTATAGATGTCTCTCATTCGGATCGAAACAAAATCAATATTGGAACCGTTAATGGTGATTGTGAAATAAATTGCAATCTGGGTAAAGGTATTAATCTATACCTGAGCGACGACAATGAAATCAAGATTGATAACCAGTCAAATGTATATAATAACAGAGGAGATGGCATACTGATCCAAGGGATTATTACCGATAACGTTAGAAATGAATGTATTAAAAACAAAATCCAAATAGATAACCAGAGTCATGTAAATCACAACGGTATTATTTTTGGAGATCCTGAAGACCCTGAAGATCCTGATGTACATCTAGAACGTAGCGGTATAAAACTCAAGGTCACGGGGAAAACCACTGTTGAAGTGCTCGATCATTCAACCGTTAACAATAACGGTGAACATGGTATACACGGCATTGCCAGTATAAAGGACACCATCAAATTGGGCGATAATTCGTTCACTAATTTAAACAACAAATCAGGAATCAAAATAATGAGTTGGGCTCTTTCGGAGGATGCCTATATTGCACGCCTATGTCAAGTAAGTCTGGAGGGAGCATCCGAATCAAATCAAAATAAGGGCATCGGGGGAGACGATGACAACAACGGTGGTGTTGTAATGATCGGAGACCGGCATACGATTATTTTAGATAATTCGACATGTAATCAAAACGGTACGGAATTAGTAGGTAATGAAGAGGGAGGATACGGAATCCGAAACAAAGCGTATGCAGGGGAAGCTGATACCTACAGTCGGACCTTCATCACAAACAACTCATCTGTGAATGGTAACGGGCACACAGGAATAAATTGTGTAAGATGCAAGGAATTGGAAGTAACCGATTCTGAGGTTCAGGGCAATGGTTTGGACGGTATTCATGTCGTGAAACCCGGTACCGATGGTGGATCATCCAGTCTTACAGTAAATATATCAGGATCCACAATCGGCGGTGAGGGGAATTTGGGCAACGACGGTGATGGTATTGAGATAGATGGGGACAGGGTATTTTGCGAAGTTTTTTCGATCAATGTTGGTAATGTTGAAAACGAGACCAGGATTGAGAATTCTACGGAAAATGGACTACTTATTTTAGGCGTACCATCTAACTGGCAGAATTTTACACCGGAAATCAATCTGATCAATTCCGATTTTGTTGATAACAATATAGGCGTCTATCTAACTGAGGGAGAATGGAGTAAAGATATAATTGTAAGTGGGTGTGAATTCACTGGAAATGAGACCGCAGGAATTAGACTGTTCTACGAAAAGTACACAAGATTAGACATACTCGCAACTGACTTCGACAATAATTCAACTGGAGTGATGATCGGCGATTATGAGGGAGGTATGGACTTTTGTGATGGACTTGATTTAAGAATTATGGATCTATGCACGTTTACAAATGCTACTAATTGTGGCATTTTCGTGCACGGTGAAAGTGAAAGTGAGATTGAAGGTTGCCGCCTTAAGGTTCTCATTGAAGGAGCTACCTTCAATGCTAATGAAGAAGCCCACATCAAATTCCTGGGTGGTCCACTTAAAGGGTGGATAGATTCAGAAACGTGGAGTGATCATGCTACGATCCGTAAGTGTTATTTTGAAAATGGGAATATCGGTGTGGATCTCGTCCAACACGAACCAGATGAGGAGGATACCGACCAGCCCGATGTCCATATCAGGAACAACTACTTCGTTGATGTGCAGGAAGCAGGGGTGCGCTTGGAATACTACGATTTTGACGACGATAATGAAGGCAGAACTGTTATCTATAATAATACCTTTTGTCTCGTAAATGAAGACGAGGATAGTCAGATAGGAGTCAGTATTGTCAATACTGACGATGGCAATGACCCTCGGCTTGATCAGGAGAGCATTTCCTTCAACATTTTTAGCGAACTTCCCAATAGTGTTGCCTTCGATCAAGATGTCGGTTTTACCATGTGGTACAACTGCTTCTTCGATGCGCCGGTGTCGCACTGCGCCGAACCTGAAGTAGATAATGGCAATATCCTCGCGGATCCACAGTTTAACGGAGGTGAAGATCCGGAAGAGCGATTGCTTTGGACTTCACCTTGCATTAACGCTGCTACGGATGTCGAATACCTTCAGGAGGTGGAAATTGCTGTATTCGGCGATACGACAGTAATTAACGAAATCGAGTACGCAAGTTTGCAGACTTTGGCTGCACCGGAGGAGGATATACCGCCGGTATATTAGACCACCATCATTACAACATTATTAACGATGTTGACATCACTGAAGATACCGAGTTGGAAGCGGATGATTATGAAGTCATAGACAACCTGACAGTTACGAGTGGTGATATGTTGACAATCAATCCTAACACGGCTTTCTTCCTATATGAGGATGCTTTGATCAAGGTTTACGGCGGGATAACCGCCAACGGCTGGGAAGAGGATGAGCGTCGCATCTGCTTCACTAATTTTCCAGGTGAAGATTGCTGGGATTGCATTTACTTTTATAATCCCAACCGTGAATCAACTCTTGATGGCTGCACTATTCTGAACGGGCACTACAACGTGCGCTTATACGATCCATCGCTGCCGTCAGCTTCACGAGTAAGAGTGGATCGTTGTTATATCGGAGGTTCTTGTTCCAGCAATATCAGATTGTATGGTCCAATTCAGTTGATTTGTGAACGTACGGAAATCACTGAAGCCGGTTTCGTCGGTGTATATATTGCCTACAACACCCCCGCGCAGGCAAGTCAATTCAATGAGGTTACAATCACCGATAACGGCACGAATCAATATGAATGCGGAGTGAGAGTTAAAAGTAGTAACGCTGTCTTTAACGCCTGCGAAGTCTCCTTAAACTACGGTTATGGATTTTATCTGTACAGTGATGCTATTATAACTCTCAATGAGGGTCCGAATTTTAATACTCCGAACCTGGTTTACAATAATGGTCAAAGCTTAGACCAGAATCACGATTACCTTGGTGCGGAAATTCGTGTTCGGAATGGATCAGCGCCAGAGTTAGGTCCCACAAACCTTTGGGATATTGATGATGAAGGTCAGGGAGAAGGTGATCGATTAGGGAAATTCATATCCAAGGATGACACTGCTCCCGATGCTCTCACTTTAGATGGAAGTCATCTGGGAGATGGTTGGCATGGTGCTGAAGACTGGGATGATGAGGATGATGAAATGCTTCAGGCGCATTTCTGGTGGGATGGAGCAGGTGAACTCAACACTACTAACACATCGCATCTTTATCTTGATGACGGACCGCCGATACCCGACAGCTTTGAGGATTTCGAATATGCAAGAATGCTGCACGAAGGAGGCGAGTATGCCCGAGCCATCGATCTTTACTGGCGGTTCATTATAGATGGGGATTACACTGCCACCAAACGCATTGCACTTGTTCAACTTCAGTCGTGTTACATCGGTTTAAACGATGACTGGGATGAATTCGGATCGCGTTGCCTCCAGGTTGCCGAAAGAAACGCAGAAGACCAAACCTACTTTGGTTGGTCGGCGAGAAAGCGCGCCTGTTTCGCTGCATTCTATGATAACAGACCGGAGAGAGCAATAGAAGAACTAAGAAGTCTGCTCAATGAAGCTCCCTATCCGTCCGACAGTCTCTGCGTGGAGATGGATATTCTCTGGATTGAAAACACGCTTGAAGACCACGTTGATGCAACCGGTAATGGATTGGCGAGAATCTTAGTTCTGGAAGATATGCTGGAAACCATCGACGAGGGACGGGAAAGTAAACTTAATCCCAATGTTCCAATGTCTTTTGTCTTTAATCCAGCGTATCCTAATCCCTTCAACTCGACAACATCCCTGCGGTTCTCAATGCCTCAGGAGGCGCTGGTAGAGATCAAAGCTTATGACCTTTCCGGGCGTTACGTAAATACCGTTATCAATAAGGTGCGGGCAGCGGGCGAACATCAGCTTAACTGGACGGCAGATGACCTTCCTTCCGGAACGTATCTCATCCGGTTCAAGGCGTCTGAATTCAAAACTACTCAGAAAGTAACATTGATCAGATGATAGCTATTCTCAAACAGATAATGATTTATGTGGGGCGGTTATTTTGCCGCCCTGCACTAATCCTATGGTTGTCAATGTCATTATTGGCGCTGCTGAACTCGCAACTTATCGCTCAACCCGATACATTGTGGGTTAGATACTATGATATGCATTCTTGTTATGACATGAAACCTGTTTCAGACACATCATTTGCGTTGGGTGGAAGTACAAATTCTCTCGAGAGTAGAGGAGATTTCCATCTGGTAGTAACCGACACTGCCGGCAGGGAATTGTGGAACCGTGTTTTAGTTGATACAGGTAGATGGAATAGTCATGTTTCCAGCATTTCATTGTCAGACAATGGAGAATTGATGTACATGGTCGGTACAGGTCGTACTCCATCTGATGGTTCGGGATTTATCGCTCTATTAAGTTTGGAGGGTGATTCCCTGTGGATGCTTCCCTATGGGGGATTACTTGCATATTTAACAACCTCACTCCCTGATGAAAACGACGGTGTTTATGTTGCAGGATCTACGAACGATTACAACGAATACGGATCACGCGACGGTTACCTGCTTAATGTCGATGAGGAAGGTGAGGAGCTATGGTATCAGGTTTATGGAGGAGAAGGAACCGACACCTTTTCTGACATGGTGCATACGCAGGATGGTGGATTTGCATTGGTTGGTAGAACCTCATCGTTTGGTGGAGGGGGACAGTTTTACTTAGTTAAGACGGATTCACGTGGTGAAGAACAGTGGTCCGGTGCTTATGGTGATTCTGTTAATTCTGACATAGCGGTGACAATTGGTGAAATGCCTGACGGAGGTTTCGTTATGGCAGGATGGACAGCGCAGGGAATACATACTGATATGCTGGTTATCCGCGTAAATGAAGAAGGGGAAGAAGTTTGGCAAAGATGTATCGAGGATCGTGAGAAATTTCGAGATCTCGTAGTTTTACCAAATGGTGATTTTGTGTTGGCAGGTGATGGTCCCGGCACACCGCATGACCTGATTCTAATACGTATGAATGAAGACGGCGAGATCATCTGGGAAGCTACCTGGGATATGCCTGGGCGGTCACAATGCTACTCGGTGGTGATGTTACAGGACGGAGGATACGCGCTTGCTGGACACTTAACCGGTAGTCCTGTATTCCTGGCACGCACCGAACCCGATCCGGTCAATGCAATATGGGAAGTCGATCCTTCCTTTCCAAGTTTGTTTACGCTTCATTTACCTTACCCCAACCCCTTCAATTCGATGACATCATTCAAATTCTCACTGCCTCAAGAGTCGCAGGTTGAGATCAAAGCTTACGATCTTTCCGGGCGTTACGTCGATACCGTTGTCAATATAGTGCATGCGGCAGGTGTACATCAATTAAACTGGACGGCTGATGACCTTCCTTCAGGAATGTATCTCATCCGATTCGAGGCTTCGGAATTTAAAACGACTCAGAAAGTAACATTGATCAGATGATGGTTTTTGTTAAACAGAACGTAAATATTACAGGGCGGCTATTATGCCGCCCTGCACTAATCCTATGGTTGTCAATGTCATTATTGGCGCTGCTGAACTCGCAACTTATCGCCCAACCTGACACATTGTGGGTTAGATACTATGATATGCATTCTTGTTATGACATGAAACCTATTTCGAATTCCACTTTCGTTTTGTGCGGTAGTACTAATTCACTTGAAAGCCGTCGTGATTACCATGTTTTGTTAACTGACAGTACCGGTGAGGAGTTGTGGGAGCGTCTATTGATCGATACAGGCAGGTGGAATTCGGATGCCTATGATGTTTCGATCTCAGATGATGGAGGTTCAATCTACTTAGTAGGCGATGGGCGTACACCATCGGATGGATCGGGATTTATTGCGCGGATAAACATGGAAGGTGATTCTCTCTGGATGCTTCCCTATGGGGGGCTACTTGCATATTTAACAACCTCTCTTCCTGATGAAAACAACGGTGTATATGCAGCAGGATCTACGAACGATTACAGCGAATACGGATCTCGTGACGGTTACCTGCTTAGTGTCGATGAGGAAGGCGAGGAGCTATGGTATCAGGTTTATGGAGGGAGGGCTACAGATACCTTCTGGGACATGATTCGCACAACCGACGGTGGATTTGCCTTGACGGGTCAGACTTCATCGTTTGGTGGCGGGGGACAATTTTACCTGGTGAAAACCGATTCCGTCGGTGAAGAGCAGTGGTCCGGGGCTTATGGTGATTCTGTTAATTCTGAAATTGCTGTGACAATTGGTGAAATGCCTGACGGCGGTTTCGTTATGGCAGGATGGACAGCGCAGGGAATACATACTGGTATGCTGGTTATCCGTGTAAATAATGAGGGTGAAGAGCTTTGGCAAAGATGTATAGAAGATCGTGAGAAATTTCGAGATCTCGTAGTTTTACCGAATGGTGATATTGTATTAGCAGGTGACGGTCCCGGAACTCCCGAAGACCTTATTCTAATACGTATGAATGGAGACGGCGAAACCATATGGGAAGCTACCTGGGATATGCGGAGACCCTCAGAATGTCACTCGGTGGTGATGTTACAGGATGGTGGATACGCGCTTGCAGGACACCTAACCGGTAGTCCTGCATTCCTTGCTCGCACCGAACCCGATCCTGCCAATGCCATCTGGGAAGTCGATCCTTCATTTCCGAATCTGTTTACACTTAATCCCGCCTATCCCAATCCCTTTAACTCGACTACAGCCCTGCAATTTTCACTGCCACAGGAGTCCCCGGTCGAAATCAAAGCTTATGATCTTTCCGGGCGATATGTCGATACCGTTATCAATATGGTACGAGCGGTTGGCGTACATCAGCTTAACTGGGAAGCTGATGACCTTCCCTCAGGAATGTATATCATTCGCTTTGAGGCGTCTGAATTCAAAACTACTCAGAAAGTAACATTGATTAGATGAAAACGCCGGAAGGGGTGTGGATGACAAAGACGGCGTTAGTGAAGTAGGGGATTAGATTGCGGATTGATTCCCCAGGTTTCGGAGAAACTAGGCTACGTGGCTGTTTTTAGAAATGGATATCCTGTGTGCGGAGGAGACAGCCGAGTTAATGCACACGGATGATGCCAGTTCCATTCATAAGCATATCACCGAGACCGAAGAGCAGATATTGAAAGACTGCTTGCAGAGGAGGAAGAGAAACAGGTGCTGCCGCTCCTGCCATCAGAGATTGAGCTGACAGCAGTTTACCCCAATCCCTTCAACAACGTCGTTCAGATTCAGTATGCCCTTCCGGAAGATGCTGATATCAGGCTGGTGGTCTATGACATGACGGGTCGTGAGATTGCGGTTTTGTTCAGCGGTGGTCAGGCTGCAGGAACACATCAGACATTCTGGAGTAGTCAAGGTGTGGCATCGGGTTCTTATGTTCTTTGTCTGGAATCGTCAGGCGTGACCGAAACCCAAAAACTGGTACATATATTAAATGATATTACTGAAACACTTCAGCGTACAGGCGGTTGTCACCGCCTGTACGCTGCTATTTCTCATTCCTGCCATTGTCCATGCCCAACCGGATACGTTATGGACGCGAGACCTCGGTTGTGGTGGTATGCCAATGGCAGCGATTCAGATTAGGGACGGTGGCTTTGTGATTGGCACTTCAGACTGGAATGGCGACCAAGATTGTGATAATATAGATTATTCCATTATAAAAACAGACTCCCTTGGTTTTGTGGAATGGCGGGAGTTTTATACACTTATTCCCGATACTATAGAGGCAGATGAGCTGGTATATGATATCAAACAATTGCCGGACGGGGATTACGTATTAGTCGGAAGCGGTCCTGGGGGAAGCGGTGCGATGATAGTCCGGACTGATTCGGCAGGTGAAATGCTTTGGTCGAGGTATTACTCTTACAGAGAGTTTGCATCGTTCTCATCTTGCGCTCTCGCTGACGAAGACAACGTTGTTTTGGTGAATGGCTCGTCCATCGCCGCGAAGATAAATCTTGAGGAAGGGGACGTTGTTTGGCGGCGTAGTTATGTAGTAGATCGTAGCGGGATACTCTATCAGCTTGCCAAAGCCAACGATGGTGGATTTCTATTGACGGGAACGATCACTTCCATCGGCGAGGGTTCTGGGGACATGTATGCAGTTAAGATCGATAGCGATGGAGAGGTTGAATGGCGTAATACCTACGGAACGGAATACTACGAGGTGATCACCAATGCATTGCAAACAGCGGATGACGGTTATTGTTTGGTTGGGCAATCCCTTCGCAATCATGCACACTTTGGAATGATTGTCCGCACCGATTCCGAGGGCGAAGAAATCTGGCGGCAGATTTATACCAATGAGGAAGAAATTACTTTGGGATCTTTTAATACGGTTGTCGAAGCCCCCGATGGTGGATTTGCGATGGGGCTATATACTGGTGGGGATAACGTCCGCTTATCACGTGTTAATTCGGGAGGTGAATTTATTTGGAGCGCTTTATATCCAGTAGGTGGAGGTCAATATCGTTTTTATTCTCTCCTACTAATGGAAGATTTTGGTTACGTATTGGGCGGCTTCGCTAGTGGTGACTGGCTGATTCGCACAGAGCCTGATGAGTTAAGCGAGAGCGCCTGGGATTTGCAGGCATCAGAAGATGACCATGACTTCGGTGGTGTGCCTCTTGATTCGGTGCAGATATGGGAGTTGACCCTGACCAACGAAGGTCAGCAGCCTGTGGAAGTGTTGGACATTACAACTGACAGCGTGGCTTTCAGTGTTGAGTTTGAGGACATCCTGACCTTGGAGCCCGATGAAGAAGCATCTATTCCCTTGATGTTTACTCCGACCGATTCCATCGCTTACACCGGCGCCTTGACGATTCACACTTATTGGCGAGATGTAACGGTTGAGTTGTCGGGAACGGGTGTGGCGCTGTCTGCGCCGGAAGAGCCGAATGTTCTGCATGAATATGCTCTCTATTCTGTTTATCCCAATCCCTTCAACCTCGAGACTCAGATCAGTTACTCGCTACCTGTTCCATCGGATATAATCCTGACCATCTATGACATCTACGGTCGCAGAGTGCAGAATCTAATTAGCAAGCGTCATGAAGCAGGGCACTACCAGGCTGTGTGGCAAGGGGAGGGAATACCGACCGGTATGTATTTCCTGCGATTAGAAGCAGGTGATTTTATCCAAACCCGCAAGATCATGTTACTCAAATGATTACTTGAAAAAATGCGACGAGAGCAGTGGGGCAGATGGATTGCTGAGGAACCAGCTTCATCGCAGGCATCAGCTGCAGCTCGCTGCATACTTCACACAGAAAGGGCAAGAGGCGGGGATTTGAACCGTTTACGTGCAACTCTACTACAGTTATCGAACAGATTGAGAGAAAATTATCCTACACTCCGGTGGACAACACGGAATCTTGCTATTCAATGCCTCATTTATCAAGACCAGTACGAGGAAGCAATAGCCGAATATCGCAGACTACAGAGGGTAGCGCCTAACGAGATCGAACGGCTGTTTGTGGAAATGGATATTCTGCTTGCAGAGGAAACAGTCGAGTTAATGAACACGGATGATGCCAGTTCCATTCATCAAAGTATATTAGAGACCGAAGAGCAGATTGAAAGACTGCTTGTTGAGAAAGAAGAGAAACTGGCGCAGACGCTTCTGCCGTCTGAATTTGAACTGACCGCCATTTACCCTAACCCGTTCAACGAATTGGTTCAGATTCAATATGCTATTCCCGAAGCAGCAGAGATCAGATTAGCGGTCTATGATGTCACAGGGCGTGATGTTGCAATTCTGTTCAACGAAAGACAGATAGCCGGTGCGCATCACACCTTCTGGAACAGTAAAGGGATAGCAACCGGTTCCTATATTCTTCGTCTGGAATCTTCAGGAAAGCTATGCACCCAAAAACTTGTACTCATTAAATGATGAATCTAAAGCAAATCAAGGCACAGACGGCAACAGCCGTCTGTGCCATTCTCTCTCTCATTCCCGTTGTTGTCTTATCTCAACCGGACGCCCTTTGGACACGAGCAATACGTAACGGTAGTGATCCGATGTCAGTCATCAGAACGAGTGACGGTGGTTTTGCGATTGGAGGATCGGGATGGTGCGGCGATCAGGATCGTCGGGATCAAGATTTTTCAATCATCAAGACGGATTCGGCTGGTTCTATGGAATGGCGGGAGTTTTATACGCTTATTCCAGATACGCTTCATCAGACGGAACAAGGACATGCAGTCCTGCAACTATCTGATGAGGGGTATGTTTTAGTCGGTACAGGTCCCGGAGGGATTGGAGGTATGATCGTGAGGACCGATTCAAACGGTGAATTGGTTTGGGCACGATATTATGAGATCCCTCTAAGTATTTATGATTGTGCACTTGCAACAGATGGTAATATCGTAGTTGTAAACGTAACAAGCGTGGCGAGAAAGATAGATGTTGAAGAAGGTGAAATAGTCTGGGAGCGAGGGTATGCAGTTGAGCGCAGCGGAACGTTTTGGAACATTACCAATACCGCTGACGGAGGATTTCTGTTGACAGGGAGTATCTCCTCCATCGGCGAGGGTTCCGGTGATATGTATGCGGTAAAGATAGACGGCGAGGGGGAGGTAGAATGGTACAACACTTATGGCACGGAATACTCTGAGACAATAACCGATGCGGTTCAGACTTCTGATGGAGGGATATTGTATGGTGGGTCAATCATATCGCGATCGTGCCCACTTTGGAATGATTGTCCGCGCCGATTCAGAGGGTGAAGAGATATGGCGACGGATATTTACTAACAATGAAGATATTAGGTTGGCGATATTCGGTGTGGTAGTCGAAACTCCGGATGGCGGATTCGCAATGGGTCAATCCACCGGTGCGGAAAATGTCCGCCTATCACGTGTTAATTCGGAAGGTGAATTCATTTGGAGCGCGTTGTATCCTGTAGGTGGAGGTCAATATGATTTTTATTCTCTAATATTGATGGAAGATTTCGGATATGTGCTGGGAGGTTTCTCTGGCGTCGGCGACTGGTTAGTGTGCACCGAGCCGGATGAGTTAAGCGAGAACGCCTGGAATTTGCAGGCATCCGATGATGACCATGATTTCGGTGATGTGCATCTTGATTCGGTGCAGATATGGGAGTTGACCCTGACCAACGAAGGTCAGCAGCCTGTGGAAGTGTTGGACATTACAACTGACAGCGTGGCTTTCAGTGTTGATTTTGATGACATCCTGACCCTGGAACCAGACGAAGAAGCATCTATTCCCGTGACGTTTACTCCGATAGATTCCATCGCTTACACCGGTGTTTTGACAATTCACACTTATTGGCGGGACTTAGTGGTTGAATTGTCGGGAACGGGTGTGGCGCTGTCTGCGCCGGAAGAGCCGAACAGTCTTCGAAAATTTGCCTTGCATGAAGTCTACCCCAATCCATTCAATTCAGTAACAACCCTACAGTATGATGTCAGTCAAAACACAAACCTTCAACTATCCGTCTACAATCTTAACGGAAGGCTTGTAGAAATCCTCTATAACGACAATATCAAACCCGGTTCCTATAGTTTAACCTGGAATGCCGGACATTTGCCGTCTGGGCTGTACCTTGTCCGGATGAAAACGCCGGAGGGGGTGTGGATGACAAAGACGGCGTTGGTGAAGTAAGGGATTAGATTGCGGATTGAATTCCCTGGTTTCTAACAAGGATATGCAGGATAAACAGGATGTTTTATTCGACCCCTTCAATGTCGCTACTGGAGTTGGGATTTGGTTCGGTGGGTTTCACCCACCGCTATTCACATTCATTCCCTTCTGGAATGCGTAGGTTATTCACATTTATCCCTTTGGGAATAATACAATCACTAATGAAAAGCTACATCCAAATATACACCGGCAACGGAAAAGGTAAAACCTCAGCCGCCCTCGGTGTTGCCCTGCGTGCGGCTGGCGCCGGGCTCCAAACCTTATTGATTCAATTTATGAAGGACGGCTTCCCCTACAGTGAGATGATCTCGCTGCCGCTGCTATCCGAATTCATAACGGTTGAAAAATATGGCTCTGACGTGCACGTGCTCGAAAAACGTCAACCTACCACTGAGGAGCGTTTACTCGTAAAACAAGGACTCAATCGGGCTCGCCTGGCTCTAACCGTTGGTGATTATGATGTCCTGATCCTCGATGAGATATGCGTTGCTGTTCACTTCGATTTTTTCACTGCTGAAGAGGTAGCCAAGCTATTCGACCTTCGACCGGATAATGTTGAGTTGATACTGACAGGAAGATATTGCCCCAAAGAATGGATAGAGCGCGCCGATCTGGTGACTGAAATGCGAGAGGTAAAGCATTATTTTAATAAAGGTGTGTTGTCGAGGAAGGGGATTGATTGTTGAAAAAGTAAGAAAGTGCGAAAGAAAAACTGGCTGTCAGGGACGACGCCCTGACAACAGGTTCGCACTTTCTCACTTCCTCACTTTCTTACTTTTTCTTAATAACATCATCAAACTCATCCAATCCTATCTGGCGTTTGAACTCGTAATAATTACGTTTAATATCGCGCATAATCCTGCCCCACGTCCGTAGAAATTCGGGCAATTTCTTTCCACCAAACAATAACAGCGCCGCTACAGCAACGACAAGAAGTTCCGAGCTGCTCATTCTGTTTTTTCTCTTTTACGAATGGCGATGGATGCCATAATTATTCCTAATTCATATAATACTATCAACGGGATTGTTAAGACAACCTGAGTAAATATATCCGGTGGCGTTATAAATCCGGAAGCGATCAGTATACCGATAAACACATAACGGCGGTACTTACGCAACTGCTTCGTTGAAACAATCCCTAATCGAGCCATTAGGTAGACAATCAACGGCAGTTCAAAAACAACTCCAAATGCAACCAACAGCCTTAGTGAAAAATCCAGGTATTTCCCCAACGACCAATTTACAGTCATATCATCGAGAGCGAACGAACGGAAATATTCAGTCGCATAAGGCAGTATCCAATATCCGAATGCAGCGCCCAGTATAAATGCAAATACAGACAGTATTACTACCGGTATTATTATCTTCTTTTCGTTCTTATAAAGCGCAGGGCTGATGAAGCCCCATAGCTGGCTGAACCACACAGGTGAAGATAAAAATAGCCCCGCCACAAACGCTACTTTCAACCGAACGACAAATCCCTCAGTAGGCTGTAATAGGGCAAGATGTGCGGCATCGTCGGTGGGGAATGTCTGAGTTATAAATTCTAACAGGTACTTGGAAAAGATCAAACATATCCCGGTTCCAATAGCCAAAAACAAGACGGCTCGAACAAGCCTGATTCGCAATTCCTCAAGGTGAGAGAGGAAGTTCATAATAAGCGATGAAGAAGGCTCGCTATCGGTTTCTTTATCTGAAGTCCCTTGCGGTAGCTGCTCAGGGATCATGTCAATTTCCTTGGAAAATAGCGTTCAGAGTGCGCGCTTCAGCGCGTAAAGTCTTTATAATAATAGAGGGATTAGTCAAAATGTGCTAAGCGTGAACTCTGAACCAGGCAGGTTATCTGATAGAATCAATCACCGACTCAAAAATACCCACTCCATCAGGTTCCCCCAAAAGCGGGTCGCAACGCCGCTCAGGATGCGGCATCATGCCTAAAACATTACCCTTAATGTTCACTATTCCTGCGATGTTGTTCAATGAACCATTAGGATTGGCTTTAGGTGTAACGTTTCCCTCAGCATCACAATATCGAAATAATACTTGCTGATTTTTTTCCAGCTTCTTAAGCTCATCTGATGGTAGGTAAAAATTTCCCTCGTTATGCGCTATCGGGAACTTGATGACTTGTCCTGATTGAAGGTTTCGTGTGAAAGGTGTGTCTGTTCTTTCTACTCGGAGGAAGACCTCACGACAGATAAAACGTAAACCCTCGTTGCGCATTAGAGCGCCCGGCAGTAATTTCGTCTCTGTGAGCACCTGAAAACCGTTGCAGATACCGATTACCAACCCACCTCGGTCAGCGAAAGCAATCAACTTTTCAACAACAGGCGCAAAACGGGCTATAGCGCCTGCGCGCAAATAATCGCCGTAGCTGAATCCACCTGGAAGAATAACCGCATCCATGTCATCCAGATTCGTATCGCGATGCCAGATCGGCTTGATATCCTGACCGCAGATCCGACCAATAGCGTCAAGTGCATCCTTATCGCAGTTGGATCCGGGGAATATAACCACACCCAAGCGAGTAACACGCTTTGTAAGATTGGTGTTACGTTCAGGCAGCGTCATCTTCATCTATCTTAATATCGAAGGTTTCCATTAAGGGATTGGTTAATATTTTGTGGCTGAGTTCCTGAATTCTCTTCATCACATCCGGATCACTATTATCTATTTCAAGTTCGATTAATTTGCCAATCCGAACCGATTTCACTTCATCATAACCTAATTGTTGCAAGGAATGCAGGACTGCTTTACCCTGGGGATCAAGTATTGCCGGTTTAAGTCGAATATAAACGCGTGCCTTCATCGTTTTCTCCTGCGGCTGCGACGGCTTGATTGACGAGGGGATATAATGGACGTTTCCGGGACGTCATCTTCACTTTGCTGTGGTCGCAACTTCCGTAATTGGACTGTCAAAATTTCAATAGGTCCGGTTATCACGTATGTCAACATTAACGGAAACAACGTATAAGCTGGTTTCCAGATCATTAAAAATGCTGTGATAATGAGTATAGAGACGCCTATCCAGGGATATTTTGACCCGTGAATCCTTACAACCGGCATTCGCCGGTATGGTATCGGGCTTATCATCAATAATGATAATGCAGGGATAATTGAGAACCATAGTGGTTGATTAGCTACACTGCCATGCAGGTTATGAATATATACATAAAAACCAACAATAACCAATGCAGACGAGGGAAGCGGCAGTCCGATAAATCCTTTTTTTTGTGGAGAGCTTATGGATATAAGGTTATAACGAGCCAAACGTAATGCGCCTGCCAATAAAGGCAGGAAAGCAAGTGTTATACCAATAATTCCTAACGGTTTAAACACTGTCATATAGATCAGCAACGCAGGTGCGACACCGAAGGAAACAACGTCTACCAAGCTGTCAATTTCCATGCCGAATTTGCTGTCAGAGTGAACCAATCTTGCAACCAGTCCATCTAAACCATCCAGTATAGCAGCAATAACTATAAACCAGCAGGCTTTCGTATAATTTCCCTGGCAGATTTCTAATATTGCATAGAAGCCAAGAAACAGATTGCCAATAGTGATAGTATTTGGTAGCATAGCTTTTTTATACATTGGTAAATTCTCCTATAATAGTTTCACCTGCGGTGACTTTATCTCCCAGGTTAACTCTGAATCTAACGTTATCCGGTAGAAAGAGATCAACTCGTGAACCAAAACGTATAATACCGATTCTTTCACCTGTTGACAATGCATCACCAGATTCAGGATGGAATACAATACGTCTGGCAAGAAAACCGGCAATCTGACGAAAAGCCAGTTCACCGAAGGAAGTATCCATAATAATTTCAGTATGTTCATTTTCCATAGCTGCAGCAGGTTTAAAAGCAGATTTAAAACTTCCTAACCGGTGTTCTGCGCGTATGACAGTACCACTAAAGGGCGCTCGGTTTACGTGAACATTCAGTGGAGACATAAATATAGATACACGTTGGCCGGACGGAGATAGCGGGCTGTTAAGTGCATGATCCAGAGCAATAATCTTACCATCTGCAGGTGAAACTACGATGTTTTCACCCTTCGGAATTGTTCGCATTGGATCACGGAAGAAATAGACTACCGCTAAAAACCATATAGACGTTATCGCAGGCAGCCATAATCCCCGTCCACCGAATGTCAATAATGAAAAAATCACCGCCACAACCACTAGAATGGCGCTGATAGTGATAATCCTCCCACCTTCAGGCGCTAATGAGACTTTATGCATGCGCATCAGATTTTACTAATTCGTTCCAGAATTTCCTGATATGCCTGATCGACACCTCCCATATCGAAACGGAACCTGTCTTTATCGAGTTTCTTATGTGTTTTACGATCCCAGAAGCGACAGGTGTCGGGGGATATCTCATCGGCTATGATTAGTTCTCCTTTTTCATCTCGACCGAATTCGAGTTTAAAATCAACCAATATGAGACCGCGTCGCTCAAGGAATGATTTCAGAATAGCGTTTACTTTTGCGGTGATTCTGAAAATTGACCTGATCTCATCCGGAAGCGCTATACCCAAAGCATAAGCGTGATACTCGTTAATCAATGGATCGCCGAGATCATCATTTTTTAGATAAATCTCAAATACTGGATGATCTAATGCTTTGCCATCCTGGAAACCGAGACGTTTAACCAACGAACCTGTAGCAATGTTACGCATTACTGCTTCAATAAGGACTATGTCAACTTTTTTTACCAGCATTTCGTTCGGCGCCTGGATTTGAATAAAGTGAGTTGGCACATGATAACTCTCAAGATACTCGAAAAAGATGGATGAGATCGCACAATTGATTTCACCCTTCTTACTAATTGAACCTTTCTTAACACCATTGAATGCACTGGCGTCGTCTTTAAATTCCTGGATTACAAGGGCTTCGTCTTCTGTGGTATATAATCTTTTTGCCTTACCCTCTAAAATTAATTCCTTTTTCTCCAATGAAATGAACCTCTTTAAATTTTTATGACTATACGTAGTGTAACCTTTTAATATAATAAAGATTTATTGAACAGTCAACAAAATCAAATCGATATATTGCTTTATTGTTGTATTGTTATATTGTTTGATCGGTTATGCCTTTAGCTCAGCCGGAGTAGCGCAGCTTGCTGCGCGCTCGCAAGCAGACACGCATGCGCCACCGTGCAAAAACGCAGCAAGCTGCGCTACTCTGGTATTATTAAGTGGACGCGCAGCAAGCTTCGCTACTCCAGTGTTATTAAGTTTATACATTGCTGAGCTAAAGGCATAACCTATTTGTTTGATTGTTTCATTGTTGCGTTGTTATCAGGTTTCAACCCCGAAACTTCAGGATGGAATGCAAAACGGGATAATTTTTGCTGGCAGCTTTCAGGAAACAATACAACAATACAATAATTAAAACCATCACATCTGTTGAATAATATCTTCAGTTGTAGTTATGTATGCAAATCCAAACGCCAGATTAAGTAAACTCGCCAGATGCATCTCTTCACTAATGGAACCGGTGGCATCTGCAAGGAAGAAAGTTCTATAATCACGGTAATACGCATCGCGTGCTGTGGATTCGCAGCACATATTCGTCATTACACCTGAAATAACAACATCTTCAATTTTAAGGCAGCGCAATATCGTTTCTAAATCGGTATTATAAAATGCTGAATACCGATGTTTGAGGATAACCTTCTCTTCAGCCAAAGGAACAATATCACGATGAATCACACTTTCAGGACTTCCTTCAAGACACATACCTTCCCACCACCATTCCATAATACCGGCATCGAGTTTCTGAGGATGATGAACGTGCCGAGTGTAGATAACAGGTCGGTTTAGTGTTCGAAAAGCATTGATGAGTTTCTGGATATTCGAGAGGATTATATAACCGCTGTCAATATATGTCGGTGAAGAAGGGTCCAGAAAGAAGTATTGCATATCGATTACTAATAAGGCTGCCTTTTCGGAATGGAGTTTCAGATAATGCTGGTTATATGGTGATATCTTTTCCAACCAGGCGTCAGTTTTGGTTCTGATTGATTCTGCTGTAACATAAGGTTTCATATTTGTCTTTTAGTTTGAAAGATTAATGAATCTGTTGAAATACTTCCCGTTTTGTCATTCCCGCGAAGGCGGAAATCCAGGTTGAAGAGCTTTAAATACTTAAAAACTCTGGATTCCCGCCTTCGCGGGAATGACAAAATGGGAAGGAAATCCTGTAATGATTGATTTTTCAACAGAATCATTAATGGGGAAGAATTATGAGTATACGTTCAGAACGCCAATTTTCAAGGGATCGTAATGTCGAAGGCAGCTCAACCAAGTATGAAAAAACGGCATTACCAGGTGATTAATTTGGAGTGCGCAAGCCATGCTTGCGTCTTATGTTGTAATAATGTGCATTGTAAACCGCGCAAGCATGGCTTGCGCACTCCAAAACATTGAATACGTGTGAGATAATTCTATTTTTCAAGAGAATCGCAAAACTACAACCCCACACGCTTAAATGGAATATCCGTCCGCTTTAACACCGCTTCCTCATCAAATATCTCATCAAGCTTGTCTCCAACTGCTGCTATGATCTTCTTATCATCTCTTATACGTTCCGCCAAACTTTGCCCACCAGTCCGAACCGCCAAGGCATGCTGTTGAACACGATGATAGATATCTTGATCCTCAATACCAGCGTACTTAAGGGCAGTCAGAAGCGCACCGGACATCATTAAGCCTCTGTCATTGTTGATATTTTCTCTCATTCTATCCTTGTCGACAATCCAGTTCTCAATGACCCAGGTGATTCGCTCAAGCATATAATATGTCAGTGAAGTTGCATCAGGCAGGATAATCCGTTCAACTGAAGAGTGACTAATGTCTCTTTCGTGCCAGAGTGGTAAGTTCTCAAAAGCTGCAATAGTATAAGATCTGAGTAATCGTACCAGACCACACATATTCTCAACGGAAACCGGATTTTTCTTATGAGGCATTGCAGAAGAACCGCGCTGTCCTTTGCTGAACGGTTCGTATATCTCTTCAACTTCACTATGCTGCAGTAATCGAATTTCGAGAGCGATACGCTCCACTAACCCACCGATCATTGTTAGAGTTGTAACGAATTCGGCGTGACGGTCGCGTGCTATAACTTGTGTTGAGATTGTATCAGGCAGGAGGTCGAGCATGTCAAGGATACGTTCCTCTTGGTCTGGAGTTATTGAGGGATAAGTTCCGACAGCACCTGATAGTTTGCCAACGCGCACGGTTTCTATGGCGCGTTTCAGACGATCAATATCGCGATCGGCTTCAGCTATCCAGCCACAGATTTTCCAACCAAGCGTGTACGGTTCAGCGTGTACGCCGTGCGTCCTGCCCGGCATCAATGTGTCCTTGTGAAGCAATGCTTGTTTGCCAAGCGCTTCGCGCAGATTTTCCAATCGAACAAGTATGTGTGCACCGGCTTGTGTAAGAGCGATACTCAACGCTGTGTCAATTACATCATAAGACGTCAATCCCAAATGCAGCCAACGTTTGAGATCGTCTAACGAGTCGCCGACTGATTGGAGAAATGCAATAACGTCATGCTTGACAACAGTTTCATAATCGTTAATCTTATCTGTATCAAAAGCGGCGCGACTATGAATTTCAGCAGCAACTTCAACGGGAATGATGCCGTCTTCGGCGTAGATATCAATCACAGCGAGTTCGACCTTCAGTACACGTTCCCATTTGGAACATTCTCCCCAAAGGTCTTCCATTATCTTCGGAGTATAACGTGGAATCATAATTGTATTCATTCTGTTTTTTGTTTATAATATACAAAAGTAATCTGATAAGTCAAAGTCATTTGCTGTAATACTTTTATAACCACGAAGGACACCAAGAACACGAAGATTGTTATTTAAAATTCCCTTTAAAAATAGCTGCGTTTTGCGAGCGAAGCGGAGCAATCCCTGCGGGTTAGGAGGAGATTGCTCCGTTACTTCGTTCCTCTCAAAACGATTTTTCAAACTTTGTCGAGTCGTCACAGCTATCACGTTTTCCTTTCGTGCTTTTTCTGGTGATGAAGCGGTTTATCATTATCTATCAATGATTTATTCTAATAAACTGAAGTTTCG
This sequence comes from Candidatus Hatepunaea meridiana, assembly GCA_030765125.1. Classification (GTDB taxonomy): domain Bacteria; phylum Electryoneota; class AABM5-125-24; order Hatepunaeales; family Hatepunaeaceae; genus Hatepunaea; species Hatepunaea meridiana. The sequence continues at coordinate 53,721 of JAVCDD010000203.1, forward strand.
CACCTTTTGTAAACTGTTGTAATCATTGATTTGTTTTCAGTCATGGAAATTGTATTCATGGCATAATCAACAATATATGAATTTCCATTTATATGCATTATGCGGTTTTATTA
>JAVCDD010000033.1 GCA_030765125.1 Candidatus Hatepunaea meridiana
CGTCAACAGTGTAGACCAGTTCAACGTCGCCGTCAACCCTCAACTGATAACCCAGACCTTCTCGCATCAAGCCGATATTCGAGAACTCCCACTCGGGCAGATAGAAATGACCGAGACCATTCTTGGCGATTATTAAAACGTCTTCAATGTTACTCAACGCATTAACTGCATCAACCGAAACACGCGGCAAATATGAGATCAAATTCCAACCGTTCTCCAATTCGATCTCGCTGTCCCATGGGATGACCTCGCCTTCTATGAGCAAACCTGCATCGCGAGCTACTAATACCTGGTAACCTTCTGCACCTTCCCAAAATTCAATATCGCAGTATCCCCCAGGTGGATAATAAAAGCGACCGTCTCCTGTTTTCATTAGTATCAGCAAGTTTTCATCTACGAGCGGCTGAACCAGGTCACGGAAATCAATATCATCCGGTTGAACGTTTACCGACACCATATTCCAGCCGATATTCATATTAAGCATCCGTTGAGCCATTCCACCGACTCCTGTAACCGATAACAACACCGGCAGATCATAGCTGCCATCTACGCCGTCGTGAGTAAACAACAGATTTGCAGATAGATCGGTTTGTCCAGGGAATCCCTCACTGTTTAGTGTTACTGTCAGGTCTTCGCTCTCGTCAGCTTGGATGACACCCGCCACCGGTTCAACAATCATCCAGTCGGTTCTTGACTCCAGATGCCATATAGCGAGGTGATCGTCGTTCTGAACGATGCCTGTCAATACCCAACTGTAAGGATCCCATCTGTTTGTGATGCTAATGCCACCCGGACGGCGTTCACCTTCAAAATCAATCTCATTAAGGACTGCCACGTCACCGTTATCAAGATTGAGTTTGCTGACTTGAATATCGGTTTCCTCGCCTCTTGAGAAGATGTACAGATTGTAACCATCCGGGTCATCCGACCAGTAAGCAAGACCATATATACGGCAATCAGGGCGTTCTATCTCACGGACAACCTCACCGTCAAGGTTTTCGGCGAGAATGTCGGATGTTACGTTTGACGACCAGAAGAGGTTGTTGTCGGGGTCCCAGGTCAGATTACGGTAGTCCCGAGACTCGCATTCGATAGTAGTGACCAACTGACCGCCGGTGGTGAAGCCGTAAATGACATTTTCATCTGCTCCCCAGATCAGTTCCCCGTCCCAGCAAAGATCTCGCATTCCATAATCGGATTCGTGGAATTGGTCGAACTGGCGGACAGGTTCAAATTCAGAATCGAGGACATATATTTTATTGATGTCCTCTCTGTTATTTCCACCTGAAATATAGAAATGACCTTCAGCGAAAGCGACACCGTTTATTTGATTATCCTCAACTATCTCCTGAACATTAACGTCTTCTCGCAATTCCCACGGTTCAGCTTGAGCGCCTTCCGGGAATATTTGTTCCACCGACCAGGTAAGCGGTCCGTTGCCGTCGTTTGTGATATTGAGGTTAACCTCTATCTCTTCATCCGGCGCGAGTGATCGTACTATACGCAAAGGATCAGGAATGAAATTACCGTGAAGCAGCGCAAAGTTCAATTCGATTTCCTCGTCAGCGCCGACCTCAACCTCTTCAGCATTCATCGGCAGGTAATCATCGGCAGTGACCTGCAGGTGATAAGTGAAGACAGGCATATCTTCAAATTCGTAGTGTCCATCTTCATCGGTAACCTGCCTGAAGTCAAAGTCCGCAACGGTTCTGATCAGCGCTCCCTCAATAGGATCGCCGGTAGCCTCATCGGTAACCGTACCGAATAGCCGGGCTGCACCTTCGACTACTATCATCGAAACCGGGATGTCCATTCGCTGGATGTTTGCTGCATTAGCTTCAAAGCGCACCGTCCTTTCATACTCACCAGGATCAAGCTCACCCGCAGAAGTTGTAAAGGTTACAGCAATTTCGTTGCCAACTTCGATAACGCCTTCATCCGGATCAATTTCCAGCCAATCCGGATCTTCACCGAGGTCGGTCAATGTAAACTCAATAGAATGCCATTCGTCGTCATCTTCGGATGTGTTGGCAATTTTGAATTCAACGCTTGACTCACCTTGAGCAATCGGTCCGAAAGCAATGAAATCAGCAGAGAATTCTGCTACTCCTCCATAAACAGGAGCATCCGATTCAATCCAGCGAGGGTCGGCATTGTCTTCACCATCATTTGATCCCAGTCTGCCGTTAAATTCGTTTTCGGTGAGGTCGTTTAGAACCTGTCCTTCCGCTTCATCAAAGCGGTAGTAGGCGACAAGTCCCTCCTCGTCATCGTTGACCATACAATTCAGTGTGGTATTGATCTCTTCTTCGGAGCGTATGAAATTCCAGATACGGAGTTCATCCAATTTACCGCGAAAGGCTTGATTAGGATCAAAACCGCCTCCAACGGCGTCCTGATCCTGTCCTAGAACAAGACCATTATTGGCAATAACAAGCGCTCCGCGTGGAAGATTTCCTCTACCTGCTTCTTCACCGTTAAAGTAAGCGATCCATTGACCATTGCCATTTCGAGTCAGCGCTGCATGAAACCATTCCCCTAACGGAAAACGGACTCCATTTTCTGCAGATTGTCCTTTAATATGTGGTCGAAGTCCAGTATTAAAGTCATAAAAATGCAAGTATTCGTTATTACCCGCATCATTTATTGCACCTGAGATAATCGATGCCGCTGCATCTTCGCGGACTATATAGACCCAGTATTCGACTGTGCAGTCTGACAGACCATTAACAGCGTCGTGATCGAGACTGACATAGTCATTGTTGCCGTCGAACTCCAGCGCATAACCTGCATAGGTCAATTGCGGTAATAGCAGGAACAGTAATCCTGCAAGCGATAGATAAATAAAGGTTTTCATAATTACCTCTTTTTTTAAGTGCGAAAGTGTAAAGGTACGAAAATGCGAAAGTAATAATCTGTTAAATCTGCGTAATCTGCGGTTAGATATTATTTCACCAGAACAACTTTCTTTGTTTGTATCTGATTTTTTGATGATAACTTGATTATATAGAGACCGCTCGGTAGAGCTTCAGCGTTCCAGATTGTTGAATGGAGACCTGCTTTATAAATGTCACTCGTGATATTCGCGATCTCTCTACCGTTTAAATTGTAGGCTTTGAGGGTTGTATTTCCTTTTGTTTCAACTGCAAATTCGATTCGTAGTTGTCCATTAAAGGGGTTAGGGTATGTCTTATGGATACCAAATTCGATTGGAATGGCTTCATTTGTGACTCGTGCAACGCCCCAACCGTTATTTGTCCAACTACCGCGTAGGGGTTGATCGGTACCATCGAGCCACTTGAGGGAAAGATCGGAATCGGATGATTTTATTGAAATGGGATCACCTTCATTGAAACCGGTTGGATTCTTATAAGGTGGCGGACAGGAATGTCCGCCCTCCCCGGTAGATGTTCCCCATAATGACATACCACATCTGCCGCCTGCATCAACTATACCCCTGCCGGCAAGTACTCCTGAAGGGGTGTATGCTTCCAAACGAGCGCCAGCTTCCAAACCATCGGCAAGCAATAATAAGCTGAACGAAGAATTGCTAATAGGTTGTGCATTCAACCAAGCAGTCTCTTCTGCTGTATAACTATGCTCAACCGACATCAATCTACCATCATCAATGTTGTAAACAAGTACAACGTCGCCATCAACCATTAACTGATAGCCCTGACCTTCGCGCATCAAGCCTATATTTGAAAACTCCCACTCCGGTATGTAGAAATGACCAAGACCATCTTTGGCAAGCTCTAATGCATTTCCAAGATTGCTGAGAGCGCTAACGGCTTCAACCTCTACACGAGGCAGATATGATACCATATTCCAACCGTCTTCCAGTGCAATCTCTGTATCCCAGGCAAGAACCTCACCCTCGATAAGCAGTTCAGCGCGCCGAGCCATTTTAATCAAATAGCCCTCTGTTCCATGCCAGAAGAATTGACCAAATTCATATTCCGGCACGAAGAAATGACCGTATTGATCCTTAATTATTATCAATAAGTCTTCCTCTACCAATGGTTCAAACAGGACAGGTATGTCATTTTCTTCAGGTTCTACATTGACCGAAACCAGGTTCCAGCCTATATTCAAAGACAGCATTCGTTGAGCCATTCCGCCAACACCCGTAACCGATAATGCGACAGGCAGTTCATAACTACCGTCAACACCATCGTGTGTGAACAGCAGATCAGCGGACAGGTCGGTTTGTCCAGGAAAACCTTCGCTGTTTAGTGTTACAGTCAGGTCTTCGCTCTCGTCAGCCTGGATGACGCCTGCCACCGGTTCAAGGATCATCCAGTCGGAGCGTGATTCGAGATGCCATATCGCGAGGTGATCGTCGTTCTGGACGATACCCGTCAATACCCAACTGTAAGGATCCCATCTGTTCGTTATACAGATACCACCAGGACGACCTTCGTTGAAGTCGAACTCAGTTACCATGATTGCATCACCGTTCTCAAGATTGAGTTTGCTGACTTGGATGTCGGTTTCCTCGCCTCTTGAGAAGATATAAAGGTTGTAACCATCCGGATCGTCTGACCAGTAGGCAAGACCGTACATACGAACATCTCCAGGACGTTCGATCTCGCGAACTAATTCACCATCGAGATTGGTGGCGAATATGTCGGATGTGACGTTTGCCGACCAGAACAGGTTGTGGTCGGGATCCCAGGTAAGACTGCGGTAAGATGAAGCTTCACCTTCAATAGATGTGACTAATTGACCTCCGGTAGTGAAGCCGTAAATAATGCTTTCGTCAGCCCCCCAGATCAGTTCCCCGTCCCAGCACAGATCGCGCATTCCGTAATCGGATTCGTGGAACTGGTCGAACTGACGGACAGGATCAAATTCTGAATCGAGTACATAAATTTTATTAACATCCTCTCTGTTATTTCCACTTGAGACATAGAAATGACCTTCAGCGAAAGCGACACCGTTTACTTGATTATCCTCAAACATCACCTGAACATTAACGTCTTCTCGCAATTCCCACGGTTCAGCTTGCCCGCCTTCGGGGAATATCCTTTCCACCGACCAGGTCAGGGGACCGTTGCCATTATTTGTGATATTGAGAGCAACCTCAAGCTCTTCATCCGGCGCGAGTGATCTTTCAATCCTTACAGGATCAGGAATAAACTCACTGTGCAAGAGTTCGAAATTCAGTTCGACTTCCTCATCAGCACCAACTTCCACCTCTTCAGCTTCTATTGGTAGGTAATCTTCGGCGGTAACCAAAAGATGATAAGTATAGGTTGGTGTTTCTTCGAAATCATATCTGCCTTCTTCGTCAGTGGTCGTACTCAAATCAAAATCCGCAATAACTTGAATCAATGCTCCTTCAATTGGAGCGTTAGTTTCCGCATTGGTAACAACGCCATAAAGCCTGCCTGCTCCTTCAGTAACTATCATAGTAACAGGAATATCCAGTTGTTGAACATTTGCAGCGTTTGCTTCAAAGCGTATCGTTCTTTCATACTCACCGGGATCGAGTTCATTAGTTGACGCTGTTAAGGTAATTACAGCCTCATCACCAACCTCGATAATCCCTTCTTCCGGTTCAATTCCCAGCCAGTTCGGGTCTTCGCCGATATTGGTTAGCGTGAATTCCACATTATACCAATCCACATCTCTTTCGGATGTGTTTGACATCACGAGTTGAGCTTCCCGCTCTCTATCCTGTGGTATAGGACCAAACTCAATGAATTCAGCAGAGAAGCTCACGGTGCCGCCATAGATGGGCGCATCGGACTCCACCCAGCGCGGGTCGGCAGCATCCTGACCGTTATTAGCGCCAAGTCTGCCATTGTTTTCTTCGGGGGAACTATCGGTAATTACCTGTCCTTCACCTTCATCGAATTTCCAGTAGCCGATGAGCCCTTCTTCATCGCCAATTAGAGCCACATTCATCGTTTGCTGGATTTGCTCTTCATTACGAGCATAGTTCCAGACGCGGACTTCTTCTATAATGCCGTTGAATTTATCTACAGCAACATTACCGAGTCTCCCGAAGGATAAATCCGTATTGTAACCTGTTATGCGACCTTCTACATCTGTTTCTCCGGCGAGTTCACCATTAAAATATATCCTTATAACTTCACCATTATAAGAGCCGGCAAGATGACACCACTCGTTGAGATCGACTAATCCTTCTTCTGTTCGAGCGTTTGATGCTTGACCATTTATGGTAAAGATCATATTTGCATTTCCATTCTGATGTCTCGATAGAAGCCATTGATAATGAGGCGCAGCATGCTGGGTATAGGGTTTGTTCAGTATAGAATCCCAACGATCCCCTGCTATGCACTGTTGCGGTTTTATCCATACTTCAAGGGTTATGTTCTCGCAATTGAGAACATCGTTTCGAGGGATAAGAGCGTAAGTATTCCTACCGTCGAAACTGAGTGCAGTGCCTGCCTGACCGAATACGACTGTAGGAAGCATACACAGCACGATTAGTAGAATTAGTCTTATCTGGTAGTAAGAAGATTCTACTTTTGTGGTTTTCATTATTACCTCTTTTTAGTGGGGATGTATATCTGTTTTTATCTAACCAATACTATTTTCATAGCCTGCGTCTGCATTGAAGACGACAGCTTTATTATGTACATACCACTGGGGAGTTTTTCAGCATTCCAGATTGTCGAATGAATGCCTGCTTTGAAAACACCGCTTGTGATATTGGTGATTTCCCTGCCGCTTAAATCGTAAGCTTTGAGAGTTGTACTGCCTTGTGTCTCAATGGCGAACTCGATTCGTAATTGTCCATTAAAGGGATTAGGGTATGTCTTATGGATGCCAAATTCGATTGGAATTGCGCTGTTTGTTACTCGCGCAACACCCCAGCCGTCTGCCTTCCAATCACCCTGTGTATCTGAGCTGACAAGCCACTCGAGGTTAAGCGTTGCGTCAGGTGTTAACACCTGACGCAACTTAGAAGTGGATGCTTTGATTAAAATAGATTCACCTTCACAGAAACCATTCGGATAAGGTGGCGGATAAGGATGTTTACTTTCCCCAGTTGAGGCTCCCCACAGCGTTAAACCGCATTTACCGTCGTTACCTACTACTCCCCGACCGGCTTGTATTCCTGATGGTGTATAAGCACACAAGCGAGACCCCGCTGGAAGACCTTCTGCAAGCACGAGTAAACTGTATGATGATCCTGTAACACTAACATCCGATAACCAGGATAGTTCGTCTGCCGAGTATCGAGAACCTGCTACGCGGTCATTATTGAATTCCGAACTCCAGACAAATACCTGATTACCATCCACATTAATCTGATAACCTGAACCTGCATACATATACAGGTCGGAATAATCCCAAGCAGGGATATAGAACCGACCGGCTCCGTCTTTGGCTATAACCAGCGATTCCTCTATATTGGAAAGTGCGATGGGAGCACTGCTCCCACGCATACTCAGTAGATAGGCGACCATATTCCAGCCATCCTCAAGGTCGATCTCCGTATCCCATGGGATTGCTTCTCCGCCGATGCGAAAATCGGCATTGCGAGCCATCTTGATCTGGTAACCCTCGACACCAACCCAACGTTCGATGTTATTGAAATTATGTGCCGGATAATAGAAATGACCGCTGCCATCCTTAATAAGTAACAACGATCCTTCATCAACCAACGGAGCAAACAGTTCAGGTATATCATCAATTTCAGGCTCAACGCTCACAGAAACCAGATTCCAACCAATGTTCATATTGAGTGTTCGGTGCGCTAAACCGCCTTCCCCTGTAACTGATAACAGTACCGGTATCTCGTTTTGACCGCCAATGCCATCGTGAGTGAAAGAAAGTGTTGCATTTAGTTCGGTTTCTTCCGGCATTCCAACACTGGAAAGAACTACGTTTAAATCGGTATTATCTCCTGCGTCTATAACATCCTGTTCAGGTTCAATTGTCAACCAGTCGGTTCGAGAATCCAGATGCCACAGAACAAGGCGGTCAGGACTCTGGACTATTCCCGCGAATATCCAACTGTATGCATCGTACCTGTTGGTGATGAAGATGCCACCCGGGCGGGGTTCGCCATCGAATTCAATTTCAGCTACCACCACCGCATCACCATTATCAAGACTGACCTTGCTGACCTGAATGTCAGTTTCCGTACCTCTTGCAAAAACATAAAGGTTGTAACCGTCCGGGTCATCCGACCAATAAGACATACCATAGGTTCGTAGGTCACCCGGTCGCCTGATTTCTCTGACAACTTCACCGTCCATATTTGTAGCGAAAATGTCTGAAGTAACGTTCGCCGACCAGAATACATTGTTATCCGGATCCCATGTTAATGAGCGGTAAGAATCAGCTTGTCCTTCGATAGTACTGATAAGCTCGCCATCATAGTCAAAGCCATAAATGACGTTTTCATCAGATCCCCAGATAAGTTCCCCGTCCCAGGTCAGATCGCGCATTCCGTAATCGGATTCGTGGAATTGGTCGAGCTGACGGATGAGATCTCCATCGGTGTTGAATACATATATTTTATTAACATCTTCTCTCCTGTTTCCACCGGAGATAAAGAAATGACCATCAGCAAAAGCGACGCCGTTTATCTGGTTGTCTTCGGTGATCTCCTCAACGTTGATCTCATCACGAATGTCCCACGGATCTGCATCAGCGCCTTCGGGGAAGATTCTATCAACCGACCAGGTTAAGGGACCATTGCCCGGATTGCTTAATCGCAAGGGGATTTCGATGCTCTCATCCGGAGCAAGGGATACTTCAATTCTCTCTGGACGAGGGGCAAATTCTGAGTGGAGCAACTCGAAATTCTGGGTAACAGCCTCCCGCTGGTGCACTGCTATTTCCTCGGATTCATAAGTCAGAAAATCATCTGCTGATACACTGAGACGATAGGTGTGTGCGGGAGTAAAGGCTCCGAAATCGTAATTACCATCCTCATCCGTAACTCGCCGCATATTAAAATCGGCTACTGTTTCAACCAGGGCTCCTTCTATCTGTTCATCATTAGCGGCATCGGTCACACGCCCCCTCAATGATCCAACGCCATCCACGAATATAATGCTGACCGGAATTTCAGTCATTCTGAGGTTCGCTGAGTTACTGTGCAGGAAAACGACAGCATCGTATTCTCCTGTGTCCATGTCCTCACTCGATGCTGTAAACGTAATTTCAACCTCTTCTCCGGCATCAATCTCACCTTCCATAGGATCAATGGAAAGCCATTCCGGTCTATCACCGTCGTATTCGATCGAAAAATCAACAGTCATATGTTCGTCGTCATCTTCTGAGATGTTTGATATTACCAGTATTTCATCACGACTTTCAATTTCACCTCCGATTCCGATTGGAATGAAATGCACAGCATCTCGCGAAAGGACAATCTCACCTCCATAGACCGGAGCTTCAGATACAATCCATTCCGGATCGTTGCGATCCTCGTCCTCCTCTGATCCGAGGAAACCGTGATTTTCATTGGCTGTCAGGTCGTTGACGGCTTGTCCTTCTCCTTCGTCCAAACGCCAGTATCCAACCAGCCCTTCTTCATCACCGGCGAGCATTATATTCATCGTTTCCTGAATTTCTTCTTCCGTGTGCGCAACGTTCCATAACCTCATTTCATCGAGGTCGCCGGTGTAGCTAATCGTGAAATTATTGAGCGGTCGAGTTCCAAGGTAAAATGGATCGTCACTGGTTTCGATGTTTCCCTGTTTGGCATGAGAAGACATTAATTCTCCATTCACATAAAGCCTTACAAATCGCCCGTCATAAGTTCCGGCGACATGCATCCATTCGTCTGAGCGAAGTCTGGCGTTATCGCCGAGCCATACCCAACCACCCTGTGTACGAATAGCGACCTGAAACAGACCTGCTCGTACTTGAGCCTCGTAGGAGTCCTCTTTGTTCCAGATAGTCATTGCCAATGCAGTGTCTTCTTCTGGCACATAGATCCATGCTTCCATAGTCAAGCCCTGACCATTGATGTCAAGTGATTCTGAATCGGGAATTCTGACACGCTCAGAGTTGTTCAGGTTAAACCTAAGGGCATTACCTGCATGCGACAGGTCTGGTAATACGAGGATTAGAAGTAATCCGATTAAGGTGAAATTGATAAGTTTTTTCATAATGTGGACGCCTCCTTTAAAAGGTTAATTGGGGAGGGCGGACATTTTTGTCCGCCCTCCCCATCCGCGTAGGGGCCGATTTATCGAGCCCTGTTAGGAATTAAGGGGATAGTATACCTATTTTTCTATGGAGTATCGTTATTTCAAGGAGTATTTATAAAAATAGGTATACTGTCCCCTTATTTCCCCCAGTTTATTTGTTAGTAAGAGATGTTGTTAGGTTCGGAACCGTTCAATAGGAAGCAATGCCAGGAGTGTAGTTTGAACCAGCGTAATAAAAAGCTGACGTGGAAAATAGTTAGATTGGTTAGAGTGTATTCTGTAATTCTTTGATATAACAGAAGATATATTTTACAAATAACAAAACATCAACACCACGCCATAGTAAAGTAATATAAGCACTATCCACTGAATTGTCAAGTCAGAACTTCTTATTAGATGACAATAATTTCAGGACAATTTCGTCTAATAACAGCCATTTTTCTTCAGGTACGAAGAGCCTGTTGTCCCTTGATTTGAGGAAGCGGTTAGTAAGCAGTTCTTCAATAGCTTCAGAACTTGAAATTCTCTGGGCAATTTCCATTTCCAATCCATCACTTGTTCTAAGGCTCAGATAAACCTTTTCCTCCAATTCTTCATACTCAGTGAGTAACTCCTCTTCTATACCATTTTCTGGGGTATTTACTCGTCTTATATATTGATCTGTGTTTCGTGGGTTCCAGAATCGGCGTTTGCCATCGAAACTATGAGCGGCTGTACCGACACCCAGGTAGGGGATCCTTCGCCAGTATGTCCAGTTGTGTTGGGACTGGTAATCTGGACGGGCAAAGTTTGTCAATTCATAATGATAGAATCCTGCTTGTTTCATTATTTTGCACAGTTCTAAGTACTGTTCAGCAGCCAAATCCGAATCAGGTTGTGACAGCGTACCATAATTTATCATTTGTGCGAACCGGGTTTTTTCTTCAATGGTAAGAGCATAAGTTGACAGGTGTTGAATGTTGAGATCAAGGGCTCGGTGCACACTAATCAGGAAGGATTTCACTGTCTGACCGGGGATACCGTAAATCAGATCGAGTGAGATGTTGTTGAATCCAGCAGAGCTTGCTTTCTTAACAGCAGTATAAATATCTTTTGCGGAATGAATACGCCCCAACAGCTTCAGTTCGTCATCATTGAAACTCTGAGCGCCAATGGACAGACGGTTAATTCCAGCTTTACGAAAAGCGTTGAAACGTTTTCTATCGGAAGCGCCGGGATTGGCTTCGATAGTAACTTCGATTTCGGGAGGATACGTAAAACTTTTGCGAATAACATTGAGTAGTTCGATAATTGCTTCTGAAGACATCAGGGACGGAGTGCCACCTCCGAAGTAGATACTACGTAATGTTCCGTCCTGCCATGGTTGTTGACGGCTTTGAATTGCGATTTCTTTCAAGAGCGCTTTGTGGTAATTGACAGCTTGTGATCGGTTATAAACCGCAGAAGCAAAACCGCAATAGTGACAACGTTTTATACAGAATGGATAATGAATATACAGGGCGAATTCATTCATAGACGAAATATAGCTCTTTGAAGGTTTACAGTCAAGGCTTCGGGTTGTCATCATATTGGTTTACAGAGGTCGGATTGCTTGAAAGTTTATGAATTTTTTACTATATTTAGTCTTCTATGTAAAACATAAACGAAATTGTTAAATCGTGCTCATCAATAAAGCAATTTAACAATTTAGCAATATAACAATTATCATTTAAACCATTATTAGGATAAAATGTTAGAATTACGTTTTCACAGCCGAGGGGGGCAGGGCGGAGTGATCGCCGGCAAACTGCTTGCCGTGGCGATATTCAAGGAAGATCGCTTCGTTCAATCGTTTCCGACCTTCGGCGTCGAGCGTCGTGCAGCGCCGGTAATGGCATTCGTCAGGATTGACGATAAACCGGTACGCATCCGCACTCAGATATACAAACCCGATCATATCATTATACTCGATCAAAGCCTGCTCCAGATGCTGGACGTTACACAAGGGCTTAAGTCAGGTGGAACGATCCTCATCAACACTGAGAAAAAACCGGAAGATTTCGATTTCGACGATAGTTACAAGGTCGTAACGGTTGACGCATCATCCATCGCAGTCAAGCACGGACTGGGATCGGTTACCCAGCCGATTGTGAACACATCAATCCTGGGCGCATTGGCGAAGATATTGAAAATAGTAAAGATCGAGTCGGTAGTGGCGGCTATTGAGGAAGATGTTCCGGCAAAGACCGAAGCTAATGTAGCGGCGGCGATAGAGGCTTATGAGGTTGCGGTAGGATAATATCGGAATGCCCCTGTTTTAATCTCCATATAAAAGATAGATGGGGAATGTATTTAACGTCATATTTCATGTATCCACAGTATATTGTAGAGAGCGTAAATATCAATCATATTTCCATTAAGAGCAATATACATCAGGCTAATGATTAATGGAGTTGTAATATGTACAGAGTTATAGTTTTCATAGTTTGCGTATTCATCTTGGTTTTTGCCTCAATAGTTCATGCGGATTTTCCGGCTGAGGAAACCTGGAGAATTGAGCTTGATACAGCAGCAACGGTACTCGGTCCTTACTGGCAGGATGAAGATGGACAGACGTTCTTTCTGGTGGGGACACGTTCACAGGTTTTGATTATAAGCGAGGAAGAGATTGTCTGGGAAAGCCCGGAATTATCAGGATACGTTTCAGCTTTAAACCATGTTGATTTCGGCGTTGGAGATGGACAGGAGATAATTGCAGCTACAGTTGATGCTGATTCCGGTCGTATTTATATTTTCAGTGGCGATGACTACGATGAACATATTGAATATGCAATGTTTGGGGAATGGGGTAACATAGATCCAACCTGGGGTGGGGAAATGGCAAACGATAAATATATTAGAACCATTAAAGTATTCGAGACTATGCTCCCCGATAGTAACAAGGTAGTATTTACTGGTAATAGAGGTATTTATGCAGATGGCGGCTACGGGGGTGATCGTAATTATTATGAAAGCGGGCGTATTGATAAATACTCATTAAGAAATAGTCATTCACTTGACTCCATAACAATTGGCACAGTTATAGATTCAAAGATTTTCAATTTAAATAATGATGAAGAAATACTAATAGCAGGTACGCAGCAATTTGGAGAAAGCTGGGCAGATAGACCACCCTCACGCAGTAGTTTTTCTCGATGTAGTATTAGTTTATTAAATAATGATTTAGATGTCATTGCAAGTACAAACCTTGCTGGATATAGACATGATTTGTGGGAAGCTGATAACCTTGCACGATATTACTCGTTGCAAACCTTGAATCATGAGGATGGTGAGTCGCTATTGTTTGCCTCATACCGGGATTCAACAGGATTTCATCTTGCTAAATTGACAATTCCGGAATTGGAAATTATTAAATGTATTCCTATTGAAAGAATAGCTTACAATCTTCAAATATTTGATTTACAAGATGATAATGGATGTCAATACCTGATCTGTTTTTGCACAGGCAATTGGATTGGCATAGTTGATATAGAAGAATTCGTGATAGTAGATGGAGGTAATTTTCTTGATGAACCTGTAATACGAACCCATATTAGTAATTTTGATAATGATAGGGATTTAGAAATGGCTGCTATTACAAGAAATGAGTTTATTATGTTTGACCTTGGGGAATTGCCTGTGAACCCTTCATCACAGTTACCTTGGAAACCAGAACAATATGCAATAACAGCAGCATACCCGAACCCGTTCAATAATTCAACCAGAATAGAATACCAGGTTGCTCAACCCGGTCAAATTAGTCTTTCCTTATTTGATCTGACCGGTAAGGAGGTTACTCGATTATTTAAAGGATGGAAGCAGGCTGGGGTGTATAATCAGATGCTAAATGGTGTGGGATTGCCAAGTGGGAATTATGTTCTAACATTGAATGCAAATAATATGAAAGTAACTAAGAGTATACAGTTGCTTAAGTAAAAAAATGATTTTTCAAAAATATTTCAAATAAAAAATACAATATGTCACAAAAACCAATAATCTACAAAAGCTGGCGAGAACTGCCGTTGATGACGGCTTCGATGGGGGATACTACGGTTAATAAGACCGGTTCCTGGCGAAATGTTGAACCTCATCACGTCGAGCAGGTTGCACCGTGTTCGTTACGATGCCCTGCGGGGAACGATGTGGTCGGCTTCGTTACGCTGGCTGCCGCGGGAAAGCTCGAAGAAGCCTGGCATCTGCTGGCTGAAACTACGCCTTTCCCGGGGACTTGCGGGCGCGTCTGTCCTCATCCCTGTGAAACCGAATGCAACCGCGATCATCTTGGTGGAGCAATAAATATTCATTCTGTCGAGCGATATATTGCCGATTATTTTATGGACAAGCCACCCGAACAGAAACCCGGAACGTTCAGCGGTAAGCATGTTGCCGTTATCGGCTCAGGTCCGGCGGGACTATCCTGCGCCTATCACTTGAAGCGATTCGGACACGCCGCCACCGTGTTTGAAGCTCACTCCAAAGCCGGCGGAATGCTGCGCGTGGGTATCCCCGATTACAGACTGCCGCCGGAAGTGCTCGATGCAGAAATAAGACGCATTATTGATTTAGGTGTGGAAATCATCACCGGCTCAAGAGTCGGAAAGGACGTTTCATTTGACCAATTAGTACACAAGTTCGACGCCGTATTCGCAGCGGTAGGTTTCACTAACAGCCGTCCGCTCGGCGCTGAGGGTGATGATGGAGACGATGTTGTACCGGGGATCGAGGTATTGCGTAAGATTAACCTCGGTATGGACGACGGCGTCGGTAACAAACCACTGGTAGTAGGCGGCGGTAATACAGCAATGGATGTGGCGCGTTCATTGCTACGGAAAGGCAAAGACGTATCTGTAATCTACCGGCGCACACGATACGAGATGCCAGCTATTGCTGAAGAGATAGATGAATTATTAGCAGAAGGAATCGAAATCACATTCCTGGCAACGCCTGTTGAGGTGCTGCGTGAGAATGGCAAAATGACCGGCGTTAAGTGTATCAGGATGAAACTCGGTGAACCGGATGCTTCAGGTCGCAGGCGTCCCGTGCCTATCGAGGGCAGCGAGTACGTAATCGAGGCGGATTGCGTCATAACCGCCATTGGCGAGACCACCGACCTCGAATTCCTGCCGGATGATATCCGCGCCAAGACCTCGTGGAACATCCCCGCTGATGAGTTGGGACGTACGGCATTTGACAAGTTGTACGCTGGTGGTGATGTGGCTGATGGCGCTGGAACGGTAACCGCAGCTATCGGTTATGGTCGGCGAGCCGCTATTGCCATCGACGCTGCATTTAGAGGCAAACCGGTCGCGGATAATGCCGCAATGTCACCTTCACTACGCGAGAGGACTGGCTATGCAATTCCCTTTGAAGAGATCAACACCGCTTACTTTGAAGATTTACCGAGGTCGGAACCGGGGTCATTAAAAGTTTCAGAACGGATAAAGACTCTGGACGAAGTGCATCAGGGTTTCAGTGAAGCGGATTTGGAAAAGGAAGCCAAACGCTGTTTCTCCTGCGGAACCTGCCCTGCCTGCGATAACTGTTACATTTTCTGTCCCGATGCAGCGATTTCAAAGGTCAAGGACGATAAGAACAAACTCTATCTGGTTGACATAGAGTATTGTAAGGGCTGCGGGATATGCGCGGCGGAATGTCCTCGGGGGTGTATTGTGATGAAAGCGGTAAGATAGGTGTCAGGTGTTAACACCTGATGCAACTTAATACATCGGTAATAGTTTAATAGAGCTTATGGACAAAAAGGTAGAAGAAATAGTCAGCGAACACCGGATTCAGCTTTCACATTAATAAAGAATGTTTATCGTACTCAATAGAAAACAAAAAAACACAAAATAATATGCAAAAAGTACTAACCGGAAATCAATCCGCAGCCTGGGGGGCGATGTGCGCTAAGGCGCAGGTGGTTTCGGCTTATCCGATTACGCCGCAGACTACAATTATCGAAGAACTGGCTGATATTGTGGCTAAAGGGCTGCTCGATGCCAAGTTCATCAAAGTCGAATCGGAACACTCTGCGATGGCGGGCTGTATCGGCGCTCAGGCTGCCGGTGCGCGAACCTTTACCGCCACGTCATCACAAGGACTCGCCCTGATGCACGAACTGCTGCACTGGGCGGCGCTTGCCAGGCTGCCTGTCGTGATGGCTAACGTTAACCGCGCTATGGCGCCCGGCTGGTCAATCTGGACTGATCAGAATGACTCCCTCGCCCAACGAGACACCGGCTGGCTGCAATTCTATTGCGAATCCAACCAGGAAGTGCTCGATACCACCATCCAGGCTTACAAAATAGCTGAAGCTGTCAACCTGCCGGTAATGCTGATTCTGGATGCCTTCTTCCTGTCGCATACTTACGAGGCAGTTGATATACCAGGGCAGGAAGCAACTTCAAAATACCTGCCGCCTTACAAGCCCTCGATCTATCTGAATGTAGACGATCCTCACGCTTTCGGCGGTATTGTGCCGCAGGACATCTATATGGAATTCCGATATAAAATGCAGCTTGCAATGGATGAAGCGCTAATCGCAGCCGATAAAGCAGACGATGATTTCAAAGCTATGTTCGGACGCGGTTACGGCGTTGTTGAGGAATATCGACTGGACGGCGCTGATTATGTCCTGGTAACGTCAGGAACGGTCACTTCAACGACGCGAACCGTCATTGACGACCTTCAGGAGAAAGGTCATTCGGTAGGTCTGTTGAAGATGAAGATGCTAAGA
This sequence comes from Candidatus Hatepunaea meridiana, assembly GCA_030765125.1. Classification (GTDB taxonomy): domain Bacteria; phylum Electryoneota; class AABM5-125-24; order Hatepunaeales; family Hatepunaeaceae; genus Hatepunaea; species Hatepunaea meridiana. Next base: position 16,903 of record JAVCDD010000033.1, read on the forward strand.
CCTTTTCCGGCTGAAAAGGTGCGTAAAATCCTTTCCGGACGAAAACGAGTGGCGGTGCTCGACCGTAACATCAGTGTTGGTATGGGTGGCGTCTGGTCGCAGGAAATCCGCAGTGTGATGTATCATCTGCCGGAAGATCAGCGCCCGCCGATATATGATTATATCGTCGGGTTGGGCGGCAGAGATGTGACACCGGAATTCATTGAAGAGATAGCGCTCGATCTCGAAAAACGACCAGTCAAAGACTGTGATCAGGTCTGGATTGGACTAAAAGAATAAACACATAGGTATATATAAATGAGAGCATTACCACATCTTAAACAATTCACGGAAGTTGCTGAACAGGAGATAATGCACTCCGGGCATGTCGCTTGTCCGGGCTGCGGGGCCGCCATTGCGATGCGTCTGGCATTGAAAACGCTTGGGCGGAGGACGATTATCGTATTCCCTGCCTGCTGCTGGGCAGTTATAGATGGACCATTCCCTTACTCAGCATGCAGCGTTCCCGTTTTCCAGGTAGCGTTTGAAACAGCCTCAATCAGCGCTGGCGCCATTCGCGCTGGATTGGATATAACAGGAAAGAAAGACATCAATGTAGTCGCCTGGGCGGGTGACGGTGGTACATTTGACATAGGTTTCGGTCAACTGTCAGCCTGTGCGGAACGCAACGACAACATCATCTATGTCTGTTATGACAACGAAGCATATATGAATACCGGCATCCAGCGTTCGTCAGCTACACCCTGGGGCTCATGGACGACCACTACACCAGGAACGGACTTTAAGAAAGAACGAAAAAAGAACCTACTGGAGATTATGGCTGCACATCGTATACCCTATGCAGCTACGACAACCGTAGCCTATCCTGATGATTTAATCCGCAAGTTCAGGAAAGCGATGTCAATCGATGGCTTTAAACTGATTCATATATTCAGCCCCTGCCCGCCGGGGCATAAAGCGCTTGAGAAGGATTCAATACTGGAATCCCGTTATGCCGTTGAATCAAGAGTATTCCCGCTGTACGAAGTTGAGCACGGAACCCATTATAAATTGTCAATGGATCCACCTCAGCGACCGGTGAGAGATTACCTGGCGTTACAAGGACGTTTTAAACATCTTACCGATGAACAACGGGATTTCATTCAGAAGTCGACTGATGAAGAATGGGCGCGGTTGATGCATTTTATGAAGGTTAGTGAAGCGGTAGAGTAGTGTGAAGAAGGCTTTGGGCTATAGGTTTTTACTTTCCTGCCTGATTACAAGTGAAGCTTATTTTGGCAGTCTCTTGCCATCCTGGATTAAATCCGGGATGGCAAGGGTTGAAACTTGAAGGGAACGCACTGGTGGGGGCGTATCTATAATCTTAAAATATCTTATACCTTTTCAAATGCGTATACGAATCAACGATAATAACTTGAATAATAGCGTAAACGGGCACTGCGATAAACATACCGATAGCCCCTGCTAATTTTCCCCCAATTAATACTGCCAGAAGTACAATCGCCGGATGAACGTTAACCGAACGAGATATAAGTATCGGCTTAGCCAACACGTTGTCAATAACCTGCACACTGGTTAAGATAATTAACATCCATAACAGACCGAGCCCCGGTGGATCATAAGTTATCAATACAACCAGTGCAATCGGAAAATATGCGATAAACGGACCGAAGAACGGAATGCTGTTCAATAATCCGTTTATAAGACCCAGCACTACAGCGAACTTAACACCCATAATCGCAAAAGCAATCCAAGTTAGAATTCCGATAACTGCCGATTCGATTAAGATGCTGAGTATGTAATTACCGAATGAACGATCAATTCGGTAGGATAACGACAGCGTCATCTCAAAGTAACGGTTTGGGATCGTCTCGATTAACTTCTTGGTGAAGGCTGCGCCGTCTTTAAGAAGAAAGAAGGTCATAAAAGGAACAACGATTGCCAGCGCAAGTACATTCATTGCGCCAGCAATCAATTTTTGCGACTGCTGCAGGAATGCAGTGGCGCCGGCGCCGATTCTACTGATCCATATCTCTGCTTGATCCGGTTCAATAGCTATCAGTCCCGAGACTCCGGGCAGATGATTGTCTAACCAGAAGGTGAAATTCCTATGAATTCCGATAAAATCAAATTCCCGAATATTATCATACAGCGCCACACCTTCACTTATAATCGTTGGAACAAAGAATCTGACACCAATTCCGATTAGTACACCGCCAAGCACAAATATTGCAGTTATCGAAATTACACGTCGTACACCGAGATGCTCAAGGTATGCCACGCATGGTTTGAATACGTAAGTCAACACGATTGATATAACCAGTACCACGAGTAAGTCAGAAATGAGGGGAAATATCAGGATAAAGGTTATTGCTGTAATTACGAAAAGAATCAGCAGAAACAACCGGCGGTACATAGGATTTACAATAGGGGTAGATAGGCTCATTCTCAGTTCTCCGAATTAAGCTTCTTTCTGTATTCCATCAACCTCTTGTCTGCTTCCCGCAGTCGGCTGACAACAATGCATGCCAAGCGCTCCATCAATATCAAGCCAAGTCGGGGACGATGATACATCAAGTCCTTCAGTTGTGGGCGGAATATCCCGATCAGGTTGGAATTTCCTGATGATACAGCCGTAGCGCTTCGATCAATCTCATCAATCAAAGACATTTCACCGAAGAACGAGCCAGGTCCCAAGCGAGCAATCTCAACGTCATTCGTTTTTTCTTTACTGTAGATTACCACGTTCCCATCAATAACAATATACATTCCTAATCCAGGTGTACCGTATCGGAATATGATTTCTTCATCCGAAAAAGTTCGCTTGTGAAACAGGCTCGCTAATTCGCGCCAATCTCTGGTAGAAATATTCTCGAATAATGGCAGTGATGAAAGCGTGCGCCGCATATCCGAGTCTCGTTTGTCTTTTGTCAGGCTGACCGGAACCCATTCTACTTCGGTAATAGTAGAATTCTTAATTGAATCGTCGTGTTTTTCTGTCATTGTATTATTTTTAATTGCTAAATTGCTAAATTGTTTGATTGTTTGATTGCTATATTGCTATATTGTTGTATAGTTAACAATATAGCAATATAGCAATCAAACAATCAAACAATTCCCAGTATTCACTTATCTCTTAACTTCCAGACAATACCATCCCAGTCTTCATTTGGTGGTTGGGCTGTGTATTCCATGCAGCGTTTGGTGTAAACGCGCGATGGTTCATCTTCTGTGTCTATTCCAAGACATTGTTGAAACTGTTTAAGAGCTTCGTCAAATTTTCGGTTACGATATAGTCTCAATCCTTTATCGAAAATTTCAAGGATTTCTAATTTATCCTGTGATATTTCATCTGTCTTCTCAGCTAATAGTTCGAACACTTCCACGGGCTCAGTTTTTCCGATAACTCTTAGGAAATCTAATGATCGTGTAATGAAAGACTTATTAATGTCATTATAAGTTTCCCGACCCATCATAATAGTTGTTTCATAACTTTTGTTAGCGCTTTCAAGCCGACTGGCAACGTTAACCGAATCGCCTGCTACAGTGTAATCGAAAACCTCCTCTGATCCCATATTGCCGATTATCATTTCTCCAGTGTTAATGCCGATTCGACTGAATAACTCATCCTTGCCTTCCAAAAGCCATTTCTCACGCAGTTCTTTAAGTTTTTTCTGCATACCCAACGCGGTACGGCAGCAACAAACAGCGTGATCCTCGAACCATATCGGAGCCCCGAACTCCGCCATAATCAGATCTCCTTCATACTTATCAATAATGCCTTTGTTTTCTTTGACAATACGAGTCATAGCTGTTAGATATTCATTCAATTGATCGAGTACTTTATCAGGGGACAATTGCTCACAAATCGTAGTAAAACCAACTATATCAACGAACATAACAGTCATGCGGCGTCTTTCCCCACCTAATTTCAACATTTCGGGATTAGCAAGTAATTCCTCAACAACCTCATCCTGCACATATTGTCCAAACATACTTCGCAGTTTTAACTTATCTTTCATAGTTTTGACAAAGCGATGAACGAGGTTGGTTGGATATCCGATAACAATCGCCACCAGCATCGGTATTTCGCGTAACCAGAGTCCATGTCTGGAAAACAGCCAGTATCCACCACCCGTAACGAGCATAAACAGAGAGAAAGCAATTATTAACGCCAACCATTGCTTTTTCACCATACCGTTAAAATATAATATAATACTGATTACAACAACACCTGCGACTATAAACCAAAAACCAATCCAGCGAATGAATATTTTGTCATGGAACATCTGTAGAGCATTAGCATGCATTTCAACGCCTGGGGTTTTACGTTTAGGCGGAACGGAATAAAAAGGCGTGAATTTATTATCCTTCAAGTCCTCCGCGGTAGCGCCGACCAGTACTATTTTATTCTTAAACGGGTTCTCCGAAAGGATATCACCCATTCCTGAAGCCTCAAGCTGATCAAGCTCTTCATGTGTTAGTCCATCAAGTATATCTTCGTAATCGTAATCTCCGCTTAATACTGTTATAAAAGAATACGTTGGGAATGTACCTGCTGGTCCGTAATAATTGATTAGACAGGAAGAAAAATCAACTCTCGGTATAACTAAATCACCATAAACGAAGTCGCCCGATTTGTTAAATTTAAAAATATCTCCTTCCAGCCTGTTAAGAAAGGAATAGGTTTTCAAAGCAAGTGATAAATAACCTCTATTGCCAACCATTAAGAATAGAGGATACCTTCTTGTGACTCCATCCGTATCTAATGTTTCATTTACTAATCCCCAAGATGTTCCATAGGGAGCTATCTGTTTGATAGGTGGGGTGATAACCGCCATCATGTTTTCAATTCCGGTTATAAAGTTGTATGATACTTTACCGGATAATATTACGTTCTCGACTTCTTTGATGGTAGCGTAGAAAATGGAATCGGATTCAGGGATAAGACCAACACTGGAAAAATCAATGTCCAGGACTATAGCTTTTGCGCCGAGTTTGTTAAGTTTTCGAATGAGATGAGCGAAATGAATTCGATTAAAGGGGAAAGACAGGCTGTCAGTAGTTTCCTGATCTATTGCAACGATGGCGATATTCCTGTCTTCAATCTGCTTGGTTCCACGTATCTGGAAGTTTAAATCATAGAGTTTATATTCCAACAATTGAAAGAAGTCAAACAAGGAAATGATATACGCGATAAAAGCTACACCCGTTATCAATAAAACACCGTGAAGCCAACCACGGTTCCATTTGGGATTATGTTTCAATTTTATAAATTAACTAACTTGGTTTATATTTTACACTACCATTACTTTGTTAAGTGCGAATTTCGCGTAGGGGCCAATTTATTGAGCCCCTTCTACTTATGCAAAAGGGCTCGATAAATCGGCCCCTACGCGGAACTTTTAATGTTTCAAACAATTATA
>JAVCDD010000133.1 GCA_030765125.1 Candidatus Hatepunaea meridiana
ACTTAATAATACCGGAGTAGAAAAGCTTTCTGCGTTCTCGTACGGTGGCGCATGCGTATCTGCCTGCGAGCGCGCAGCAAGCTTCGCTACTCCGGCTGAGCTAAAGGCATAACCGAAACTTATTATTCCTCTGCGCCCTCTGCGGTAAAAAATAAAACAAATGCCAGGATATTACGATAATAGCGACATAGAAAAAGTCCGCGATGCGATTGATATTGCTGAAATCGTAGGCGATTATGTAACCCTTAAGCAGAAACGTCCCGGAGACTGGTGGGGACAGTGTCCGTTTCACCAGGAGAAGACCGCTTCATTTCACGTGATGTCTGATCGAAGTATGTTTCATTGCTTCGGTTGCGGGAAAGGCGGCAACGTCTTCACCTTCCTTATGGAAATGGAAGGCGTTTCATTCATCGAAGCAGCTCGTTCACTGGCTGAACGAGCTGGTATACAGTTGAAAACAACCACTCCCAGCGGTTCAGGTGATAAAACCGGTAATATAAAGGATCAGCTTTATCAGGTTAATAAGTTAGCTGAATCCTGGTTTCATAGCAATCTTACTAAGAAAGCTCGTTCCAAAGAGGCAACATTAGCATATCAGTATCTTATTGAACGCGGTATTACTCCTGATATTATTAATAATTATAAACTGGGCTGGGCTGAAACAGGCTGGGATGGTTTATTGAAGTGGATCGAAAAATCAGGTTATAAACCGAGCCTTATCGCCGATGCAGGACTCGTTTCAAGACGCAAGGACGGCAGCGGTTACATTGACCGCTTCCACGGGCGGATTATGTTTCCAATTCATAATCTCTCCGGCAAAGCTGTAGCCTTTGGTGGTCGCAGCCTCGATAAAGTCACACTCGGCGAAGATCCTGCTAAATACATCAACACCTCTGAAACCTCAATATACCACAAGGGCGACACACTCTACGGTCTCTTCAATGCACGGGTTTCCATTCGCAAGATCGGTTTCGCTTATTTGGTAGAAGGTTACACGGATCTACTGGCATTGATCCAGGCGGGACTCACTAATTCAACAGCTTCTTTAGGAACCGCTTTAACACAATCCCAAGCAAGACTTCTGAAGCGTTTCACGTCCAAGGTAGTCATCGTTTATGATTCCGACGGTGCCGGTATTGCCGCCGCCAAACGCGCTGCTGATGTGCTGACCGTTGCCGGTCTGGAAGCGCGTATGGCAATGCTGCCTGAAGGTGAAGACCCCGATTCGCTGCTGAGAAAGGGAGGCTCCGATCTATTAGTTGAAACGTTGCAGAAGAATATATCCTTCGTTCAGTTTTACGTTCGGACGTCGATGCCTGCTGAATCTGTAAATTCTTCGGGATTTGGTGCAGGTCATTCCGAGAAATTAAATGCCGTCCGTGATCTCTTAACTACCATCAAGGCTGTAAAGGATCCACTCCAGAATGAACTTCTACTCACCGAGCTTTCCGAAGTGATCGAAATACGCGAGGAGGCTATCCACAAGGCGATAGGTGGATTAAGGCGCCGCACTGAATGGGAGGAAGCGGTTAAACAGGAGAAGCTGCAGATTCCCAAAGAAAGTCTTGCTGAACGTGATCTCATCAAGGCTCTATTAGGGCATCCTGAGTTGATCTCCGAAGTTGTAACTGAACTCTCTGCTGATTTTTTCAGGTCTCCCCTACTCAAAAAGATTTATCTGATCCTTGAACGCGCCTGCCTACGTGGTGAAACAGTTGATATTATCTCATTACCCGATCGTTCCAAAAGTCCTGTGGTTCGATCATTCATTGCTGAAGCGGTTATATCTGGTATGTCCTCTTCAACCGAGACATCGCGCGAGGAAATAAAAGGTTGTATCATCGCTCTTAATAAACGGAGCTTGCAGGAACAAAAAACCACACTTGAACAAAAAATCCGTCACGCTGTTAAGGAAGGTAATCCTACCCATGAACTGATGAGAGAACTTAAGAACTTGGACAAGCAAATGTTTGAAATCAGGTAGCGAGCAAGAGATGGCGTAATACTCGTTCCCACGCTCCAGCGTGGGAATGCATAATGTTATTGGAAATAAGTAAAATAATGAGGTATTCGTTCCCACGCTCCAGCGTGGGAACGAGTAAAGTATAATGTTTCATTTTGTTGAACATAAAGCTGACCTGGCAGTTGAGTTGGAAGCGAAGGATAAGGCAGAACTATTTAAGACTGCTTTGGAAGCGCTTATCGAACTTATTATTGAAAAACCTGAAGATTTTGAAAATACTACGGATTTAAGCGAAAACTTACGTATATCATCACATACTATCTCAATTGCAGCAAGCGGTTTCGATGATGAAGAACGACTTATCAGCTTAATGAATGAGTTTTTGTATCTCTGTCAGGTAAAAGGATTTCGACCTCTTTATATTAATAATATCAAATTCGATGATAAAGGGAATGTAATGGCCGATCTTAGTGGTTTTTCCGTCGATTCCGATATTAAGTTAATACGTGAGATTAAAGCTGCCACCTACCACGATGTTAAAATTGAGTCTGGAGAGGTCTGGCGAGTTAAAGTTGTATTGGATGTTTAATAAATTTTCACAACAGATTTAACAGATTATGCAGATTAAGACAAAAATATCTGCAAAATCTGCAGATGAAAAAAGAAACGAGAATGCCTGAAGCAAAATTAGAACAAATAGCTCCTTATCGCTGGCGGTTGTCGCAGGATTTTCAACCGGGTATGAACGTTCCCGGGGAAATCATTGCGTCGGAGAGTATGATTCCTCATATTCTGTCGGATAATACACCCAAACAGGTTGCCAATGTTGCTACGCTTCCGGGGATCGTTGGCGCTTCTCTTGCTATGCCTGACATCCATTGGGGTTATGGCTTTCCAATAGGTGGTGTGGCAGCTTTCGATCTGGATGAAGGAATCATTTCACCGGGCGGTGTTGGTTATGATATTAATTGCGGAGTCAGCCTGCTGCGCAGCAATCTGACTTCGAGAGAGATTCGCTCAGACATTCCTAAATTGGTGGACGCACTTTTTAACCGGGTACCTTGTGGCGTTGGTTCGGAGGGTAAGATCAAGCTCTCAGGAAATGACCTTACGCGGGTATTAGAAAAGGGAGCTCGCTGGGTTGTTGAGCAAGGACTTGCTGACAAGGATGATTTAGAGTTTATTGAAGAAAATGGTGGAATGACCGACAGCGATCCGTCCCTCGTATCTGATCGTGCTCGTGAAAGGGCGCGTAAACAACTTGGAACGTTAGGCTCCGGCAATCACTTTCTGGAAATCCAGGTTGTAGAAAAGATATTTCAACCGGAAATTGCCGAGGCTTTTGGACTTTATAAAGGTCAAGTAGTGGTGATGATCCACAGTGGTTCGCGCGGTCTGGGTCATCAAGTATGCGATGAGTCGTTGAAAGTTATGCAGGGAGCGGCGAGGAAATATCAGCTCGATTTAGTAGACCGGCAGTTGGCTTGCGCACCGTTTAAGTCTCCGGAAGGTCAGGATTACTTTTCAGTGATGAAATGCGCGGCAAATTACGCTTGGGCAAACCGGTTAGCGATGTCCGGATTGGTCAGGCAGACATTTGCGGAGTATTACGGGAAGCCGTGGCAGAGTCTTGGTATGAGTATGGTGTGGGACGTGTGTCATAACATTGCGAGTGTTGAAGAGTTTGCAATCGACTCCTCCTCACACAAAAGAAAACTTTGTGTTCACCGAAAAGGCGCAACGCGTGCTTTTGGTCCGGGTGACTCCTCTCTGCCGGAACGATACCGTAATGTTGGACAACCTGTGCTGATCCCTGGTGATATGGGGCGCGCTTCTTATGTATTAGCCGGAACGGAGACAGCATATAAAACCACCTTCGGCAGTACCTGCCACGGCGCAGGTCGTGTTATGTCCCGCAAGGCTGCTGTCAGAGCTACTCAAAAAGGAAATATCGCTCGGAAGTTAGCAGAACGCGGCATTATTGTCCGATCTCGCGGGAAATGGACGCTGAACGAAGAAATTCCCGAAGCCTACAAGGACGTAGAAGATGTTGTAGCTGCAGTTCATGGCGCAGGTATTTCACAAAAGGTCGCTAGATTAAAACCAATGGGAACTGTAAAGGGATAAAAGGTTTTGGGATTTGAGCTTTATGTGTCGGGAATTTAGGATACTACATAACATCTGAATCTGATTATTCTAAAGCCCAAAGCCTACAGCCTAAAGCCCCTTATCTGAATTCGTGGATAATAAATGAGTAAAAAACTCATTCTTGTTGTAGAGGATGAAAAAGTCGAAAGGAATCTAATCTCAGAGGTGTTGGAGACTTTGGGTTATGATACTGTTGAAGCTGAAAATGGCAAGATAGCTCTCCAGATGATGGATGAGAATAATATTGATCTCATCCTAAGTGATATTAATATGCCGGAGATGGACGGTCTCGAATTATTTCGCAAAGTTAGAGAAAACAATGACAAAATCCCTATTATTCTGATGACCGGATTTGACGCTGAAGAAGCTAAAAAAATAACGAAAGATTATAAAGCATCAGCCCTACTGACCAAACCTTTCAGACTGATGCAGTTAAAAGAAATTATTGATAGGTTGATATGATTTGAAGTGTGAAATTATGAAAGTGCTGCTTTACACCGCTGTCAAACCACCGCGGTTGACAGCATTGCCGTTTGCAGCATTAGCTTTGTCATGTGCGGTGACCTGACACCCTGTTTAATCCTCAGGCAGATCGCCTGTGCTGCCAGCTATAGTAAATACACCAACTTAACCGTCTTTGTCCAACCAGATGTCATAACCTGAATATAATACACTCCCGCACCACCCAAGCGTTTACCATCCAACTTAATCCGATTCATTCCTGCTGAAACTCGTTCTTATCTTCATAAACCTTACGACCGGACAGGTTGTAAACCTTGATGTATACAATACCTGCAAGAATCGTTCTGACTTGCAAATACGTCTTCTGGTTGAAGGGGTTTGGCGCCGCTTTCAATCCACAATCCAAAGTAGCTGTCGGATTCTGATTCACACCCAATTTTGAATTGAAATAGAAAGCACCCATATCAACTATTGAACCATCTGGATCACGTGGGAAAGAGGGATCGCCGGCGTTTATACAGGGGGAACGCCAAGTGAGATTGTAATCATTATTATCCAGGTCATTAAACAGCGGATCAAGTGAAATAGACCCTTCACTTGGCGTGCAATTTGCATAATCGCGATTCCCATTACCATAAACATCGTTATATGATGAAATCATCATCAGGCGTAACTTTTCTATAATGGACACTGTTAACAGGATAATTCTTTTTCCATGCAAAGTGAATTGTATCGTTACTTGCAATTTCAATAAAAAGATCGGTATAAATGCTGATCTCTTCTTGAAGAATATGTAATGTATCTATAATTTCACACTCAATCGTGTATCGCCCATAAACGATATAATCGCGTCTCTGTTCACCGGGTAATCTATGATCATAAACCAGTGCAATAATGATAATGTTACCTTCCGAATCTATTACAATTTGAGGACGAGAATCCAAATATCTAACAGTGATTCCCTCAAGATAGATGTCCCTGATGATAACCTCATAATTCCTGCTTAATTTTGAAACATGCAAATTTCTTTTTCCCCACAGAATATATATATTATCATCGTTATCAATAAAAATATCATAAGCATTACCGGCTGTATCAGGACAATCAGCTACTTCGCCGATAATGATCGGGTCTGTAATTGGTTCACCGAAACGGTTGAATTTCTGAAGTATCGCCTGTGATCTATTAAAATCTTCATTACCGTAACTATTATATTCATACATAATATGAATATCATTCCTACTATCAACATCCACTTCAAACCAATAATTTAAAAAATTGTCACCGGCATGTGTAAGTCTTATTTCATCTGACCATTCTTTCGCATAGAGCACATTCCATCCCCCCACCCCCATCAAAACCATCAATCCCAGCAACAAAACGCACCCGCGCATTGTTACCTCGTTATTGTAATTCGATTTAGCATATTCAGAAATCATTTGTCGTTCCTTTTTAGTGTTATGAAATAATGTAGTATCAGGTGTTTACACCTGATACTACAAGTTAAGCATTTATTTATCGTATGACAAGAGCCGGATTTCGAAGAAAAAGAGCTGATTCTATAATCGAATTCCTCTTTATTTTAGTTTAGATGTTTCTGCTTTCTTAAGTATGCAACTTCCATACCATAAAACCAATAAAACATAACTATATGATAAATATGGATTTAGAAAATAAAAAAGGGAAGTCATTAAAACTCCCTTTTCAATTTGATTATAAATTGTGCGGATTCGACACAACTTTTTGTAAGATCATAATAATATTAGCCTTAGAATCTGTCGTTTTCGAACAGACTAAAATATCCAATTCCCTCATAATTTAGTAGCCCATACCCGATGTGAAGTTCGGTGACGATAATGAAAATTATCGTCACCCCGTATCTCTATACCCATCCCTACTTTACAGCATTATGTGACGATGTGACGCAAATTTATATATATCACCTACTTTATAATGGTTCTTCTGACAAATGCGTACTTGATTTGACTTCTATTCGATTGCGATGATATATCAATACTTACAACTATAGAGAGCCATATTAAGGAGGAGTTCAAGATGTCAAGTCCAGACGTTCAGCTAT
>JAVCDD010000365.1 GCA_030765125.1 Candidatus Hatepunaea meridiana
GGCTGAAAACGGGGAAGATGCCTTGAGAATAAGCAACGAACATGAGGGAACCATTGATCTGATGATCACTGATGTGGTGATGCCCAAGATGGGCGGCAAGGAAACAGCGGAACGGTTGCAACCGTTCTACCCGCAGATGAAGGTAATTTACATGTCCGGATACACGGACAACTCTATTGTTCATCACGGTGTTTTGGCACCGGGACTTAATTTTCTCGAAAAGCCTTTCTCACCGGAAGGATTGGCACGCAAAGTGCGGGAGGTGCTGGACAAGAAACAAGATTAAATTGATGCCACAGGTCACGACTATGAAATTCAAGGATAATTATCCTAAAAATGAATTATTCATGGCCCTTTTTCTTAAGGATACAATAAACATTCGCAAATAGACTTTATCGGTCAACAGATGATTACCAAGAGCATGGAAAAAATTAGGGCAACGCTGGACGGACGTTTAGCAGCCAAGGGACTTGAGGAAAACGAAACCGGATTGTTCATTACGGATGTGATTCGGGTCGTGTCCGGATCTCCGGAACAGAATTTGGAAACAATCAAGAGACAATTACAGCTATTGGGATGGCGGGAAGACTATTCAGATTATGGAACGGTTCTGCTCATTCAGGCATGCTATTACGATAGTTGAGTATACCAGAAGTATACGTCAACAAAATTCCGGTGAAAGATACTCTCGGAAAATGCGAGCTATATAACCACGGGGCACCTTTTAACCTTCTACCCATCTGCTCACATTGTAAAAATATCCGTGATGACAAGGGTTACTGGAATCAGATTGAATCATATATTCATGAACATTCGGAGGCTGAATTCAGCCATAGTATATGCCCTGAATGTGCAATAAAATACTATCCCGATATGGATATTTATGATGATAATGGCGAGGTTACAGAGGACTAATACTGCATAATGGAATTCAAGGTTTATTATCCGGTAGTTGGATATTCAGAGACCGAGAAACTCAAGGATACCAATACAATTGTTGCTTTTACCAATTTCAAAAACAATCTTTTCTCATACACGGGGTGATTTTAATGGAGTATGACATCTTAGTGATTGATGATGAAGAGGATATACGAAAACTGTTCTCTTTAATTCTCAAAAAGGCAAACTACAGTGTGTCCACAGCTGAATCTGGCCTTGAAGGGCTAAAACTGCTTGAAACAAATACCTATCAATTGATCCTGATAGATCTTAAAATGCCGGGAATGAATGGAACAGAAACGCTCCGTGAAATAAGAAAAATGGATGTGGAAATTCCCGCATATTTTGTTACGACCTTTCATAATGAATATTTCGAAGAGCTAAAAAGCCTCAGGGAGGATGGCATAGAGTTTGAAATTCTAAATAAACCGATAAAAAACGATCAGCTTATTACGGTTATGAATGGGGTAATCCTAAAAAAGATATCCTGCGAAAAACAGTTGATCAAGTTAAGATTATTCATTACCGACAGGACCAAACGAACAGAAAATGTTATCAACAATCTGCATGAAATTTTTCAGAGCGAATTAATGAACGAATATTCTCTTGAGGTGATTAGTGTTATTGATAACCCGATTCTTGCCGAGCAGGATAATATTCTTGCGACACCTACATTGCTGAGAATATCGCCAGACTCTACCCGAAGAATTATTGGAAACTTTAGCAGGCGAGATATGGTACTTCATCATTTAGGCTTGGCAAAACCTTGAGAACAGCGAGGATTGAGGATTATTATCCTATACTTGAGTCCAGGCCACTCTGCAAATATCAACAATACCTGATGTAAGTTTCACCTTCCTGAGAATAGAAAAAACCTCAAAGCACAATTCACTTATTACGAAACCTGAATTATGGCCACACAACACAATATATTGTATAAATGGTGATTTGCGGTTGAGGCACGAAACCTTGACAGGAAAACCGGAATAAGGTGAACATATTCAGCCGGACTGCATTCACCCTGTCTTCAATCCTTAACTCGCTAAATTCCTCAATTATTCCTACATCATGAGGTATCTACACTTGGCTCCGACAGGCATTAACCCTTTTAGCCCATGCCGATTATTGAACACTTCCCCCGATCGTCTCTTATCATTATAATATCAATGAATTATCCACAAAAACAACCTGTGTGGGTGTCGTTTCTTGAACACACAGCAGCCATAATTTAATAAAAAAATGGGCCGTTTTGCACAGTAAATGTCGGAAATAGTATGTAACTACTTGATAATAAATTTAATTTTTATTTGTTCCCGGCAGTGGCACGCTTGTTGCTTAATCATGAAAGTAAAGAACAAAGGTCCGGATATCTTCGATGGAAAGCGTTCAGCCGTTCTGGGTTCAGGGTTTCAGAGGAGGAAAAAGATGAACATTGAACACCCGCCCGCCTCGCAAGCGAGAGCGTTGCGGGCAGGTCGAACGCCCAACATCGAATGTTGAATAAAAAACAAGAGCAAGAATTTTAATTGATTTTAGAGTAACTTAAGGAGCGAAGCGACATCATTATTCGACGTTCAATATTCAATATTCGATCCGCCGGCGGACAAGTTGTAGAGAGTCACGATAATATCCCAAAAATCCAGCCTAAAATCCCACGCACGTTTGCCCAAGTGAAATTTTTCAGGTGCATTATTTTAAGAATAAAAAAAAGGTTTTTTTTCGTAGACAGCAGGAA
>JAVCDD010000113.1 GCA_030765125.1 Candidatus Hatepunaea meridiana
AGAAAAGTACGCATTTGTCAGAAGAACCCCAAATATTATGTTGTCTTGATTAATAATTTGCTAAAAAAGAACAGGAAATCGTGTTTCATTATAGAGAAGCAAGAATGCTAAATACTATTTGGACTTTCGGTTTGACTGTATCATTATTTTTGGGATTTGCTGGAAGATTGAGGGCTGAGGTTATTAATGTACGTGATTTAACCTTTTGTATAAGAGATACCGTTCACGAAAAGTCCCTTATGGATGTAATTGTCAATATTAATTCAGAAGATATATTTAAATGTGATAGTATAGTAATAATCGGAAATATAGATTTTGAAAAATCTGGCATTGATTCGATAATGTGTGATCTTAGCTTTTTACATACGGTTTTCTCTGATGAAGCTGTTTTTAAATCGGTAACATTTTTAGGGAACGTTAATTTCAGTTATTCTACCTTTTCAGGGATAGCAAATTTTCATGATGCTACACTTTCAAAATATTCCGTATTCAACAATGCAAAATTTTTAGGAAATGCAGATTTCGGAAATACCAAGTTTAAAGGGTACACTGCCTTATCTTATGTGAGTTTTAAAGGTGATGCAAACTTCATAGAAGCCAAATTTTTTCAGAATGCCATATTCAATAATGTGACTTTCTTCAGGAATGTTTCCTTTGTGAATGCTTTGTTTATTGGCGAAATCACATTTCAATCTGCCAGGTTTTCAGCACGATCAGATTGGATAAATACGGAATTTTGTTCTGGTATCAACTTGAGTAACTCAATATTCAAAGAACTAATCGATTTTAGTAATACGATTTTTTCTAAAAGCACACCTGATACTCTTATATCTTGGATTATTTTAGACAAAATTTACTTTCCTATTCTGCATATTCAATGGGATAAATGGAGAGGCAATATCGCAGCTAACCGTGGAATAGATTCGCTTAAAGGAAAAGATTCCTTAGAAAACGTGATTAAGAATTACATTCTGCTTGAGACAGCTTTTAAAAATGTTGGACAGTTTAAAGATTTAGATATTTGTTATCTCGAACGACGAAAAATAGAACGTGAAAACATGAAGTCATTTGAATGGTTTGGTGATATGCTTTTATGGCAGGTTTGTGGTTATGGTGCACAGTTTATACGGACAGTAATATATTGTATAATAACAATTCTGTTTTTTACCATAATTTACTTTCAACACGATGCAATTCATGAAAGAGGAAATGAAATTTACGAACATGTACACTGGTGGAAACGATTCAGAAATGCATTTTATTTTAGCGCTAATACATTTACAACCATAGGTTATGGAGATTGGTATCCGACAAATGAGAGAGTAAAATTCATAAAGTGGGAAATACCAATGTTAAGTTATCGTACAATGACAATGATTGAAGGTTGTCTTGGATGGTTATTGTTAGCATTGTTCCTTGTTACACTCGGAAGAATATGGATCCGTTAGCAAAAATGGAAATTTGCTTTAGGCAACGATTCTCTAATTGTCACTTTTATTTTATTATTAGTGAAACCTACTTTTTTTCAACAATAAAGCAAAGCAATTGCTTTAATTCACAGGAGAGTTTTATGTTTACTAAACGTCACAAAATCAAATTTATGATCGCTATCTTTATCTTGATAGCAGGTCCATTTCTTTTCACAAAAAGTTTTCAACTTCTGGCTCAACTGCCAATCGGTACAATAGTTGCGTATGGGGGAGATTTGAATAAACTACCCAATGATTGGAAATTGTGTAATGGAGATGTACTTTCCATTAAAAAATATCCGGAATTATATAATATAATTGGTACATCTTGGGGTAATCCGGAATTTAGGAAGTTCAATCTGCCAGATTTGGAGGGTTTGTTTTTAAGAGGTGTTGATAAAAACTCACGTAGGGACCCAGATGCAAAAGATCGCGACGCTTCCCACAGTGGTGGATTCAGTGGTCCGAGAGTTGGGACTTTTCAGCCCGATGCTGTTGGCAAACACCCACTTTCTATTTCTATTCCCATAGGTTATGGATTTCCACAAACACATCGCCAAATATCAATCGAAAATGGTGGACGTCAGTATAGTAAGATCGTTACTGATCCTTCCCATGGACCTGGTAAAGAAACCCGTCCTAAAAATGCAGCGGTACATTGGATTATCAAAATTAGATGAATTGGATTTCTATCTATTCAGCACGTAGCCCTTTTCTACGAAGCCGGGGATATAATTAAGGTTAGGTTCTCTTGGCTTCGGAGAAGCTGGGCTACATGACTGACAAGGATAGACAGGATAAACAGGATGAGGTTCTCGTAAAATTCAAACAATCCGCTGGTAGACATCCCCATCTGCCAGCAAGATGCAAATATTTGCGACTTTATGTCCTTGAAGTGAAACTAATCATCTGCTTAATACGTTTAATCTGCTTTGAATTATACGGAAAACCATAAGTAAAATTACAAGGAACCGTTTGACAATTATTAACAATCAATCTGCAACCAACGATAAGAGCGAAAAAATTCACGAACTCCTTTCGCTTTATCATGATATTGGTCAATTCAACGGGTCAGTTCTTGTCGCAGAGAATTCACAAGTTATCTTGAAAGAGGGCTACGGGTTAGCAAATATAGAATGGGAAATTCCAAACAGGGTGGATACGAGATTTAAAATTGCCTCTTTAAGTAAACCGTTTACCGCTATGCTAATATTGCAAATGGCAGCGGAAGGTAAATTGGAATTGGATGGGACAATTACTGATTACCTGCCGGAATATCGGAAAGACACCGGGAACAAAGTAACCATTCATCATCTCCTGACCCACTCATCTGGAATCCCAAGTCACACAAATATCCCGGATTTCCTGGAAAAATATGGTAGAAATCATTACAAGGTTGATGAATTTGTCAAGAAGTTCTGCAGCAGCGAACTTCTATTCGAACCCGGCGAAAAATTCAGGTATAACAATTCGGGCTATTATATACTTGGAGCAATAATTGAAAGGATATCAGGAAAACCTTATGCAGAAATCCTTCAAGAAAAAATATTAATTCCACTGTGTATGGAAAACAGCGGCTACGTTCCTAACGAAAAGATTGTTAAGAAGCTGGCAACAGGTTATGTTAAATGTGATGACGGTTATGAAACAGCGACGTATCTCGATATGTCAATACCATACGCTGGAGGCGGGATGTATTCATCGGTCGAAGATATCTATTTGTGGGATCAAGCGCTTTATACGGATCTGTTGCTACCTGAGAAGTTTATGAATATGATAATTACACCTCAATTCGCCAATACTTCTTATGGTTGGCCTATCTGGCGCAATCCGCTGGTTGAGGGTGGAGAAAGCAAAACAGCCATTACTATGAGCGGAGGCATTCCCGGATTCAATGTTGGAATGGCGCGTCTAATTGATAACAAACATCTTGTTGTACTTTTAAATAATACCGGTCAGACTGTTATAACTCAGATCGGCAGGCAGATAATATATATTCTCTATAATTATCCTTTTGAACTTCCTAAACCGGATGAACCGGAAGAAATTGGACAAGGATATACAGGATAAACAGGATTTTCTTTATACTTGATTATATGTATTAAAGACGCTAATCGGAATTAGCTGGAATTAATTACAAACTACACCACGAAGCATATGAAGATCACCAGGATGATATATTTAAGCATCGTGTGCTTCGTAGTAAAAAAACACCATAAATTTAACTCAAGAGGTTAATATGAACATTCCATCAGATTTACATTACACTAAAGACCACGAATGGGTCAAGGGCGAGGGCGAAGAAGCCACCGTCGGAATAACCGATTGGGCGCAAGGCGAGCTTGGCGATATTGTATACCTCGAACTGCCGGAGGTCGGTAAGATTGTAATATCTGGCAAACCTTTCGGCACCATTGAAGCAGTCAAAGCGGCATCGGAAATATTTGCTCCTGTCGCAGGTGAAATTGTTGCCGTTAATGGGATGCTTGAAGACTCACCGGAACTCATCAATAAAAGCCCTTACGACGATGGTTGGATAATTAAAATTCACCTGTCCGATCCGGAGGAGATTGACACGTTGCTATCGGCTGATGATTATGGTAAATTAATTGAAGTATAGAGTTCACGCTTTTACGTGCTGAGTTCAGAGTCCAGAGTTTAGAGTCCACCCATAAATTCGGGTTGGACTCTAAATTCTGGACTCTGAACATGAAAATAATAAAACAGCCTGAAGGCTGGACTCTGAACGTGATAATAATAAAACAGCCTGAAGGCTGGACTCTGAACTCTCGGCTCTGAACTCACATTTATCAACAGGAACTAATTATTGGATTATACATCACTAAGCGCTGAAGACCAGGAACATATACTTAAAACTATCGGGCTTCCTTCGCTGGAAGAACTGATTGACCGCATTCTGCCGGAACGATTTCAACTGGATCGTGCCCTTGATCTTCCGGAAGGTATCTCCGAACAAGAGTTACTGAAAGAATTTAAAGAGCTTGCAGGCGCTAACCTTCCCGCCGGTGAAGGACTCTGTTTGATGGGAGGCGGTGTTTACGACCATTATATCCCGGCAGCAATCAGCCATATAATGAGCCGCTCCGAATTCTATACGGCTTATACTCCATATCAGGCTGAGGTCTCACAAGGGACGTTGCAGACAATCTATGAGTTCCAGACGATGATCTGCAATCTGATGGGAATGGACACCGCCAGTGCGTCCCATTACGACGGCGCAACCGCCCTGGCGGAAGCTGTTCTAATTGCGGTGCGCAAGAAGAAGAAAAAGGCTGTGGTCATACCGGCAGGACTTAATCCCTCGTATCAGGAAGTCCTGGAAACATATTGTCGCCCTGTGGGCATTGAAATCAGAACACTTGGCAGTGATGATGGAAAGATCGAGATTGATGAAGTTGTTAGACTGGCTGACGGAGCGTCAGCGGTTGTCATCCAGCATCCGAATTTCTACGGTTTGCTTGAACCGATTAGAGAAGCAGCTCAGGCGGCACATAACGCAGGCGCGTTGGTGATTTCGTCAACCTATCCGGTGTCATTAGCTCTGCTGGAACCACCCGGAGAGTGGGGCGCTGACATTGCCACTGCCGAGGGACAGCCCTTTGGCGCGCCGATGTCACTGGGAGGTCCTTATGTCGGGCTCTTTGCTGTTAAGAAACCTCTGATCCGAATGATGCCCGGACGATTAGTCGGCAGAACGAATGACGTAAAAGGACAGGACGGTTACGTCCTGACGCTGCAAACACGGGAACAGCATATCCGTCGGGAGAAGGCAACTTCCAATATTTGCACTAACCAAGCGCTTGTGGCATTAGGCGCGCTGGTTTATCTGAGTTTGGTTGGTAAGAAGGGATTGATTCGCGTGGCGGAGAACTCTTATCGGTCAACGCACTATTTAGCAAAGAAGCTCGTTGAAATCCCTGATGTTAATCTTCATTTTGAAGGTGATTTCTTTAACGAGTTTGTCATTGATCTACCGAAACCGGCAGTTGAAATACAAGAGGCTTTAGCATCAGAGGGTATCTTTATCGGACCGCCGCTTGGGCGATGGGATAAGAATTTGAAAAACAGTCTTCTGGTTGCTGTTACGGAAAAGCCTACGCGAGCGGATCTTGATGGTTTTGTTGAGGTGTTTAGGAAAGTTATTTTGTAGCCCATATTCGAGGAATACGGGGTAGAATCCCCGAAGGGGATCAATATGAATAGCCACCAGTGTCAGCAGGTGGAGGAGATGTCATTACCCCAACCAACCCCGAAGGGATTGAATAAACAGGATTTATGAAGCTATGTCTTGTTCGACCCCTTCAGGGAAATGCCTATATCTATGATTAACATTACTTTGTTAAGTATCAATATTGGTTTTTATAATTGTTTGAAACATTAAAAGTTCCGCGTAGGGGCCGATTTATCGAGCCCTTTTGCATAAGTAGAAGGGGCTCAATAAATTGGCCC
>JAVCDD010000020.1 GCA_030765125.1 Candidatus Hatepunaea meridiana
CTGCGCGTCCACTTAATAATACCGGAGTAGAAAAGCTTTCTGCGTTCTCGTACGGTGGCGCATGCGTATCTGCCTGCGAGCGCGCAGCAAGCTTCGCTACTCCGGCTGAGCTAAAGGCATAACCGATATTATTATTATCTATGAACCAAAACCAGACTGAATCTAAATCTGATGCTCTAATCAGTGGCGTAAGCCCGATGCGTTATCGGAGGCTGTGGCGTTTTTCAATTATTATTACTCTTTCGGTGTCACTGATTCCGCTTATGATTCTCGCCATTGTAAACTATCATCAGGATCAAAAGGCTTTCCACGCCGAAAACCGATACACTGTATCGCAGATTCTCACCAATACTAAGCGCAATCTGGAATCAGTTATAAAGGAGCGCCGTTCTGCCCTTACATTAATTGTAAGTGAGCAGTCATTTGATGAATTGTGCAGTGAAGCGAGACTAACAAGCACACTTAGAAATCTGAAGAAATCATTCGGCGGGTTCGTAGACCTTGGTTTGATTAACAGTCAGGGCAACCAGTTGAATTACGTCGGTCCCTATAATTTGGAAGGTAAGAACTACAAGGATCAAGAATGGTTTCACGAAGTATGTTTACGCGGTGTTTACGTAAGTGATGTATTTATGGGGTATCGAAATTTCCCGCATTTTGTTATTGCTGTTAAAAATGAAAAGGAAGGGGTAGCTGATTTCGTTCTGCGTGCAACCTTGGATATGCAACTCCTCAATCAAGAGATACATTCGCTTAATCTTGACCGATACTCCGATGCATTTCTCATAAATCGAAACAATGTACTGCAAACACCATCATTACACTATGGCAACGTACTTGATACAGCGGACATTGAAGTACCTCCGCAAGTTCGCAATCGGGAAGTAATCGAGGAAAGTACTGAATCAGGAGAGAGAATTACATTCGGGTATGCCCATATCAATGAAGCTCCTGTTATCGTCATAGCAACAAAACGATTGCAAAATCCGTTTAGATACTGGCTTTCGCATCGTTCCAGTCTGCTTTGGTTCCTCGTGATTAGTGTGATCTTGATTGTTATATTTGTTTTCTATAGAGCAACCTGGATGGTGAACCGGCTGCGCACTTCGGATATGAAGCGTGCAAAAGCTTTACATAACATCGAATACACCAGCAAGATGGCAACTATAGGTAGAATGGCAGCCAGTGTCGCCCATGAAATCAACAACCCTCTGGCAATCATCAATGAAAAAGCCGGGCTGCTGAAAGACATAGCTGGTTTTGCACCCGATTTTCCAATTAAAGATAAAACCTTAAATTTGGCAGATTCAATCCTGAATTCGGTTGATAGATGTAAAAAGGTTACACATCGTCTGTTGGGATTCGGAAGGAGAATGGAAACTCGTAAGGAATTGATAGATCTTGAACATTTAATGAAGGAAGTAGTTGGATTTCTGGGCAAGGAAGCCGAGCATAGGAATATTGAAGTTCAATATAACATACCAAAAGATGTGCCGACAGTCGAAAATGATCGTGGGCAATTACAACAGATATTCCTAAATCTTGTTAATAATGCTTTCGCTGCAGTACCGGATTGGGGAAAGATAGAAATTAGTATTGAGGAATATAACGATAATACGATAGCGGTTACTGTTAAGGACAACGGATCAGGTATTTCAAAAGATAATCTCAAACACATCTTCGAGCCTTTCTACTCGACCAAAGGAGAGTTCGGAACCGGATTAGGGTTATCAATAACACATGATCTTGTTAGTAAATTGGGTGGGAAAATAGCAGTTGACAGCAAACTTGGAGAAGGCACAAGTTTCAGTATAACCTTGCCTTTCGAGAAGACCGATATACTGGGGTGAACAATGGATAGTTTTAAAGTTTTACTTATAGACGATGAAAGCGAGTTGGTTGAAACTCTCGTTGAACGTCTCGGTTACAGAGGAGTAACAGCGAAGTACACTACCAGTGGACGCGAAGCTCTACGGATGATGACGGATGAGGTGTTTGACATTATCGTCCTCGATCTGAAAATGCCGGGAATGTCCGGTGAAGAAGTGTTGAAGGAGATGAAGAATAGGAATATCGAAACTCCGGTATTACTGATTACAGGTCATGGCGCTCCTATTGATGAGATGGATGAAAAGATTGATGGTGTAGCTGACTACCTCGCAAAACCCATCAGCCTTGAAGAACTCATAGCAAAAATGAAAGAGTCTATTCGGAGTGAATGATGACATCAATTGACAACGATCAAGAGCAATTGCTGAGGGAAAAAAGTCTTGCCTTCTTCGGTGCGATCACTGCGTCTGTTTCGCATGAATTGAACAATGTCATTTCCATCATAGATCAAACAGCGGGATTGCTTGAAGACCTCCTGTATGGCACACAGCAGGGGCGTCCTATTCAGAACGAGCGATTGGAACGAATTGCGACCAGAGTTCGCAAGCAAACTCAGCGCGGGGTAGGAATTATCAAGCGGCTTAACCGTTTCGCACACAGTGTTGACGATCCGGTTGGGGAATTTGAGCTGAACAACCTGATAGAAAATCTCACGGCACTCAACCAGCGTTTTGCATCATTAAAAAGGGTCAATCTGGAGACACATTATTCGGATGAGCCGATTAACATAGTCAGCAGTCCTTTCCTCATTCAACAGGTTTTGTTCCTATGTATCAAAATGGCGCTCGATGCATCTCAAGAAAACGATACGATTATTGTTATCATTGATTCAGATGATGATGGAGTTAAGATGTCGGTTATGGGAAGAAAGTTAGAACAGAATGAGAATGAACTGTATTCAGACTATCTCGATCAGTTGATGACTATTATGGGTGGAAAAATTGAAGTCAAATCTGATGATAATCAGAGTGTATTTAAGATATTGATACAAAGGAGTAAATAAAATGGCAATCAGGGTACTTTTAGTTGATGACGAAGAGGATTTTACAGAAGTCCTGTCTGAGCGAATGATGACCAGAGGGTTGGAAGTCGATACAGTAGATAATGGGACTGACGGCATTGAAATGATAAAAAAGAAATGGTACGATGCGATTGTGCTCGATCTGGCGATGCCCGGGATGGACGGAATTGAAACCTTAAGAGAGATGCTCAAGGAAAACCCCGATCTTCAGGTTATCCTGCTTACCGGAAGAGCTACCATACAAAAGAGTGTTGAAGCAGTGAAAGAGGGCGCGGTTGAGTTCCTCGAAAAACCGGTTGATATTGAAACGTTGATAAGTATGATTACCGAAGCACAGAAGAAGAAGGCATCACTATTTGAAAAACGGATGGAAGAGTCTGTTGCGGGCGTAATGAAGAAGAAGGGGTGGTAATATTTACTAACCGCAGATTTATCTTATCTGCGTAATCTACGGATGAAAAAACTACGCGACAGGAGTGTCGCATCTACTGACTTGGAAGTGTATTCAAAATATTGTTCACCGGTGCAATTTGACCGTTTATTATATTGAAGACATGCCAGTAATTACCTGTCATTTCCTGTGGGACATTGTAAACGTTTAACAATTCACTCCCGCTATATACCTTAATACTTCCCTTTGACCCCGAGAGCCGTCTGCTTGAATTGCTGCTCCGGTTGGTGTAATCATGAACAAAGTAACGATAAACGGCATTGTCATCAATCTGGTTGGTGGTTATAGTTTCCGGTCCAAAACCATTAGTATCATCGCGATCAAGTCTTGATACACCGTCAGTGGATACTCTCATCTTACGATAAGATATGTGATATTCACCCTGCTTAATCAGATGCGCATCCAGATCATTGGGCGTCTCATCCCAGTCAAGAACAATCCTCACCGACCCGAGAGGCAGCGTAGGTGAAACTGAAAAACGATTAAAGAACAACGTTGCCGCCATTATCTCTATCTTGAAAGCTGACTTGATAAAACCTTCACGCATAAAAACGACTTTATAACTACTATCCGGCGGTATGGAAAAGACAACTTTGCCCTCGTAATCCGAAATAAAGTCCCCCACACCTTCAATCACTACATAAGCGCTGGAGATAGGATCGCCATTCAAGGCATTGAAAAACCTGAGCGTCAGTTCTTCAGATTCCAGTTCCCTGAATACATCATCAATATGTTCCCGAGTAAGCTGCCCGAACGATAAATCTATGGATATAAATAATACTATTACAAGTAATAGTTGGATATGTGTGCCTTTTGATAACATTGTGTTTTAATCCTTTATTATTGGGAAATAGGGGGACAGTATAAATATTTTTCTACAGACCGTCTGTCCTGCTATGAGTACTTATAGAAATATGTATACTGTCCCCCTATTTCCTTAACGCGTAGGAGCTAATTTATTAAGATCCTTCAACATACAAAACGGAAGGCAATAAATTAACCCCTACGCGAAGTTGCTTTCAGGAATTGCTGTTAAATCTTACTTAGGTCCTGTCATTTTCTCCGGTCTGACCTTTTCGTCAAACTCTTCAGCCGTTAACAATCCTAACGCCAAGGCAGCTTCTTTCAAGGTTGTGTTCTCCGAATGTGCCTTCTTAGCAACCTTTGCTGCATTATCATATCCGATGTGTGGATTGAGCGCCGTGACTAACATCAGGCTTTCGTTCAGGAGTTTCTCAATCTGTATACGGTTGGGTTCAATTCCAACTACGCAATTGTCGGTGAAGCTCACGCAGCTATCTCCGATAAGACGAATTGATTGCAGCAGGTTGTAGATCATTACCGGCTTGAAGACATTGAGTTCGAAATGACCGGTTGCGCCGCCGATGTTGACTGCTACGTCGTTGCCCATTACCTGACAAGCAACCATTGTCATTGCTTCGGATTGCGTCGGGTTGACCTTGCCGGGCATAATGGATGATCCTGGTTCGTTAGCCGGTAGCATCAGTTCGCCGATACCGCAGCGAGGTCCCGATCCCAACATCCGAATATCGTTGGCAATCTTCATCAGACCGGCAGCAATAGTCTTGAGCACGCCTGAAGCCTCGACAATAGCATCGTGAGCAGCCAGCGCTTCGAACTTGTTAGGCGCCGTCACAAACGGCAAGTCGGTAATCTCAGCGATCTTTGCAGCAGATTTCACCGCGAAATCAGGATGCGTATTCAATCCTGTTCCGACGGCAGTACCACCCAGAGCCAATTCATACAGGCTCGGCAGCGCATTATCAATCCGCTTCAGCGCCATAGTCAACTGATGAGCGTAACCACTGAATTCCTGCCCAAGCGTCAACGGAACGGCATCCATAAGATGAGTGCGTCCGATCTTGACTATATCGGCAAATTCTTCAGACTTTTTACTTAGTGCATCCCGCAGCTTGGTAATACTGGGAATCAGGTGATGCACAAACCGCTCGGCAGCCGCTATATGCATTGCCGTCGGGAAGGTGTCGTTGGATGACTGCGCCTTATTCACGTCATCGTTAGGATGAATCGGTTTTTTCGATCCCAACTCACCACCGACGATCTCGATAGCGCGGTTTGAGATCACCTCGTTGCTGTTCATATTGGTCTGAGTGCCGCTGCCGGTCTGCCAGATGACCAGCGGGAAGTGATCGTCCAACTTGCCTTCGATAACTTCGTCGGCAGCCTGGCTGATCAGATCCGCCTTCTCCTGTGGAAGCGTTCCCAACTCAGCGTTGGTCAACGCTGCCGCTTTCTTCAAGATACCAAGCGCCCGGATTAGTTCGCGAGGCATCCGTTCGCCGCCGATTTTAAAGTTCATCAGGCTTCGAGCAGTCTGACATCCGTAATACCTGTCGGACGGAACCTGCAATTCACCCATTGTGTCGCTTTCTATGCGATATTTCATTTTATAACTCTCCGTTTTACTGTTTTATGTGGACAAATAATGTCCATTGAATTCTCTATTTTAGAATTAAAATATCCTCTTATAAATCAAGTATTTCCTTTATGAAACGAATTACATCTTTCAATATACTCCGTGTATCCTCTGAAACCCACTCATTATCATTGATACTAACGGTATTTGTCTTTCCCGGTTTAAGAATGCTTGCCATTGATGCAACGATGGCTTTATCACAACCGAAAGGTTTGCCAAACTCCTTCAAGTCAGGCTTTGTCAGTTCTTTAGTACTGTTGACATTGTTAAGAAATTCCTCTGCAAATTCTATAGATTGCGGAAATTTCTTTTTACCACAATCAATGAGTATTGTTTCAAGAATACCTTTATTGCTATTGTCGGGAAAAACATATATGCCGGTTTTTATTACATTAGTATCAACTTCACCTGGTGTACTTGGAAAATTCGGGAATAGACTTTGGTATATTTGGCTATAATCAGTTACAATATCTACTGGATTGGCTTCATCTGCATCAATGAATAAACCAAATGCTGTCAAGGCTTCCCTATAGCTATCGTCCCAGTAATTAAGTTTTAAAGGAAGATTTATCTTTAACCCGTTTATTCCTTCATCACACCACAATGCTACTGAGATATCATCATTATATAAAATTGATGGCATATTCAATCTCTTATACAAATTTGCACTTTTATCATAGTTTGGAATGAAATACTCCCATATTTTATCTTCTAAACCATTAAAATTGCCTTTGAAACTTTTAAATCCTAATAACTTGCGTAATATTCTGCTTATAAAAGCTTGATCATGAGGACCTTCAACCCCAAATAATGCGTAGTTTCGTCCCATTATCGAACCTCACTGCCAAGTTCATTTCGAAGAATCGATAGGTTTTCTGTATCCAGTCGTTTTGCTGATGTCGTCCCGTCTTTGTCTTTTTTCAATCGATATATCACAATATCTGTTTTTTTGCTTTGTCGAGTTGCAGTGAGAATAGCATCAATTGCTTCGAGACTGTGGGTCGTTGTAAATAGCTGGATGCCCAGTTTCTTACAGCTACTGACAAGCCATGTAAAGACTTTTTGCAGAACTGTGGTATGTAATGATGACTCGATTTCATCAATAAGAAATATACCTCCTGGTATCAAAGATAGATTGAGAGCAAAGAGAATTCCACGTTTTACACCATCCCCATATATTCCGATTGGTGAAAAATCATTTTTTTTATCTTTAATATAGACTCTTGCTCTTGTGTCCATTATCTCAATATCTGTAATATCAGGATCAAGGATTTTGAGAACATCCATTAAATACTGTATTCCATTGTTCTTAATTGTTTCTGATAGTTTTTCCACAAAATAATCATCAGTATTGTGTGTCATACTCGGTGATAATAGATTACAGGGAAGATGGTGATATCCTTTATCTGGATCATGTTGATAGTCCTTATTGTCTCTGAAGACAAATTTTGCATGAAATTCATTGGTATCTTGATTAATATTGTTAATAGATTTGAGCCCTGGTCTACTTACAAACGAACTCAAATTCAATTCGGATCCGGTTAACGTTTCCTGTCCAGGAACAAGTCTATTATTATCCACTCCTTGCTCAATCTTTTCATTATAACCATATATTATTTGACGCCGCTCTAACGATGCTGTTGCTTTGAAAACCTCATATTTGCCTGAACTCGTAATTTCAATTTCACCATAAAAATAGGGATAATCCTTTGATCTATCTGGATGTGGGAAAAGCCACTTTAGAGATTCCTGGTTTTTCCTGTAATTTGATACACCTATCCTGTCTGCAATCTCGTAAATTTTTATCGGATTCATTGGATTACAATAGTATGAAATTGCTTCCAAGATACTAGTCTTTCCGGAATTATTTGGACCTACAATTAGGTTGATTCTGCCTAATCCGGAAAGCTCTAAGTCCTTTATCCCTCTAAAACTGTGAATGGTTATTTCTTCTAATTGTTTTTTCATAATTTCACTCTGGATATATCAAAATTATTATTTTCTGTTTAAAGTTCTTCGTTACTCCGAATAGGTAAGGCGATCATTCCTAAAGTTTACAAGTTACAAGTTACAAGTATCAAGTGCAAGTTACAAGTAAGAAATCTAATGCTTGTATAAAACCGCTGTCAACCGCGGTGGGTTGACAGCCGTCATCCTTTCGCATTGATTTACCCCCCATCCAAAGCCTGCCTTACCTTTACAGCTATTTCCTTCGGGTGAAATGGCTTTTGAATGAATGATGTGCCGGGTTTGAGAACTCCCTGATCCGCAATCGCATTCTGTGTGTAACCTGACATATACACCACCTTCAGATCGGGCCATAACTCGTGAAGCTTTTCGACCAGCTCTTTTCCGCTCATATTGGGCATTACCACGTCAGTTAAAACGAGATCAACCTGCTTGTCAAGCTTCAGGCAAATATTATAGGCATCGTTTCCATCTATAGCTTCTAAAACTGTATACCTCTGCATTTCCAAGATGTAACGAGTGTATTCACGCACAGCTTCTTGATCCTCAACGACCAGAATTGTTTCGCTTCCCCGGGGAATCTCATCTATCTTAGGTTTACGATCTATCTTGTCGGCTTTTGCTTCAACCCGTGGTAAATAGAACTTGAACGTCGTTCCTATTCCATCTTCACTGTAAACATAAATGTACCCACCGCTCTGCTTAACGATTCCGAAAACGGTTGAAAGCCCAAGTCCTGTTCCTTTGCCTACTTCCTTTGTTGTGAAGAACGGCTCGTATATTTGCTTCATCACTTCCTTTGACATCCCGCAGCCTGTATCGCTTATTTCAATCATTACATACTCACCAGGTATAACTTCGATATGATCCCGTGCATATTCATCATCTAATGTTACGTTTAAGGTCTCTGCTGTCAACTTCCCACCTTTTGACATCGCATCGCGGGCGTTCACCACGAGATTGACGATAACCTGCTCGATCTGCCCCGGATCAGCGTTTACCTGCCATAATTCCTTTGCTGGTATCGTTATAAAATCAATGTCCTCACCGATTAACCGACGCAGCATCTTGTCTAAAGTCGAAATAATCTGATTAAGATCGAGGACTTTCGGCTCCAATGTTTGCTTGCGACTGAAAGCAAGCAATTGCCTTGTGAGATCCGCTGCGCTAAGAGCCGAATCTTGAATCGTCGTTATTTTATCATAAAGCGGATCTCGTTTATTGAGTGACCTCAGAGATAGGTCAGCATAACCGGAAATAACTGTTAACAAGTTATTAAAATCGTGCGCCACACCACCCGCCAATCGTCCTACCGATTCCATCTTCTGAGCCTGGCGGAATTGGTCTTCAAGGGACTTTTGTTCGGTGATATCGCGCGATATTTCTATCGCGGTCTTGGGGCGTCCATCCGGATACCTGCTTGCCACGCTGGCAAGGCTCAATTGATATATTGTGTCGCCGTCTTTGTCAACCGTTTTCGCTTCATGAGAATGAACCTTCCCGTCTGCGAAGACTTCTTGTATAATGCAATGCTTGCAGGGTTTATCAATACGATGGTATACCTCGTAACACTTTTTCTCAGTCACATCTACACCGAATGAATCCATAACAACTTCATTAGCCCATACGATATTATAATCTTCGTCTATTATACTCATATAATCGGGGATTGACTGGATGATGCCGGATAATGTTTCCTCGCTTCTACGTAAATCCTCCTCAGCCTTCTTATGATCTGTGACATCCAGTATAATACCCTGATAATGAGTAATCTCTCCGTTTTTATCCCTGATAATGTTTGTCCGATCATCAATCCATTTAACCTCTCCGTCCTTTGTGATAATTCGATACGGATCATGCACGAACTCCTTTTTTTTCAAATCTATACTACAGTTAGTAACTTCTTCAAAAACTCTTTTCAGATCATCAGGGTGAATGGTTTCGGCGTAGGATATTTTACCTGTCATGAAATCTTTAGCATTATATCCAAATAGATTACGTACGCCTTCCGAGGCATATTCGACCGGCCAGTTCTCAGCATTTTGCCAAAGAAACGCTACTACCGGACTTCTATTAATGATTTCAGAAGACTTTTTCAATTCCGCTTCCGCCTGCTTGCGCTCGGTAATGTCTATGTGAGTACCTATCATCCCCTCTGGTTGTTCAGATTCATCAAACTGCACAATGCCCCAAGCTAATATCCAACGATATGTGCCATCCTTATGACGCATTCTGAATTCGACATGATACTGAGGATAAGGTGCTTTGAGAGCTTTATTTAAATTTTTCAATGTTTGCTCAATATCATCAGGATGAATAAGACTTTTCCAAGTTTCAAAATTTCCTGCCAATTCATGATCCTGATAACCGATTTGCGATTTCCATTCAGTGGAGAAATTTACTGTATTTGAATTAAAACCCCAGTCCCAGAGACCTATGTTGCCTGCTTTTATCGCCTCCTCTGCCAGCTTGCGTTCTTCAATTTCCTTGGTAAGATCCTCCGCCAGACTGAGGGAAGCGGTCTGACTCACTCTTAGATCTTTAAAAGCTTTACTTCGTTCTTCTTCTGCCAGCTTGCGGTCGGTGATGTCGTTGTCAGAGCCACGATACCCTAAAAGCTTGCCATCATGATCCAGAATAGGCAGCCCATTGGTTGAAAGCACAACAATTCGCCCGTCTTTGGTTTGAGCGTGATTCTCCAGATTAGTGAATGGCTGTTTCTTCCCGAATGCATCAAAGGCTGTCGTCTTGAAAGTTTCACGTCCTTCAGAAGGATGAAGATCGAAAAAATGTTTCTTGCCTACAATTTCTTCGACTTCATAACCTAATACTTCCTCGACAATGGCGCTAATATGAGTGTAAAGTCCCTCAGGATTAACTTCCCAGATAATCTCCCGACTTGCTGCTGCTACCTGATTGAACCGCTCTTCACTCTTGCGTAGCGCCTCCTCCGTCCGCTTACGCTTGGTAATGTCGCGCATTATTCCCAGCACCATGGGTTTACCTTTGCCACCAAGCGACACGGTAGATACCTCAAGATCAATGAATTCGCCGTTCTTTCTGATAATCTTTACTTCATACTGGTTGGGTATTTCCTGACCATTTACGCGAGCAAAATAACGTTTCTCAAAAAACTGTTTCGTGTCCTCGGTCAAGATAACATTGTAATCAAAATCGGGTGCGGTCACTTCCTCCAGCGAGTAGCCGGTTATTTCACAGAATCTCGGATTGGCGTATTCATAGCACCGACCTCTCAACAGATAGATGCCGTCAAAGGCGTTATCCACTAAAATGCGGTATCGTTCTTCGCTTGCCTTCAGCGCCTCCTCCGCCTGCTTGCGCTCGGTGATGTCTCTGTAGATTCCATACACTGCCAGCTGATCACCTTTAAGCTTAATTGGATTACCAAGGATGGAAACATGAATCAATTTACCACTTTTATTACATCGGATAGTTTCGAGTTGAACTGATTTTCCTTCAGAGACATCGTGTGTCGCTTTATGTCCTTCGGTTTTAAGGTGTTCAGGTACAATCAGATCATTTATTTTACGTCCAATAGTTTCTTCAACTTTGTATTCGAAGATGTTTGTAAATTCACGATTTATTCTTTGTATTCTATCCTCATTATCCAAAATTGCTATTGCCTCAGGTGCTCCTTCAATTAACTCCTCTAAATAAGCCCTTTGAACATGCAGTTCAGTTTCTGCCTGTTTACGCTCGGTTACATCACGCGCTATCAAATGAAAACCAACAACTTGATCATTTTCAAATATAAGTGAAGCTGACTGGGCAAACCATCTCTTTTCACCGGATTTGGATATATATGGGTATTCGATATGACTTGAAGGTTCTTTTTTTAAGAACTGCCGTATGTAATGCACCTGTACCCGGCGTTTATAATCGCTGTCAATTAAGTCCAAATAATGATAATTAATAAATTCCTCTTCGCTATAACCTGTGATTAGGTTTCCAGCTTTATTCATAAACTGGAAATTTCCATTAATATCGGTTATCATAATGACTTCGGAAGCATTCTCAACAACTTCGCGATATTTTCGTTCCGATTCTCTAAGTGAATCCTCCGCCAGTTTACGCTCGGTGATGTCGCGGAATATCCCAGCAGCAGAAATGAATTTACCATCCCTGAACGTGCCATCTCCAGTGCCCTCCACATAGATTTCCTTACCGCTCTTAGTAATGAAAATAGTTTCAATACTAATGGTTTCGCCCTCTATGACTTTTTGCAGCAATCCACTGATCTGTGGTATTTGGTCATTCCGAATTATATCGGTCACCCAAAGTTTCTTTGCTTCTTCCTGTGAGTATTCTAAAATATCCAACCATTTCTTGTTTACCGACAGGAGCTTCCCTGCAGAATTTGCGATCTGGATTAGATCATTAGCATTGTTGAACAAGTTGAAATACCGGTTTTCACTTTCTCGCAGTTTCTCCTCCGCCCGCTTGCGCTCGGTGATGTCTTCCTGTATTGAAACCACATTTATCAAAGCGCCTGTCGGATCGAATATGGGGAAAAGGCTACCTTTCATAATTACTTTCTTTCCCTCGTATGGTGAATCGAACTCAATCTCAGGAATTTCAACGATTTTCCCCTTCAAAGCCTCCTCAAAGTATGGGACCACCCCCTGTTGTATGTTCGCCGGCTCTGTGAGCGCATTTGCTCCTAAAACCAGCTCCTCATTTGGCACAGCGTAGAACTTTAGAAATGCTTTATTCACTATCAAAATAAATCCCTTGGAATCCATCACAAAGGTGGGGAGCGGCGATTGCATAATCAGGCTTTCTAAAAAGAGGCTCTTTACTTTGGTTTCCTCCTCCGCTTTCTTACGGTCGGTGATGTCCTCAACAGTGCCATCATAGAATAATGGTTTGCCATTATCGTCATAGACAATCGTAGCGGATTCACTGACATCAATCTTTGAACCGTCGCGTCTTCTCCACCAGGATTCCCAACCCGTTATTTTATTCTCACGTTCAAGTGTATCTTTGAATTCTGACCTCTTATAGCCCATTAACAATTCATCTTCAAGGTCGATTGTTTTAAGCTCATCAAATGATGAATAACCCAACATTTTCACCAAAGCAGAATTCGCTATAAGGATTTTACCCTCAGGAGTGCAACGATAAAGCCCAATTGTTACGTTCTCATAGAGATTCCTGAAATTTTCCTCACTTTTTAGCAGCTCTGCCTTTGTTTCTGCACCCTGACGAAGGAGTTCCTTCTTTTCCAATACCCCAATCACGGAGGAACCGAGACGAATCAGGTTTTCCTTGAGCACATAGTCTGCGGCGCCTTTTTTCATACACTCGACTGCAGTCTCCTCATTTATTGAGCCTGTAACGATAATAAGTGGTATGTGCGGATACTGTTCGGTTGTAATTTCGAGTGCATCTATGCCGGTAAACTGGGGCATGGAGTAATCCGACAGAACGATATCAGGTAAAAACTCATTTAGTTCTTTCAGAAATGCTATTTTTGAATCAACATGTCTGAATGTGAACTTGAGTTTAGCCTTCTTTAACTCCCTTATTACCAACTCGGCGTCGGTTGGCAAATCCTCGAGAATAAGAATTTTAATATCTTTTTTCATAATAGCCCTCTTAGATTCAACAAAGGATGACTGTAAATAGCCATAAACACTCTAATCCGGTGTTTCATTCAGCAACAGCCAGTAAAGTCCCAATTCACCAACCGAGTTAAGAAATTTGTCAAAATTAACCGGTTTAACGATGTAACTGTTCACACCAAGTTTATAACTTGTGATTAACATTACTTTGTTAAGTATCAATATTGGTTTTTATAATTGTTTGAAACATTAAAAGTTCCGCGTAGGGGCCGATTTATCGAGCCCTTTTGCATAAGTAGAAGGGGCTCAATAAATTGGCCC
>JAVCDD010000109.1 GCA_030765125.1 Candidatus Hatepunaea meridiana
ACTCCGGAGTAGATGCGACACTTTTGTCGCATAATTTGTCAAATCAAAAACCCGCGAAATAAAGAGAACTTGGTAAATTTGTTATATCCCTTCGGGATATAATGCGACAAGAGTGTCGCATCTACTTAAGCGCCCTTTCCACCAAAATCTCTATTCTGTTTATCTGTTCACTCTCTACTTCATTCAATTGCACCTTAAAGGCTTTGGTTTGCTCTTGATAAATGTTGTTTATGTAAAATTGTTCTAATGCAATTACCTTACCATCGAGATTATAAACACTTATAGAAAAAGTAACTACAGTATATTGATACCCCGATTTGTTTTCTATTTCACCCATAATATTTACACCGGAATCTTCTGCATCAGTAAAACTGTCTACTATATTGATATTCTTATAGTAGAAATTTGATCCGGCAGGTTGTAAACCACTTTCAATTTCAGGTTCTATTTTTGTAGGTTTTGGGATTTTTATCGATTCAATTTTCTTTATTAAGGAAGTAGTCACTCCTTCCAAATCGTTAATTCTTGATTTAAGTCCAACGCTTTGAATGACTAAATAAACTAATACACCAAACAATATTAATGATATCCAAGATAATATGAAAACCCCTCTTTTTACTGAGTTAAAAGGATTATCATAGCTTTCTTCTTTATCAGGACTCTCTTGAACAAAACTTCCTAGAGCAGGTCCTTCCTGAATATAATTGGTCTCGCCACAATATGGGCACTCTACGCTGTCGTTGGCATCTACGCTTGCTTTGAACTTGAAGTGGCAATTTGTGCATTTTAATTTTGTAACTTTCATTTTTATTTCCATCGTTTTGGTTACAACCCCGGATTCGGTGAATCCAGGCTACGTGAATATCCAGACTAACACAAGCGCGAAGCATCCCGATATTTCGGGATGAACTCTGAACTTTTTAACTAAAGGGTTTATCACTATCGCAATACCCCAGACAAAACTCATCCGCTTCATCACCCCAGACGTTGTTTGTCAACGGAGCTGCGAAATATCCTCTTTTACATCGTTGTGTTAAGCGTTTCAAGATAGTTGAAGCCTTGATATACTTCCAGAACTCGTGTGAACACTCAATTACGTTTACATTCCAGCGCGGGGACTCTCGCAAGGTAAGGTCAATAATACACGGTTCGTAAGTTTTAGCAGAGACTTTGTAATCGAGTATCTTCAGCGTTGTATATCCTTTTGTTGTAGAAATCGAAAAGACCACGAAACCGATCCGTTTTCCACTTGATTTCTTATACAATTCATACGCTTGAAAGAAAAATCGCTCGTAAGGAAGCGCAAAGTAATAATCGCTGTCATCTTCCAACGTCTCGTCTGTCCAGGGATACTTAATCATCCAGTTTACAATGTCCGTATTTCGATAGAAATGAGGCGCTTTATTGAATGCTGCCTGTTTCTCAATATCTTCTTCAGGCTCTCGCACTTCCGATACGCTTCGTGCTTCAACATCCAAACATTGGCTACGCCATGATCTTCGCAATAGTGGATATTCAACCGTCCATATAATCCTGTCAACCGTTTTGCGACTTATGAAAAGAAAACATCTGAAGATAGCGCGAACAGGTTTTAACCAGGATGTTTCGACTAACTTCCTCATCACTGAAGACACAAACATCGTATAGCTGAGATTAATACGTAGATATGGCAGAGGTCCCAATGGCTTGAACCACTGTGAATTCCGTTGGAAAAATCTCTCCATCACATAGACGTAACCGGTATTTATAAAGTCATATCCTAATTCTATGGTTGAAGCGACTAACATCTCACCCACCGTCTGGCTGCCATCATCCGGTTTATGTCGAAACGCTTGATCTATTATAAATGTAGTATTAGCATATATCTTTTTAATCTTTCCATCCACTTCAACCCAGCAAGGTAGAATCCCAATGTAACCGATGCATTTGCCTTCGAAATATGCAACCGCCAACCCGACCTCATCCTTTGAAGCAGCAGGATTTTCTGAATGAGCTATGGCACGCGCTATGTTAATCGGCATAAGTGCGTAACGCTCTCGATCTTCCCGAACCTTAAGAGCAAACTCATATAATTCCCCAATGGGGATATGTTTGATCTCTACACCTGTCATAGATTCTTGTTTAGAGTTCGCGCTTCAGCATGTGGCATCCAGAAGCATCCCGAAGTATCGGGATGGAATCTGAACATTAGTCAACAAGCTCAATATACTCCCTAGCAGTCACGCTAAAGAATGCTTCCGCGTATCCGTTCTTTCCTAATGTTGAACGGTGTCGATAAGCATTGTTTTGTTCGCAATAGTGCACGTAATCTACCACCCGCATTGCAATTTTGTACTTCATCAAGGCAGTGGTTTTTCTTTCAAATTCACTGCTTATATCACAAATACAGTTCGATGGCAAAACTGACCAGACTTCATAGCACATTATGCGCACTTCATTCAAATCCAAACCCGAATCCTCAAGAGCGTAACGCATTATCCTGTTTGCTGCAATATGGTCAGGATGAGGATCATTTACAAACGGGACAAATATAATGCGAGGAGCAGTTCTTTCCAATAATTCTTTCATCTTTATAATATTATCGGGTCGTGGGCATAGTTGCCCATCCGGTTCTCGCCAGAGGATCAATTCTGAAATACCAATGAATTCTACAACCTTAGCAGCCTCTTTCATTCGCACATTTCGTCTAATTTCATCATCGACATTTTCGAGTGCTGCGGTACTGCTGCCATCTGTCATTTGCAGGACAGTGACTTGATTGCCCCTCGCAAGTAGTTTGATCATGGTTCCCCCACAACCGATTGCTTCATCATCAGGGTGCGGTGAAACGATTAGTATGTTGTCTCCAATATTAATATATTTCTCAATTGCCTCAACCTTTGTGTGTGCATATTGAGGATGCGTCTTAAGCCAATTATCGCAGTGTTGAAAATAGCTCTTATAATCGGTTTGATAGTCATTAATAAGAACATCAGCGTTTCTGAATATTTGTCTTTTATTAATATCCTGTGGTTTTTCAGCCTTCTTACATAGAACAATTAAATCATTACCCAACATCGGTTTTATTGAGGTCGTCTTTTTTTTTAAAACACGCTGAAAGAAACGATTAAATGAAAAACTAAGTCTGTTCGATCCGAATGAAAACCAGAAATTTCCAAATCCGAATGAGTTTATTTTAATGATTTCATAGTCAAGAGCGGTGAGAATCTTTTTTAATCGAGATAGAACATAAGATGTCCTGAATCGCTCTATATCATTCTTCAAGGTGTGGTTATTCTTTGCTGAATTCCCTACAGTGCCCCACCCCAAACCCTTTCCGATGTAGTGTTTGGCTTTCATATTCACACCGGAAAGAATCCAACCTGGATTGGTGAGGTTCGTCAGACAAAATCTATTGGACGCCGTAAATATCAGATGCGCGCCGGGTTTGAGTACACGATGAATTTCCTGCAGCGCCCAGCGATCCCATCTTAAATACTCAAGGAGACCAACAGCGATAACCAGATCAAATGAGTTATCAATAAATTCAAGGTCTTCAGCATCCCCAAACCGGAAATCAGCTTTATTCTGCATACCTTTTTCAGAGCAGTTATCAACCGCTAATTCCAGCATTCGGTCTGAAAAATCAATTCCTTTAATCCCGAATCCTAGCTCAAGCAAACTGAATGTTGTGACTCCTGTTCCACAACCAAGATCAAGAACTTCAGCTTCGTCCGGCAAGTTTAAACTATCAACTAACTCCAGTACAAAACGTTGAGTTTGCTGAAGCATAAATGATTGAAAACCAGAACCGGAATACAAAGCCTGCCAAATATCTGCATTACTACTAAAATACTGCTTTATCAGGCTTTCACGGGAGTTATCCTTGTAAGTGAGCTGCATAAGTTATTTAATTTGTGTCTTTGTGGTAGGTGAAACCCTTATATCTCACCGCGAGTTACAACAAAAACCAGAGCTCCAACAAAAACCCCCATACATACGATTACACCGGCTATTTCTGAATCAAACGGCATAACTATTAATCCAAGCAATCCTCCCACAATCATCGGAGCAAAGATGTTAATCCTGCGTTGAAAGCGGCGATGAACTTTAAATACTGCATAAATGATCGCCAGCACGATGAAAAACAAAACAAATCCGACAAGGGCGAAAACTATCTGCAATCTTAAATTACAAAAATGACACATAATTCAGTTCATTCTTTGTG
>JAVCDD010000374.1 GCA_030765125.1 Candidatus Hatepunaea meridiana
CTATCAGTTTTTCCGCCGGCAAAAACTCTGCCTCAAGTTAGAAGAGTCTTGAAGCGGTGGAACGAAGAACCTTAGCCCTCACTTCGTGAGGGCAACGTAATATTAATTGGAGGGAGGCCCTGATTTTTTAAAAAAAATTGAGATAATAAAATAGAGTGAACAAATAATGCGGGATAGATTGAAGGACATCCAGAACGGTATGGCAAATGCCAAGATGTCCCCGCAATAAAACATACGAGGGAAGCGATGGTTAAATTTAAGGATCTTCTCGAATTCGATAATGGAGCACGATTCCATAATGTTGATCTACACATTCATTCCTACGGCGCCTCGAATGATGTGTATGATCAGACGATGACCCCTGAGGCTATTGTAGACTCTGCGGTGAAGCAGGGGCTCAGCGTTATTGCGATCACGGACCATAACTCAAATGTGAATGTGCAACGGGCAATTGATCACGCCCATAAAAATTACGCTGGCCAGATTCTCGTCTTGCCAGGCACCGAAGTAAATACTGCCCACGGCCACCTTCTCACCTACTTCGCCCCCGAGTGCACCGCCGATCTTGAAAAGTTTCTATCGCAGCTTAACCTGATAGGTGAGAAAGGTGAAGACAATACACGGACCTCTAAGTCGATGTCCGATACTATTGCCGAGGCGGAGAAACTGGGCGGAATCTGCATCGCCGCTCACATCGACCGGGAAAAGACCGGCTTCTATATGCTCTCCCCCGGCTTCCAGAATTGGAAAAAAGACATCATTATCAGTCCAGGCCTTTATGGCTTGGAATGTGATGCAATGGATGCTCTGATTTGGTATTCCGAGCACGACGAATCTGGATCAATCGGAGGAGAGCGCAAGAAGATGCTTGCTGATCGAAAGCTGGTGCCGGAGCTTTCTGCACGCCACCACCTCGCCCACGTCCAAGGTTCCGACGCGCATTCGATGAAACAGTTTGATCACCAAGACCATAAAAAACCGTGGACTCGCATCAAGCTCGCGGAACTCAGCTTCAGTGCCTTTCGTGTTGCACTGATCGATCCTACGGCTCGCGTCCGTGCCTGCTCTTCTGTGCCTCGCTTAATCCCGCGTATTCACGGTGTGGCGATTACTGGCGGCTTCTTACACGAAGAAACCATACACTTCAGCAACAACCTTAACTGCTTTATCGGTGGACGTGGCACGGGCAAATCCACTGCACTTCGGGCTATTGCTTACGCCTTTGGCATAGATAACGGATTCGGGGATTACGATAACTGCCCGGAATTGGTTACGGTGTTCTGCGAGGATGCAAACAGCGTTTTCTATCGTTATGTTCGTACGCGAGGGGGAGATATAGAGGTAAAGGCTAACGAGGATGGATCAGTCACTGATGTGCCGATCGACGCATTCCGAATTGAGTATTTCGGACAGGGTGAGCTTGCTAAGGTTGCTGAAGATCCACTTAAAAAACCACAGCTATTTCAGCGGTTTTTGGACCGCCACACAAACCTACGCGACCTCGTTGAAACCGAGGAATTCCTTGTGACAAGCCTGGGTGAGAATGCGAGCCGTTTGCACCCACTTGAAGTTGCCTTTAGTCAGTTGACAACAAAGAAGGAGTCGCTGAAGGAGATTAAGAAGAAGCTGGAATTGGCTGAGGAGGGCAACCTCCGCGAAGTCGTTGGAATGCAGAGCAAGCTCGCCTCTGAGAAAGTCGTTCGCGAATCCATCGAGGCGATTTCGAGAGAATACAAAACTGGAATTACACTCTTGGGAATTCACCGCAATTTCGACCAGATTCTGGCGACAGCTGGCGCCTGCACTGATGACGATGCTTCCAAGAAAACGATAGAGGCGATTAAGGCCACTCTCATTGCGAATAACGCTTCGGTGAAGCAAAAGGAACAGGAACTGAATGCTCTGCTCAAATCATGCGCGAAGGGGCTTACGAAGCTAACCGGCGAACTAAAAGTCAGCCATCGGCGCATGAGTGGCGACGTAGCGATGAAGCTTGCTGACTTAAAGGCCCGTGGACTTGCTACGAGCATTCCTGGTCTGGAAACATTGCTTCGTCAGAAAGCATTAGTTGCGAAGGATATTGCTTCGGTCGAACAGCGTAGCGACGAGCGAAAACAGTGCCGGGAGCAACGGACAAAGTTGCGCGCAAAGCTACAAGAAGTCCGG
This sequence comes from Candidatus Hatepunaea meridiana, assembly GCA_030765125.1. GTDB lineage: Bacteria > Electryoneota > AABM5-125-24 > Hatepunaeales > Hatepunaeaceae > Hatepunaea > Hatepunaea meridiana. Next base: position 2,167 of record JAVCDD010000374.1, read on the forward strand.
GAGAACATGACACAGCGCCGGAAGGATCAACTCAAGGCCATCAACACCAACCTGAAAACGATAATCAAGGATTATATAATATTTGTGAAGTATGACGATGCAGGAATTACGGCTGAGTTTGAGGCGTTCATGCAGGATAAGATGCAAGGATCCTACCTTCAAGACAACATGATAGAAAACGTGTGCAATCGCATTACACCATCAGAACTCGCTGATTTGGTTCTGGAACGTAATCACCAGAAGATTGCGGAGACTGTCAGTGTTTCGACCGAATGGGCTAAAAGGATCGTTGATAAACTTTGTTATTGGAATATTCTGTTTGAGCTTCAGGCACTTGCAAAGCAGCCGAAGCCGATCATCACAGTTCGCACTAGGTCCACGCCACCTAAAGAAATCCCAGTGCTTCAGCTTTCGGATGGTCAGCGCCACACGATCCTGCTGATCATTGCCATGCTGGCTGAATCAAATGTGCCGCTCGTGATCGACCAACCTGAGGATGACCTTGACAATGCATTCATTTTTTCAAGCATTGTAAATACTTTACGGGAAATCAAAGAAAGACGACAGGTTATTATCGTGACCCACAATGCAAATATTGCTGTGTTAGGTGACTCGGAGTTGATTCTTCCCATGTATCGCGAAAACGATTGCGGAAAAGCCAAAAATTGCGGATCAATCGACACAGCCGAAACCAAACGGTGCGTTCTGGACATCTTAGAAGGTGGTCCTGCTGCGTTCAGTAGACGGAAAGAAATATACAACCACTAAATAAACCAGGCGGACATCGCAAACACCACTACCAACTTAAGATCATTGGTTATGACAGCCCTGCATCGATGCACATACTTAATAACAAAAAAAAGGAACAGGGTCACACCACAAATACTAAGTTTGACAAAGTGGGAAGCAGGTCAACCAGGTCCACAAGGTAATTCAGGAGAGATTAAAGAAAGATAGATAGGGCCTGTCCCAAAACCCGGAATTTTCCAAAATTTTCTGATGGGATATAAAACCCCATCCACCAGCTTGAGCGAAATTGTCTATTCCGGGACAGGTCCTATCAATTTCGAGTGATTTGACCAA
>JAVCDD010000091.1 GCA_030765125.1 Candidatus Hatepunaea meridiana
AAGACCAGTTAATGACTCTCAACACCGCTGTCGAAGCGGGTCAGCAATATGATCAGTTCGATCAATCGGCTCATGTGACATTGCCGTTCCCGGAAGTAGCAGACGTGCCGTTGCTCGGTCGTGACAGTACTGAAGATGGTTATGTGGTCTTCGATCTCAGGTCCGATCAGACAGAACAAACTTTCGAACATGAGCTTGGGCATCAGAACTACATCGTACAAGTACGGGATGAGGATGGCAACCTAATCGATACAGAGGTCGATCTGAACGATTGGGATGTGACGATCAGACTGGCTGAACCGATGGCGGGAACGGTGATTATCGTGAATGCAGAATTATTACAAACATAACTTTTAGAGGTAAATGTGGCAACGAAAAAAGTAAACGCCGATCTTGAGGTCATAGGCGATGTGATCTCGGGCGGCGAGAATTTGAACGAGAAGATTGAATACCTGGAGTATCTGCTGCCGGAGGAACCGCTGCCGTTGAACGGCATCGAGTTTGAAGCCGGGCAGGTGTCAGGTGGTGTTCAAACTGCGAATCTGGCGGACGACGCAGATTCTGCGTATGACTACGGTATGGCAGCTGGTGACATAAACGTTCCAAATGTTATCAGTGACGCAAGTCCGCAGATACTCACCCTCAACTCCAACCGCTTCGATAAGGCAAACGAAGGGGTGATGAAACTCATCGTCAACGGAGTTGAGAAGGAAACCCTCGACATGACACAAGAAGGAGATGGCGGCGGGCATCTGCGTGAAGCCGGTCATGCTTTGGAACGGATCGATATCGTTAACTATAACGACTTCGAACCATATAAAAAGGGTCGGATGAGGGTTTATATCGGCTCCAACGACTGCAACCTCAGAGCAGGCGCCAACCGCATCCGGCTGGAACACGAGATCGAGGGACAGACACATGGTTCGGCAGAGTTGGATTTGTTCTATGATGATGGTTCTAATACGCCTGCTATTTTAACCGGTATTTCAGATTCTTTGGTTACCGTATCCGATCCGGGATCACCGGCATATATGTCCGGCGTTAAATATATGCCGGCAGGCGCTGAGATCGGCGTCAAGGTAACCGCACAGAACGTATTCGAGAACAGTTTTCACTCGCAACCAGTGACCATAGTCGGTGGTCAAGTCGGCTTTTCCAACCAGAACATCTCCTATGTAGCGGGTGGCAACGCCGAACTATCCGGCTATTCAAATCCTCCCCAGGATAGCGAGAACTTCATTGTGGATAAGAATATTGCATTAGAAGCCGGATTTTTCTCGCTGGACGGGAAACTGTTTGCGACAGCTAAAGACCCCTTTACGACTTCATCTCAAGTCGAGATTCCGCGTGAAAATAACCGGACTATGCTCGTCAATACATACTCACAGCAGTCAACCGATCTGCTTGAGAAGTTCCTGGATGAGAAATATCGTTTGGCTTTGGCTGCATACGATTCGATTCCCGGATCGATTACCGATCTGTGGACAAGTGCAAATGTTATTTCTAACGGTAATGCACAGATTGCCGGGTCGTTGATCTATCCTGTGACAGATTATTCAAGCGGTTACACTCCCAACACCGGTCAACCTGATTACTCTACCGGTTTCACCGGGGATCAGCAATATTTACGCGCGTTCAGGGATACAGGTGATCCTCATAACTCGGGCATCCTTCGACTGGTAGGATTATCACTAACTGATATTCAAGCCGGAGGGGACGTTAAAGTCGAGATTAAGCTACCTGGCAAGACCGGCTGGCTGGATTTAGGCGAGCCCTACGATGCCGGAAGTTTCCAAGGCAATGATGGAGACGGCTGCCGGACGTCAGTCAATGGCAACCAGTTCGGATGGAGCGCCGGAACTAACAGCACCGCAGACTCCGGGTATATGGTTATCGTGAGGATTACGCTAAAGAATGCATCTGCACCTGTGATCACCGAAATACAAATGATGGGCTGGTAAGGAGAAATTATGGCAATAGGAAACAGTGTGAAGATAGATCGCGCCTGGAAGTTGGCGCTTGATCGGGCTCTGACTTCGACCGGTAAGGAGTTCTACGAGGAGCAATATTCTACCGGAAGGATTGTCCATTCCGATGATGTATGGAAGGAAATAATTGATTCCGATCCTGCCCAGGCAGTCAACGATGGTGTAGCTCAATTATACCAGGAACTGGTTCTCGAAGAGGATATCTCTGTTGCAGGAAAGAAAGCCTGGGTGGCAAAGAGCGGCGGCGTTCGTCTGCAGGACTGGATCAGCCCGCGCTTCGGGCAGGGATATACCATTCAGTTGTTCGACCAGGATGGGAATCAGATATATACGACCGATCCCTGTAACTGGGTATTCGATTACAAAGCCGGTATTCTCATCCTTGAGAATTCGCATGCCACTGCCACCGGTTTCAAGATCACCGGTTATCGTTATGTCGGCGAGAAGGGCGTCGGTGGTGATCCGCAGGACTTTCAGGGCACTTATGACGCAGGCAGTATAAATGCTGAGGTCAAACTTGATACCAATGGATCGCTGTTAATCAAGGCGTCCGATGACACGCCGCTCCTCGAGGTCGATGAAGCCAATAAGCAGGTAACTCTTAAGGATTTGGTTGTTGAGGGTACGGTTACTAAGGTCGAGACTACCGACACTGAGGTTAAGGATAATATCATTACCCTCAACAAGCAGGAATCGGGTCAGACACCGCCGTCCGGTTTTACCTCAGGGATTGAAATCGACCGCGGCGCCAGTGCCACACGCCCCGCTCTTCGATGGAATAACCAGACGAAGAAGTGGCAGGTATCATTCGATGATGATAATTTCTTTGACCTCGCCACTGAAGATCAGATTCCCGGTTATACTGCAGTTCGAAAGTATGTGGAGACAATTGGTACTCCCAGCCTGACTGTAGTGATTAATGACATCGGCAATAAAGTGAATATCCCCGGTTGCACACTCCAGATATTTGAGGATATAACCGGACAGCTTGAACAGGTTGAAGCGGAGGTTATCTGGGCGTCGGACTGGA
>JAVCDD010000156.1 GCA_030765125.1 Candidatus Hatepunaea meridiana
AACTACAGAAGAAATTGAGCTAATGGTTAAATGCCATCGATATTATGTGCAGTTGTTATAGATCGAATACCAGCAAAAACAGGCTCATAAATACTGCAACTGCACATAATCATTTACTGCACATAATAACCAGTAAACTGGTATTAATCAAATAAAAGGTAAAATAATGAAAATCAAACAAAGTTTTAAAAGTCCTTTTTTGCAATCAAATGCCATCAGAGAGAGTATCTGTACAGCACGAACAATCTGCCTGATAATGTTAATAATTTCACTGTTCTCAACTGTGCAGAGTGATGAGTTGGAATTGATCGGTCAACTATCCTATTGGGATGTTCCTCTCAAGGTTGCGATAGATGGTAATTATGTTTATGCAGCTTGCGGCATCAGCGGATTCCGTGTAGTAGATGTTTCCGACCCGCGAGAACCCCGGGAAGTGGGGAGCGCAGTCCTGATGGGTGATAATCAGGATGTTACTGTTTCGGGGGAATACGCCTATGTCGCATGTGGTAATGGAGATTTGCGAATTGTTAACATTTCAGATCCCACCAGCCCCAGAGAAGTAGGACATTTTGATATAATGGGTCGCTGCACTGCTGTTGCTGTTCAAGGAGATTATGCATACGTAGGAACAGACACAACCGGATTATATGTAATTGATATTTCAGATCCAGCTAATCCGGAATTTACAGGCAGTAACCTGGATAGAGACATTCTGATAGCAAATTCAATCGTTGTTGAGGGTGATTATGTTTATATAGCGGCATCTCTAACCGGGATGTATATCTTCGATGTTTCCGATCGCGAATCACCTGTGGAAATTGAAGAGTTTGAAATAGATTCCGGGTCAGGGATTAGTGTGACATTAGAAGGTAATTATGCTTTCCTTGGAATTCGTACTGAAGGAGATAACCTCTATGTTCTGGATATTTCAGATCCTGAAAATATTTCACTCGAAACGGAGTGCCTTGATCTTCCATGGGGATATCCATCTGACCTTTCGATTGGTGGTAATTATTTGTATGTAGCAGCCGGTGCTGACCGCCTCAAAATACTGGATATCTCCGATCCAGCAGATCCACTTGAAATTTCACAATGCAATTCACCCAACATCAGTAATGGAGTTGCAGTTTCCGGCGACTTCTGTTATGTAGGGTCGGTTACCGGTCTGTGTATTGTTCAGGTCTCTGATCCCGAGCGTCCTTTTCAAGTGGGAAGATGGAGTGAAGAAAGCGGTCATCTCAGATGCATCGAAGTCAAAGATAATTATGCCTTTGCTGCTGATTACTACGGTATGGTGTGCGTGATAGATTATTCCGACCCGGGAACACCGCTGATGGTTGATTATTGCAGAGTCGGCGGGGCGCCAACCGGAATGCAGATTGATGGCGACCTTGCTTTTATCTCTTCTGCTGATGGAGGACTTCGTATCGTTAATATAGATGATCCACTTGATATCAGCGAAATTTCGTCTGTTGCTAATATGGGAATAGCATGGGATGTCGCTGCTGCAAACGGATATGCCTATGTTGCGACTGATGAAGGGCTAAGAATTATCTCTGCGCAGAATCCGTACAGACCGGTTGAAATCGCTCACCTTGAATTCGATAATACCTGGAGTCTTAAAGTGACTATTTCAGGAGATTATATTTATCTGAGTCAAATGGATCATTATTTCTATATTATAAATATTTCCAATCCGGAAGAACCTGTCGTATTGGGCAGCGATAGACCCGGTGCAGTATATTCTGGAGAAATCGCCATATATGGAAATTTAGCTTTTGTCCGATATACGCACCGGATTTTTATTTACGACATATCCGATCCGGACGATCCGGTGATTGTCGGTGTTCACAATCTGTTTCCGATTGAGATATCAATTAGTTCATTGAAAGCGTACAATGGCTATCTCTATATCACGGATCATGAATTGGGGTTAAAAATTTATGATTTTTCAGATCCTGAAAGCCTGACAGAAGTCGCATTTTACGATAGTCCGGGAGTCGGCAGGGACGTGGCAATCTCAAACAACATGGCATTTCTTGCAGATGAATCTTATTTAGAAATCCTTGACGTCGCAGAGTATTGTTCGATTTTCAATAGCGATAATCCACAAACACCAGTTTCATTTTCACTGCTCCCGGCTTTTCCCAATCCCTTCAACTCAACAACTACAATCAGATATAGTCTTCCATTCCAAACGCATGTTTCATTGGGCGTATATAATCCGCTCGGAAAAAGAATAAACACTCTGTTTGAAGGATACCGAGAATCCGGCATTCATACAACGAACCTAACGGTCAACAACCTTCCATCAGGATTATACTTCGTGCGTCTGAACGCATCCGATCAGATGTTTACAAGGAAAGTTATGTTGATAAAATAAAAGGAGTTTATAATGGAAAGAACAAATTTTAGAATCATTATCGGTGTTCTAATCATATCGCTTGCGCTTTTTTCAACGTTAACACTAGCCGCGATCATGAATGTCCCAGATGACTATGAAGACATTCAGGAAGCCATTGATTGGTCTCGGGATAGTGATACAGTCCTGGTTCAGCCGGGGGAGTATGTTGAGAATATCAACTTCGATGGTAAAGATATTGTCGTTTTAGGAAATCCCGCTGATCCATCTGAAGTGATTATTGATGGTGGAGGTGAGGATCGTGTCGTTACTTTTGATCAGGGAGAGTCCTCAGAGGCGCTTTTATCTGGATTTACAATAAGGAACGGCAGCGCTGATAGAGGTGGTGGTATTTTATGCAGTGGTTCGTCACCAACACTCCAGAACCTGATTATCAGGGAAAACGAGGCAGGATCCCGAGGTGGAGGTTTATATAGAGCGGGAGGAGATAACTTCGTGTTGCGAGACATCGTGTTTGAGGACAATTCTGCAATGACGGGCGGTGGTATCTACGCAGTAGGTGCAGATATAGAGCTTTTTGATGTAATAATCAGGCGCAATACCGCTTCACAAGGGGCGGGAGGATTTGAAGTATATGGCGGTGGGGATCGAGTCGCCATGACAAATGTCCTGATAGCCGGTAACAGTGGTGATCCGGTGGGTGGTGTTTATCTGGATTCTGTATTGGAAGCACTTCTAACTAGGATTTCGATTGTAGATAATGTTGGAGAAGGCTGGTCACAGGGCACTCGCAGCCGGGATATCAGAACGAACATATCAAACAGTATCTTCTGGGGTAATCAAGGCAATCCGATTTCTCTCGGCGTTCCTCATGGTGAAAGGGGTCAGATCACGCTCAACATTTCATATACTGATTTGCAGTGGGGAGGAATAGACATATTTGGAAACGTACATGTGGATATTGGAGATGGGATGCTTGATGAAAATCCCCTGTTTGTCGATCCGGAAGAGGGCGACTACCACCTCACCGCAGACTCTCCCTGCATCGACGCCGGAGATCCCGATTCACCCGAAGATCCGGACGAAACACGAGCTGATATGGGTGCATTTTACTATAATCAGGAGGGCGTTATAACTGAACCCGGACAGAAGAAATTTCCGAGTGAATTTCGCCTGTCAAATATTTACCCTAATCCCTTCAACTCAACAACGACAATCAAATACAGCCTTCCAATGCCGTCTGATGTGTCGCTGGCAGTTTACGATCCACTTGGTCGGAGGGTAACTACGTTGTTTGAGGGATACAGACAAACCGGATTCCATTCGGTAAACCTGAATGCCTGCGATATGCCATCGGGGTTATACTTTGTGGGGTTAGAGACTTCTGGACAGATAATAATAAGGAAAGTTACAAGTCTCAAGTAACAAGTTACAGGAAAATATCTGACTTGCGACTTATAACCGTTTTCATAATAGGATAATTAAGAGCTGGTAATACTACTTAATCAGATTACCAGATAACAACCTACTCAATACCATGAGACTTCATAGGAGAACTTAGAGATGTCAACTAAGAAAACAAAAATCACAGTGTCGTTCATCCTGTTTGTTGTATTATTAAACTCTGTGGTTAGCGGTCAATCTAAAAATTCCGGTTCTCTTCCCTTCCCTGGAGCCAGGATAGTTCGGGACTCAGCAACACTCCATACCATTGAGAAATCTATTCATACCAGGTTAGAAACCGCCTTAAGCACGTTTCTTGATATGTATTCGGAGTCAGGATGGCAGTCTGCAGGAGAATTCGCCCGGCGTCATCATATCAAGCTTAAAGAGGATCGTGTACTGGTCGAGCTTACATTGAAGGATAATCGTTTGCCTGAGGAAATAACAGAATCGATGCTGAAGAAATGCAATGCCGAGGTTGACTGTCGGTCGAAGCGTTTCATATTACTTTGGGTTCCGATTGAACAATTGGGGAAACTTGCCCAATCAATCGGTTTTGTTTCTTTGGTTCACAGACCTTTTGAACCGAGCGAGGATATTGTCAGTGAAGGAGTTGAGTCAATCGGCGCCGAAGAATTTCACGATAATGACATACTCGGTCAGGGTGTAAAGATTGCTGTTATGGATATTGGTTTTGCTATACTTGAAGATGCTCAGGAAAGTGGCGAATTGCCTCGGGAGTTAACCCTTCGGAATTACACCAATGAACCCATCGACGAAGGTAGTTCTCACGGCGTAGGATGTGCAGAAATCGTTTACGATCTGGCGCCCGAAGCGGAATTATACCTTCTTAAAACACTATACTCACCTCATTTCGAGGAGGCGATTAATTATTCAGGCGAGGAGGGAATTCAAATAATCAGCCGGTCTCTTAGTCAATGGATCCCTGAGGGTGATTATTACCGCGGTGAGGACTGGCACTCTGAAATTATTGATGAGGCGTATCAGAATGGTATTTTCTTTGTCAATTCGGCAGGTAACAGTGCTCTATGGCATTATCGAGCCGAATTTGACGATCAGGATGAAAGGGATAACTACCATCGGTTTGCTGATGGTGAAAGAGTTAATCGCTTCATTGCAAGAGATGGTGAATACCTCAACATCGAACAGGAAGTCAGGATTCAGGCGTCACTTGTATGGGATGATTTCCCCTTAACCGATCAGAATTATGATCTATATCTTGTTTACTGGAATGGTGGTAACGAGGAATGGGTAGTTGCTGACGAATCAACTTATCCTCAGGATGGTAACGCACCACCTTGGGAATACCTCTCCTGTCAGGTTCAGGAGGAGGGATATTACGGTATCTTGGTTCGTAACAATGGTGGTGATGACGGAATTGATTTTACGATTCAGACTCGCACAGATCTAGCCTTTCATACTACTGAGGGAAGTATATGCGTTCCAGCGGTCGCAGAGGGTGCGTTTGCTGTTGGAGCAATAGCGGATTCAGTATGGGATTCCGACGAGATTGAAATTGAATACTATAGTTCACAAGGTCCGACTTACGATGGCAGACTCAAGCCTGAGTTGTGCGGACCGACGGCAGTATCCACCTTAGCTTATGGCGAGACACCCTTTCGTGGAACTTCTGCTTCGTGTCCTCACGCCGCCGGTGCCGCAGCTTTGCTACAGTCGCAGGATAATGACCGAACAAATGAGGATTTACGTGCATTGTTACTCGGCTATGCAGTTGATGTCGGTAATGATGGTCCCGATAATGTTTTCGGATTCGGCAAACTTAATCTGATTATGCGTCCCGTTATTAACGTTCCGGACGACTTCGAGACTATTCAGGCTGCCATTGATGCTGCTGAAGATGGAGATACTGTGCTGGTTCAGGAAGGTGAGTATGTTGAAAATATTAATTTCAATGGCAAAGACATAATAGTCGGCAGTTTATATTTGTTAGATCCCGAACATCGTTGGATCATTAATGAGACTATCATTGATGGTGATTCGACTGCTACAGTTGTCATATTCGAAAGCGGTGAAAGTGAGAATGCTCAATTAATCGGTTTTACAATTCAAAATGGGCATTCCGATGGTAACGGTGGTGGTATCCGCTGTTCAGAATCAAACCCGATTATTTCCAGTTGTAGGATTTCAGGGAATTATGCAGGGACAAGAGGTGGCGGAATCAGTTGTGAACCAGATGCCAATCCGCGAATTCTGGATTGCACAATTCTTAATAATCAGGCGGGGAGCGGTGGTGGAGGAGTCTGGTGTGGTGAAGGGTCAAGTCCTGAGATTTCCTGTTGCCAAATTTTGAGTAACAGTGCGGTTTGGAACGGTGGTGGGATCAATATGTTTAACAATTGCTCTCCTGTTATCAACAATTGTGGAATATCGAGTAATGATGCTGGAGGCAACGGCGGTGGGATTATCGTCAGTCAAGGCTGTTCACCCAGAATAACCGGAGGAGAGATATCGGGAAATTCTGCAGGTGATACCGGAGGCGGGGCGGCTGTCGAACGCAACGCACAACCGGTTTTCCAGAGGTGTCTCATCTACTCGAACTATGCAACTGGTAATGGGATAGCCGTTTCATGTCTGGAGGGATGTCAGCCCGTATTCCTTAACTGCACGATCAGCCAGAACTGGACTGATGTTGAGCATGAGACCTAGGTAGTTTACTGCTCCGCTTCAAATCCGGTCTTTATCAATGACATCATATATTTCAATGATCCAGGTGGAATTGTTTTTGAATCTGACGCAGAAGCCAGTCAAGCGCTGTTAACACATTGTGATATAGAAAATGGACGTGATGCGATAACAGACAACGATAACGGGAATGTGATATGGGATGAAGGAAATATTGACATAGATCCTCTCTTTTTGAGTCTATATGAAGGTGATTTTGATTTGACTCCTGATTCACCCTGTATCGATGCCGGGATAGCTTTCTTCATTCATGAAGAGGATACGCTGGTAAATATGAGCGAAGATGAATATTACGATGAAGCTCCTGATATTGGTATTCATGAAAGTAATTTTAACTCGGTTCAGCCGGAATCGGGGAATCCACCCAATGCTTTTTTCTTGTCAAATATATACCCCAACCCCTTCAACTCATCAGTCACCATCACCTTCGGGCTATCGAGAGCGGGACAAACGTCGCTTCATATCTACAATTTGGCAGGTCAAAGGATGAAAACATTGTTTGAAGGGCACAGACAAGTTGGAATCTATTCACAAAATCTTGATGCAAGGGGATTGCCGTCGGGGTTGTATTTTGTGCGCTTGAAAGCGTCCGATCAGGTAATTACTCAGAAGGTTATGTTAATTCGATAGGAGAAAGAACAATGCGCTACACAATTCTATTATTCACAATCGCTATACTTGCATTAGCAGCGAATGAAGACATTTTTGCGCAGGATAATGAGAATGTCGAGTTTATAAGCAGGATATTCAATCAGTGGGAAATCCCTAACGATATAGTGGTTGAAGGTAATCTTGCTCTGATTGCAACAAGTTCCACTGGTTTGCAAATCGTTGACATTTCAAATCCTGAGGCATTGGAAAATATTGGTTATATTAACAATAATTTGGGAAGGTTTGAGTGCTTGCAAGTTGTAGAAAATCTTGTATATGCAGGTTGTGGATACAACGGTTTCAGAGTAATCGATATCGGTGATCCTCAAAATCCAATTGCTATAGGTTTTTGTGAAACACCAGGTAGTATCAATGATATTGCCATCGCGGATGATCTTACTTATTTAGCGGATATGGATGGTGGACTCAGGATTATTGATATAAGCAATCCGGAGGATCCATCAGAAGTCGGTTTTCTGAGAACAACATCATATGTTGCTGAGGTTGAATTATATCACGATTTTGCATTTGTGCAGGTTGGGGAGTATATACATATTATTGATATCAATGATCCGGCGAATCCGGAATACGTTGATTCTTTAGATTATCGAATTGGTGGTATCGAGATATTTGATAATTATCTTTATGTCTCAGGATTTAATAGAGGTTTATTTATAGTGGATATTAGTAATCCGGAAGATCCTCAGGAAATTGCCTTCCTGGAAACTCCCAATAACAGTGGCTTATTCACCGTATCCGGTGATTATGCTTATCTAAGGGGATTAAGGATAATAGATATTAGCGATCCGGAAAACCCTGAGGAAGTTGGATTCTTTGAAATGCCTGTAGGAATTACAGGTGTTGATGTGTCAGGTAATTTTGCTTACTATACTCAAATGGGTAATGTGCTCGAAGGAGAAATTAGAGGTTTATACGTTTTGGATGTCACCGATAAAGAAAGCCCGGAAGAAATGGGAAGCATCGATTCGCAGGGATGGGTAAAAGATGTTAAAGTTGTTGGAAATTTAGCTTATATCGTCAAAGGGAGAGATGGTCTTAGTATTGTGAATATTGGAAATATCGAGAATCCGTTTGAAGTAGGAACTTATAAAACTCCCGGAACCGCCCAGAAAGTAACAGTTGAGGAGAATTTTGCCTACATTGCTGATCATCATGGAGGGGTGCGAGTAATCGATATTAGCGACACTGAAAATCTGGAAGAGGTTGGTAATTACGACATACTACCTTCAGCAAGAGACCTTGCAATTACTGAAGAATATCTTTTTGTAATTAGTGGAGATAAATTATGGATTCTTGATAGAAATGATCCGGAAAATCTTGAGGAGGTTTGTCAATTTAGAGTACCTGAAGCTCGTTGTTTTTCCAGAATAACAGTTACAGGGAACTATGCATATATAGTTGATGATTGGGAAGGACTTTTCATTATTGATATTACTGATGCTGAACAACCAGAACCGATTAACAGGTTCCAGACAAGACAGCGTGCATTATGTGTAGCAATCCAGAATGATCTGGCATTTTTAGCCGATCATTATGGAATATACGTTATTAATATCAGTGATCCAGAAAACATTGAAGAGGTGTTATTCTATGACACGCCCCGGAGACCCGTTGATATAAGAATAATTGAAAACACTGCATACATCTGTCAATATAGAAGTAATGATTACTACTATGATTATATGATCACTATTCTTGATATAAATGAACCGGAAAATATAGAGGAATTAGGATTCTATGATGTTCCAGTGAGAGCTTTGAAAACCTACGTAACCGATGAACTCATTTTCGTCGCAGAGGGTAGTAGTATGGGGATTTACAGATTTACACATCCTGATGTTATTAAAGAACATTCCTCTAACTTATTTCCGACAACGTTTTGTTTTTTACCTGCCTACCCCAATCCCTTCAACTCAACAACTACAATCAAATACAGTCTTCCCTTCCCGACAGATGTTTCGTTGGACGTATATAATCCGCTCGGAAGGAAAACAGGCACATTGTTTGAAGGATACCGACAACCCGGCATTCACACAATAATCCTGACTGCCAATGACCTGCCTTCGGGATTGTATTTTATTAGATTAGAGTCTTCGGGACAAGTGATAAACAGGAAAGTTATGCTGATTAAATAAATTGGAGAGAAAAATGAAATTCAACAAACTCATAGTTATAAGCGCATTTCTGCTTTCTTTTGTGATCACCTTAACCGCACAGGAATGGCGCTGGGCAGCCGATCACTCTTTCTTAAACCCCCATTTCGATCCCGGAACTGTTGGCAGGATTCCCGGAAATGGTCCAACCGCTTTTTACGACATCGATAATGATGGTATCGCTGAACTCATTGTGCCGTCGGGCGAGAGCTTCGATATTATCGAGCAGACCGGAGAATTCCCTGATATTACCTGGCGAGTCAGCGATGAAAATTGTTTTGAAAATCTAAATATTGTGGATGATGAGTGTTGGTGGATATCCTTCATTCTTCAGGACATCGATCAAGATGATTTTCCTGAAGTTATCGTCTATGAAGTGATTTTGCCATTGCGAGATTATCCACCTGAACTGAGAGTATTTCGAAACAGAGGAGATTTTAACAATCCCGATTGGATTCGCGATGATGAGTTGTTTTACGACATTATAAGCGATATCGAGGACAGCGAATTCCTGATTCCGCGTTTCTGTGACTGGAACAGCGATGGACACGCCGACCTCATAGTAGTCCATTGGGACGGAATCCAGCGCTATGAGCAGGATGATGAAGGAAACTGGGAAAATTTAGGTCTCATGCGCGGGCTTCATTACAGCGACGTCGCGTTTCACTTTGCGGACTTTAACGATGATTCAGTTCTTGATGAATTAAGTAATCGGAAACAAATAACTCATCGGTATTGCTTGCATCAGGGATTCTAAAATGTTATATTCTTTACATGATATCCCAGGAGACAGTAAACAATATACGAGTCAAGTATAAAGCCTTGCAATCAG
>JAVCDD010000214.1 GCA_030765125.1 Candidatus Hatepunaea meridiana
GCGAAGGTGAAGCGTTAGAAATCAGATTGGTTGATGAAAATGGTGAATATGACTTTCAATTTGAGGTGCTTGAGGGAAACTTGGGATACGAAACCGATGGATTAACGGTTATTCGGTTGAAAAGCATCGAAGCTATGCCGATAGAATTTGGTATTGTTGCAGCTTATCCGAATCCGTTTAACGCTAATGCAGTCATAAGATATAATTTATCCAAAGCTGGACGGATTACAATGAACGTTTATGATATAAATGGACGACTAGCACTTAACATTGTAGATAACAGCTTAAATATGGGAATTCATACTACTATCCTGAACGGTTCAACGCTTGTAAGTGGTATTTACTTTTTAAGGTTGCAGAATTGTAATAAAACTGCAACAATGAAGGTTGCATTAGTAAAATAGGAGTGTAACCCTCAAAACGAATAATCATCTTAGTGCTCTTCGTGGTGAAGTCAACGTATTCTTTTAATTAAACCGAGGTTCAAAATAGCCACTCTGGAACGTGCCGACAGCAGTGACGATCTGCTGTTCAGGCAGCTAATCGCTCGCTATCATTTTGCATCCGGATATGCAGCCGGTAAGAAAGTCCTCGACTTCGGCTGCGGAGAAGGATTCGGTTCTGAATTGATCTCGCCTGTCGCTGCCGATCTGTTTGCATTAGATATTAGCCGAAAAGCCGCAAAAATTACATCAGGTAAAATCGGCAAGAAGATTGTCATTGCGGATGGCAGGGAAACGCCTTTCAAATCCGATTATTTTGATTTGATAATTTCTTTCGAGGTCTTCGAGCATATAACAGGTGTTGAACGCTACTTAACCGAAGTTCACCGAATGCTTAAGGCGGACGGTCTATTCATAATGTCGACTCCCAACGTGGAAACTTATCATCTCGCAGGTATGAACCCATATCACGTCAGGGAATACAGTGTCGCTGAAGTAACATTACTATTAAAGGAAGCTGGATTTACTGACCAACGAATATTTGCGCAGATTACAGTCAATAAAGATATAGCAAGGCTGGAAAAGTCAAAACTGTTGCTCTCCGTTATGAAACTGAAACGTAAGTTTGGTTTTCACGGCAACCTGCTGCCAAAACCTCTTCAGAGGGTTGTGCACAAGAAGATTTCAAGGGGTGATTTTCGTTCCCACGCTGGAGCGTGGGAACGAGATTGTGATTATTCATTTATCGAAGGTAAGATAGAAGAACCGGAATTGGTTTATATGATAAAGAAGTAAGCAAGTAAGAAAGTGAATAAGCGAGAAAAGTTGCGTTCCCATTTTCTTACCTTCTTACTTGCTCACTTGCTCACTTGCTCACTTTCCATTAAACTCGAAACAAGTTCACCCAGCGTAATACCATCCGTAGTTTCACCGGCAACCTCAGCGCGGTGCTGCATCCAATCTTTTAACCATTGCCAGGATTCTTCGCTGGGCCAATTCCACTCTTCAAGTAATTCGCCAGAGAGGATACTATCTATATTACTAACTTGCAGGTAATCGGGATCCCGAGTAATGAGTATTTCGTTTCTTCCCGGTCCTGTTTTCGTCAATACACCGCCTTTCCTGAGCCGTTCTATTACTTCTGTAACAATACCGGGCGGCACACCATAGTTATGACTCCACTCGTCGATTGTAACCGGTTCGCGCTTCCCGCGAAAAGCAAGCGTTACTTGAGTCAGTATCAGGTATGCCAGTGCATCCTTTTGTGAGCGTGAGAACTTTATATGCTTGCGCTTATTAAGAAGAACGTTGTAATGCTGAGATACGAAACAGACTTCGACTCCCATTAAAACAATTACCCACGATAGGTTTACCCATATCATCAATAAGGGAGCGATTGCCAGCGATCCGTAAATGACGTCATATTGAACCAGCTTTCCTGTGTAGATGATAAAACCGGATTTAATCAATTCATATAACAGTCCCGCGGTTATTGCTCCGATTGCAGCTGCGTAAGTTCGCACACGTGTGCTCGGTAAAAACCTGTAGAGCAGGAAAAAGCTGACCATTACCATTATTCCCGGCAACAAACGATTTATCAGGTTTTCAGCGAAACCGACCCTTTCAACCGCTTCGACCACCAACGGTAAAGCTTTCAGATAGGTTGTTAGAGCCAATGAACTGACAACCAACAGTGGAATGATAGTCACCAGCCCCCAATAGAGCGGTACTCGATGCAAGGCACCCGCGCGCGAGCTGGTTCCCCAAATCAAGTTGAATGTGCTTTCAATAGCCGAAAAAATACCATAGATTGCCAATAAAAAGAACAGTATGCTAATTCCACCAATTGTTGTGCCTCCTCCGGTAAAAATCAGTTCTTCTATCCGTTGCGCTACAATCGGTTCGCTGCCCGGCGCCAGGTTCTGAGTTAGCACCGGTCTTAAAACCTCCATAAACCATACGCCACCCCCGAACAGCTTGAACATACTAAATGAAATAGCCAGCAGCGGTATCAGCGAGAGCAGCGTGGCAAACGTCAACGCCATCGCTCGCAGGAACAGCCGGTCATCCAGGAATTCACGCACCGTAATCTGGACGAAGCGGTATAGCTGAATGATTATACGGGCAATACAAATGTACCGGTTATGAGCGCTATCAGCCTGACACTTTTCTTCCAGACGTTTGAACCAATATTTTGTTTTTATAATCAAAGTTTTTATAAGTGCGAAAGTAAGAAATGGAGCAAGAATAAAGTAATGCGTTTCTGTATTAAATGATGTAATGTTGTAATTAAAAATCACAACATCACATCATCACAACATTAAATACACACTTTCTTACTTGCTCACTTCTTTAATCCTTGCCAACACCGGTGGATGATCATATTCGAGGAATACTTTCATCGGATGGGGTGTCAGGTTGGATAGACTATCAACGCTGAGCTTTTTCATAGCTATTGCAAAATCATCCGCATAGCCGGTAGTATCGGCGGCGAATTTGTCAGCTTGAAACTCGTCCGACCGGGAACTCTTATTGAGCGCTATTCCAATAATCATTGAAATTGGTGAATACAGGAAAGAGAAGAATATCAGGCTCGCATAGATAGACAGTTCCTGCATCCTGAACGCATCGAACAATTCTTGATTATTGATGAAAAAGCTGAGGATGAAAAGCATAAGTCCGGTACTGATGATGGCAATGACAATGCGTTTGGGGATGTGTCCTAACTTGTAATGCCCGATCTCGTGCGCCAGCACTGTCACGATTTCTTTTATAGTATGCTTCTCAATGAGCGTATCGTAGAGAGCAATCCGTCGTGTCTTTCCGAAACCGGCGAAGAAAGCATTTGATTTGGAGGAACGCTTTGATCCGTCCATTGTAAAGACGCCTTTCATCTTGAAATTGTGCTTGTTGGCGTATTCTTCGATTGAATCCTTAAGCTCACCATCTTCGAGTGGTGTGAACTTGTTAAACAACGGCATAATCACTACCGGCGCAATGAACATCATAAATATCTGAAAAGCAGTTATCGCTCCCCAAACATAGAGCCAGGCAAGATCACCGGTTTGACTGAAGAACCATATTACCCCAGCAAAGACCACCCCCCCAATAATTATGGTCAACAGTAATTCTTTCAACAGATCGAGGACAAAGGTCTTCGGTGTTGTCTTGTTAAAGCCGTATTTCTCTTCTATGACAAACGTATGATAGATTGAAAATGGCAAGTGCAGGATTTGTGTTCCGATGATGATGATACCGGCAAAAATGAGCCCGGTCGGGATTTCACTCCAGCCGATATTGCGTGCAATCTGATCAAGCCAATTGAAGCCGCCCAACAGAATAAAGGCAACAATCAACACAATATCGAAACTGCTGGTGATCAGTCCAAACCCAGTTTGTTCACGGGTATACCGCTGGGACTTGGCGTACTTCTCAGCATCATAGAATCCTTCAAACTCGGACGGCAGCGCAGGCGATAAGCTCTTGATGTTCAGCCGTTCGGTTATCAGTTCTAATATATAACTTCCGATCAGAACTGCGAGGATGAAGATTAAGTAACCGTTGAATGTGAGCATAATTTAGACCTTTTTTTTTAACCACAGATTACGCAGATTTAACAGATTTTTTTGTTTTTTTAGTTTAGAGTTCAAGCTTTACTAATCTCAGAGTGGTAAATTGATTTTATTAGTTGTGCTTATCATTACTTTGTTAAGTGCGAATTTCGCGTAGGGGCCAATTTATTGAGTCCCTTCTACTTATGCAAAAGGGCTCGATAAATCGGCCCCTACGCGGAACTTTTAATGTTTCAAACAATTATAAAAACCAATATTGATACTTAGTGTCTGACCGGAAAGCCCCTTTTTTGTCATTCCC
>JAVCDD010000283.1 GCA_030765125.1 Candidatus Hatepunaea meridiana
GTGATTTTATGCACGATATACATTATTGGGGAACGAACCTGCTTATACTGAAATGAGTGGGAGTTATGATAATCAGAGACTAACAAATTTTGGCTTTTCTCATGAGGAAGCTTTCTCGTATACCGCTAATATACTCACAGAGATTACTTCAAACATAATAGATGAGCACAAAGATGTTTTGAGAGTTATCTCCTCAGCCCTCACAGCTATTGCATACTTCACCTTTCTCCGTCCATTGCCCTTATATTTTAATTATCAGTATTTTTGACGATCTCTAAAAAAATGCAGTGAGCTCGATCTACTAAAGTTATATAGGTAAAAAAAATAAAATGGATGTTCTAAATACAATAAAAGAACGCAGAAGTATTAGGAAGTTCACTGATACTCCAATAACAAGCAGTGATATCAACATAATTTTGGATGCTGCCCGGTGGGCTCCAAATGCCGGGAATTCAAATTCGTGGAGGTTTATAGTAGTTTCATCTCCAAAATTGGTACATACAATGCAAAATTTCACGCCTGGTATTTTTAATAAACCGGCCGCCATTATCGTGGTCTGTATTGAACCAACTCAAAAAAGGATTAAAGAGGCAACTCGGCTTATTCATATGGCAGATGCTGCAATTGTGTCCCAAAATATTTCCTTGGTTGCATATTCAATGGGAATCGGGAGCTGCATAGTAGCATCATTTGCAGCAATTGCCATTCGAGCTTTACTCGACATTCCAGAACATATTACCCCTTATTTGGCTATATCATTAGGTTATCCTGATGAATCACCGATCCCCCCGCCACGATTGTCAATAAGCGATACCGCATTTCTGGATAACTATGGGAGCAAATGGCAGTCATGACAAACCGACAACTTACTATAAACGAAGACCAATATTTCGATCTTGTTTCCTTCATTGTGTCTAGTGCACAGCTAATGCACGAGGGAGAACAATATGAGGAGTTATATCCGTCGATCAGGTTGATGGATATTGCTGCAAGATTAACAAAAATTATCGCCGATAATGGTGGATTTGAAGGTGAAAGTTGGCCCCAATCGTTCGTAGAAAATTATAAGAAGAGTATTTCTTTGTTGGATGAGGACCAAAAATTCTTAATTAATTTCATTCAAGACACAATTCTTGAATTAGTGAATAGAATGAAATCAACAAAATCTCAGGAATAATGGTAGTGTCAAGAACATTGTGTAAATGGAAAGATAATAAGGTCACAGCGGGCACCTGTCATCAAAACGGATCGCTAATATTTTTTTAAATCTATGTAGTATTGTGTTTCCAAAAATGAACTCGGGTTATTTTTATAGCTGAGAGGATCCCCATAGTACATAGTCCTTTATGTGTAGCCTAGTATTGCCATTTTGGTAAGTAAGATGGTGTCTCTGCAGGATAATCTAAACCAACAACGAAATTGTGATCTTTTCTCCTGGGCAAATTCCTGATGTAAATGCAGGTGTTTATCAATTTCCTTCCCTTGGGAAGAATGTGGGATTTCTGTTTGTATCCTGATGTCAAACTTACTCTATATCATTGCTACCAATCAAACAAGGAAACTATATAATCATTTATCCATGAGGCAGTTGGAAAGTCCATAAGCGTGGTATTGTCATATCAAGGTAATAACGACCTATTCGCCGAGAATTGACTGCCCATGATATAGGTAACACGCCACCAGATGCTTATCTTCAGAACCTATGAGTGCCGGTTCAATTTCCTCGCATTTGGCTATCTTAGCGGCGAAACATCGGTTTGCAAACCGACAACCCGTGTTCTCCTCTGCTTTGCGTGATACCTCACCGGCAAGAATGATCTCGTCGGTTTTGACCACGCCAGGTTCGGCCATGATTGAAAGCAAAGCCTGAGTGTAAGGATGGAGGGGGTTGTTAAATATCTGGCTGGTAGATCCCGTCTCCACAATGCGACCCATGTACATGATAGCTATTCGGTCACAGATATAACGTATCACGCCTAAATCGTGGGAAATTATCAGGTACGTTAGCCCAAATTCATCCTGGAGATCTACGAACAAATTGAGAACCTGCGTTTGAACCGAGACGTCCAGGGCAGAAGTTGGCTCATCAAGTACCAATAGTTTGGGCCGTAAAGCTAATGCCCGTGCAACGGCTACGCGCTGCCTTTGACCTCCGCTCAGATCCCTTGGTAATCGCCATAGCATTTGCTTGTCAAGACCAACAACATCAACGAGCCTGTGCACTTCTTCTTCCAGAGCCGCACCCTGGGCTCGATCTTGAATCCGCAATGGCTCTGCCACTAAATCCTTCACGCGCATCCTCGGATTTAACGACGAGAAAGGGTCTTGAAAAACCATTTGTATATCAGGCCTAATCGGGCCCAATTCCTTCGAGGAGAGCTCACTGATATCCTGTCCATCGAAGATGATCGCGCCGGATGTGGGACCTACAATGCGCAAGATTGTCCTGCCCAAAGTGGTTTTTCCACAGCCAGATTCACCCACAAGCCCCACAATTTCTCCTGGATAAATGGCAAGATTAATCCCGTCCACGGCTTTAATTTCAGACACAACACGTCTGAAGAGGCCTCCGCGAACAGGGAAGTACTGCGTTAATTCCTTCGTTGTAAAAGCGGTTCGGAATTCAATACCATTGAGTCATTCCAATCTTTAAGGACTTAACTGTCGTGATTAATATCATCATCTGGGAGTAACCAGGTGGCATGCTACTTCATGTCCTGGGCTAATTTCAATGAGCATTGGTTCTACATTGCTACATATAGCTTTAGCAATATTACATCTTGGGTGAAAACGGCACCCTTGGGGTAAGGAAACCGGGTTTGGGGGTGTTCCGGGGATAGACGCCAACCGAACTTCACTCTTTTGTCCCGTGGGAAGCGCCTTCAACAGACCGATTGTGTA
>JAVCDD010000351.1 GCA_030765125.1 Candidatus Hatepunaea meridiana
CCTTAATAAAACCGCATAATGCATATAAATGGAAATTCATATATTGTTGATTATGCCATGAATACAATTTCCATGACTGAAAACAAATCAATGATTACAACAGTTTACAAAAGGTGCGAAACTTCAGTGAATAACTGCCCTGAAGCTTCCAACCGCACAAAATACATTCCTGTCGGAAGATTATTGGCTATCAATGTATTAGTATAAACACCGGACTGTCTGTCCCCTTTAAATATGCTTGCCACTCTCTGTCCAAATGGGTTGTAGACTGTTAATGAAATATTCGATGGGTAAGGCAGCTCGTATTTGATTGTGGTTGTTGAATTAAACGGGTTGGGGTAGGCGACGTATAGATTGAACTCTACCGGAATAGAAACAGCAGGATCATCTACCTTGGCAGGATCGGTGAAGCGGTAAATGCCTACGTTTGACCCATCCGTCACATAGATCAACCCATCTTCCGACAGGGTTACTCCATAAGCAAGCCCCGGTGTATCATAGTATCCCACTTCTTCCGGATGTTCAGGATCGACAACTGAGATGACACGCAAACCGCACCAATAGTCTGCTACATAAGCATAATCGCCCGAGACCGTGACACCTTCAGCATGACCATGTGTATTATAATATCCAACTTCTTCCGGATGCTCAGGATCAGCAACTGAGATGATACGTAAACCGCTTCTATAGTCTGCTACGTAAGCAAAGTCACCCGAAACCGTGACACCTCGGGCTCTATCAGGTGTATCATAGTATCCCACTTCTTCCGGTTGTTCAGGATCGGCAATGGAAATGACACGCAAACCACCACCAATATATTCTTCACCGTTCAATGTGGGAAATTCAGCTAAGTAAGCATAGTCACCGGAAATCGTGACGCCCCGGGCTTTATCCGGTATATCATTGTATCCCACTTCTTCCGGTTGTTCTGGATCGGTAATTAAGATGACGCGTAAACCACCTGACCAGTCCGCTACGTAAGCATAGTCACCGGAAACCATGACCTCATAGGCATGCCCGGGTGTATCATAAAATCCCACTTCTTCCGGATGTTCCGGATCGGCAACAGAGATAACACGCAAACCACTTGTATGGTCCGCTACGTAAGCATGCTCACCGGATACCATGACACCATAGGAACGTCCAGGTGTATCAAAATATCCCATTTCTTGCGGATGTTCAGGATCAGCAACGGAGATGACACGCAATCCGCTTAACCCGTCCGCTACGTATGCATAGTCGCCGGAAACCGTGACGCTATGAGCCCACCCATATGTATCATAATATCCTACTTCTTCCGGTTGTTCGGGATCCGAAACTGAGATGACACGCAAACCGCTTGCACCGTCCGCTACGAAAGCATAGGTGCCGGAAACAGTTACGCCCCAAGCACTCCCCGGTGTATCATTATGTCCTACTTCTTCCGGATGTTCAGGATTGTTAACTGAGATGACACGCAAACCGCCTTCCCAGTCCGCTACGTAAGCATAGTCACCGGAAACCGTTACACCCTCAGCGCTCCATGTATAGCAGTGTCCCACTTCTTGCGGATGTTCTGGATTGGCAATTGAGATGACACGCAAACCGCCTTCACAGTCCGCTACGTAAGCATAGTCGCCGGAAACCGCCACGCACCTGCCAGATCCTGGTGTATCACAGTATCCCACTTCTTCCGGATGTTCAGGATCGGCAACTGAGATGATACGCAAACCACCACAAACAGATTCTTCACCATTCCAAAATGAGCCGTCCACAACGTAAGCATAGTCACCGGAAACAGTAACGTATTTAGCAATCCCATCCGTATCATAGTATCCCACCTCTTCCGGATGTTCAGAATCAGCACCTGAAATGACACGTAAACCGCTTGATCCGTCTGCCACATATGCATAGTCACCGGAAACAGTGACGTCATGCGCATAGCCATCTGTATTATAATATCCCACTTCCTCCGGATATTCAGGATCGGCAACAGAGATAACGCGCAAACCACTTGTATCATCCGCTATATAAGCATAGTCACCGGAAACAGCAACTCCTTGGGCAGATCCCGGATTATCATCCCAGTAGCCAATAATCTCAGGGCTTTCAGGATTGGATACATCCAAAATCTGCAGACCGGAACGACCAGCAACTACATAAGCCAAACCACCAACTACGACCACATCTTCGGCATAGGTCCATTGATTATAAATCCTTCCGACCTGTTCAACGTTTTCAGCTTCTTGGGCAAGAAGGTCTGCGTTCGCAGTTAATGCAATGCAGATGATTGCTAATAAAATGATTGTTTTATGCATTGTTCTTTCTCCTATCGAATTAACATAACCTTCAGGGTAAATACTTGATCAGAAGCTTTCAACCGTACGAAGTATAATCCTGACGGCAGGTCATTGGCAGTCAGAAATGTACTATGAGTACCGGCTTGTTCAAAACCTTCAAACAGTGATAGCACTCGCTGTCCAAGTAGGTTGTGAAGTTCTAACGAAATATTCGTTGCAGCCGGAAGAGTGTATTTAATGGTTGTGGTTGAATTGAAAGGGTTGGGGTAGGCGGCGAATAGATTGAACTCTATTGGGATTTGTTTCTGGTCATCGTCCACATCAAGCAGTGTGTTCCGGTAAATTCCAAGGTTGCTGTTATCGGCTACAAAAATCATGTCTCCCACTACAGCTACGTCTGTGGCAAATCCTGGTGTATCATAATAACCTACTTCGGTAGGACGACTTGGATTAGAGATCCCAATTACCCGTACACCTCCTAAACCGTCAGCTACATAGGCATAGTCATCATTTACAAACACGTTATGAGCCCAGTATGATGTATACCGTGAGCCTGCTTCCTGAGGATGTTCAGGATCGGAGACGTCAATTATAACGAGACCATCACCACCATTTGCGAGGTAAACATAGTTATCCACTGCTGTTAAACCGTGAGCCCAAGTCTGATCACCGAAGTAACTGATCTCCTCTGGATTCTCAGGATCGGAGACACGGATTATACTAACACCACTGACATAGTCCGTGACAAATGCATAATCTTCTACAACAGCTACACAGTAAGGCCAGTTTGGGGAGTAGCACGATCCCACCTCCTGCGGATTTTCGGGATCTTCAATGTCTATAATATGAAAACCGCCGTGCAAATCACCAGCCACGTAGGCATAATTATCAACTATTGTTAGATCAACTCCTGATATGTCACAAAATCCTGTTTCATTGGGATTTTCAGAATCAGAAATGTCTATTACATGAAAACCGTTATCGTCAGCAATGTAGGCATGAGTTCCCGACACAACTACGTTGTATGCCTCAGCGTCAGTTTCGATAAAGCTCACTTCGAGTGGTTGTTCGAGATTAGAGATGTCTATGATGCGGAGTCCACCCTCCTTTTCATCCGCCAAATACGCAAAGTCACCCTCTATCGTCACACCTGTAACCAAACCAGGTGTACCGTAAAAACTTGTGTTATCAGGGCTTTCAATATCAGATATATTAACTACTTGCAACCCCACTTCAACTCCTGCTAAATATACATAGTCTCCAGAGACAGTAACTGCGATTACGTTTCCTGACAAGTCACAAGCACTAACTTCGTCGGGATTGCCGGGATCAGATATATCTACGATACAGAGACCAAGACTCCCATCTGCCACATATGCATATTCATCAACCACAACAACTCCGGAAGTACTGCTCTGGACTTCGTATGAACCTACTTCCTCAGGATGTTCAGGATCCTGAATGTCAATAATACGAACTCCTTCCAGACCGGTAGCTAAATAAGCATAATCCCCTGACACAGCTATTCCCATAGCGGTACCGGGAGTATCATAAAGACCAAGCTCAACGGGAAGCCTCGGATTGGAGATATCTATCACACGAATCCCCCACATATGACTCGCTAAATAAGCATACTCACCAACCACAGCTACATCAAAAACCAAGCCCGGCACAAACAGATAACTATACCAATTGGGACGCTCAGGGTTAGATAAATCTACAACACTAAGACCATCCCCATCGGCTACATAAGCATAGTCTCCCTCAACAACAATTTTCCGTGCAGAAGTCGTTTGGCTTCCGCCAACCATAAATGGTTGCTCGCTATCGGAGACATCAATTATACTGACTCCAGCACTGCCATCAGCGAGATAAACAAAATCGCCTTCGATAGCGAGACCAAAAGCGAAAGATCCATTGTCATCGTAATAACCGGTTAGTTCCGGACTCTCTGGATCGGATATGTCCACTATCTGGAGACCGGAGAATCCACAAGCCAAATAGGCATAGTCTCCTTGAACAACGATATCATTAGCCCCATCCCAATAATTAAATATACTCCCGATCTGCTCGACATTCCTACGATATTGAGCGAAAAGGTCTGTATATGACATAAAAACGATGAAGGGAATTGTGAGTAGAAATATTTTATAACGCATAATATTACCCTTACTTGATTAAAATAACTTTTTGAATGAATATTTGATCCGGCGCTTTTAATCTTACAAAATATAATCCAGATGGAATAATAGATCCTGTAAGAGTTGTAAAGTGTGTCCCTGCTTGTTCAAGTCCCTTAAACAAGGTTTGAACTCGTTGACCAAGTATGCTAAAGAGTTCTAATGTTATGTCAGTGGCTGCTGGTAGGGAATAACTTACCTTTGTCACTGAGTTAAACGGATTAGGAAACGTCGGATATAAAATCATAGTCTCTGGTAAGAGCTGTACATTAGGCTCGTCAACTCCCCATGTGCCTGTCAGGTCGAGAATAAACATATCGTTTGAAAGAGCTGCAACGAAAATATTATCATCTGTTGCGGTTGAATTCACAACATTATCTGCGTAAAATCTGTCAACGAGTTCAGGATTTTCACGATCAGAGATATCGATCACTTTAATATAAGGTTGATCATTGACATAAAGTTTATCATCATGCAACCTGAACCTATAAGAATTATTTAATCCCTGGTATTCACTAATCTGTTGCGGATTTTCGATATCAGAAATATCGTATATTCTGAGGGAATTTCTGAAAAGTATGTAGGCATAATTCTCATCAGCATAAATATCCCTTGTCTCATCGTTGAATTCAACTTCGTATAATTCTTTAGCTGACAGTGGATTGGATACATCAAAAATGTTTAAGTAGAAATTGTCCTGAACCTCTTTTATCACGAATAAGTAAGGTTCAACTACATGAATTTTAGCAGATGGACGTTCTCCGAGATCAATGTGAGCCACTCTCTGAGGATTGCGCATATTTTCCAGGCTGAACACATAGATTCCTTCATTTAATTAATATTATCTTTTTAGTAGATGATTGGTAGTTGGCTGATAGTTTTATAAAATACAATCCAGATAGCAGATCATCAGCTATCAGTATTGTACTGTAATTTCCTGATTGCTGCTGCCCTTCATACAGCATCATCACTCGTTGCCCAAGTGGGTTATAGAGTTCTAATGAAATATGACTTGCTGTTGACAGGCTGTACTTTACGGTTGAGGTTGAGTTGAATGGATTGGGATGTGCAAACAGGAGTTTAAACTCTCTGACACTTGGATCCTTTGCGTCATTTTCCACATTAAGCAGAGTATTTCGATATATTTCTAGGCTGGTTTTGTCTGCTACATAAACCAGGTCTCCAACTATGGATACATTAGTTGCAAAACCTGGCGTGTCAAAATATCCTGCCCTACGAGGTCTTCCACGATTAGTAACATCAGCCACGAAAAGACCTCCTGTGCCATCCGCAACATAGGCGTAATTACCATCAACTGTCACATTACTTGCCCAGCCATGTGTATAACAGTAGCCTTCCTCGGAAGGATTTTCAGGATCAGATATATCAATTATCCTAAGACCTTCTTCTCCATCCGCCAGATAAAGATATTCATCATCAGCACACAGACCTTCATACCAAACCGATCCATCATAGCGACTAACCTCTTCAGGGCTTTCAGGGTTGGAAATGCTAATAACAGAAATACCTCGTCCAAAATCCGCAACATATGCATAATCTCCAACCACAGCCACATCCCATGCAATTCGAGGCGCATCACAAAAACCTACTTCCTGTGGATTTGTCGGATCTGTAATATCAATTATTAGCAAACCGCCATGCAAATTACCGGATAGATAAGCGTAGTCTCCAACAATCTGGAGATCATTGCCCTGCGTATCACAAAACCTACTTGACTGGGATTCTCAGGATCGGAAACATCAATCACCCGAAAGCCATTGTCATCGGTGATATATACATGAGTCCCCACCAATTCCAAGTTCTCTACCGGTTCAGGCGTATCCAGAAAACCAACTTCAAAAGAATTATCGGGATCAGAAATATCTGCAATCCGCAAACCACCTTCCTTTTCATCAGCCATATAAGCGAAATCATCTGCCACCGACACGTCAGATATCCAGCCCAGTGTACTGTAAAAGCAAATCTCTTCAGGATTTCTTGGATCTGATATGTTGATACTACAGAGACCTTCTTCTCCTACTGCCACAAATGCATATTCATCCTTTACGGTTATATCACTGGCACTTCCTGGCAGATTGAGAGTGCAATATTCACGGGGATTATCCGGTTCGGAAATATTAATTATACTAATGCCAGATCTCCCGTTTGCAGTGTATGCATAATCTCCATCGATAAGTTATTACCCTCTGAAAACGAGAGAAAAATTCTCGTTTTGCTATGCAGCTCTCTTGATATAAAGTTCTTTAGTAATAAGATCTAAACCACTGTCCAAGAGCCTGTACCCCTCCTCGAGTTTTGAAGG
>JAVCDD010000044.1 GCA_030765125.1 Candidatus Hatepunaea meridiana
CCTTAATAAAACCGCATAATGCATATAAATGGAAATTCATATATTGTTGATTATGCCATGAATACAATTTCCATGACTGAAAACAAATCAATGATTACAACAGTTTACAAAAGGTGCGAAACTTCAGATACTAATACTATTACTCCCGTCAGTACTACTGCTACTACTACTACTATTTCAACAGTCAACATTACGACAACAACTGCAACTAATATTACTACTACTATTATCAGTAATATCCAACCAATCTTTTCTATCTTCTCTTCACCCAGTTTTACTTTAATATAATTACCTAACTCAATTCCTATCGCAACCGAGAAAGCCCACAAGAAGGCAAATCCTAAAATCTGACCTATCCAATCTTCACTAGTTTCTGTGAACTTCATTGGGAAAAATACAAAAGAATAAATCATACCGACAAACACCAAATGCCACAAGAAACGATTGATGCGTGGGATATGTTTTTCGGCATCGATATTATCGAATCCCTTGATAAATAAAACATTCAACCCGCGGATCATATCAGCAAGACAGACTCCGGATAGCTCCTTGATCTTTCTAACAAACCGTTGCTGATCATCATCCTTTATCGCCTTTGAAGCAACGGGTGTTACAAATGCCAAAACTGCTATGATAACTCCGAATTGTGTCCAAGCAAAGTCCATTGATATTATTCCAACCCCTCAACCAATTCCCGAATCATTCCTTTCCCTTTGACAAGTTCAACTACGTTAGTTACTGCCTCCATCATTTCACCTCTGAAGTTTACTGAAATGTGGTGTTTTCAACCACCCAGGATAACGATAGTGTCTCTGAATAGTTGTTAAATACATACGACCAATGTCATTCCCGTGAAGACGGGAATCCAGTTTAAAGTTTGATAAAGACATCCTATTGATAAATCAGTATGTTAGTTTAATTGGTTAGGGTAGAGACTCTCAATCTGGATTCCCGTCTTCACGGGAATGACAGTGAATAGATACTTCTAACAATTATAAGGGGACACCACTAAAAAATTTGCTAACAATAATAAAAATACTAACAGAGAGCTGGCTCATATTGGGACAGATGTCACCATATCTACTCTTCGGTTTCCTCATTGCTGGTCTACTCTCCGTGCTGATTTCACCTGCCTGGGTTGAACGAAATCTGGGCGGTAAAGGATTTGGTTCGGTCATAAGAGCTTCCTTGTTTGGCATACCCTTGCCGTTATGTTCGTGCGGAGTCATCCCGGTAGCAGCCTCAATCCGTCATCAGGGTGCAAGTAAGGCAGCCACCACGTCTTTTCTCTTGTCCACGCCTCAGACCGGTGTGGACAGCATTGCTATTACTTACGGGATGCTTGGTCCCGTATTCGGAATATTTCGCCCATTGGCTGCATTTGTCACCGGTATAATAGGTGGTGGATTAGTGATGATCTTTGGTGATGAGAAGGGTAAGAATAATGATGAACCGGCATCCGTATGCACAGATACCTGTTGTGTTACACCCGCCGGGCAGAGCTCTTTCAAGAGAGTAGTTGACTATGGATTAGTCAGATTGCCTCGTGATATAGGATTCGCTCTACTGATAGGTATTCTAATCGCCGGTTTGATGTCTGTACTCATCCCGCAAGGTTTTCTCGAAGCGTATATCGGTGGAGGAATAATCTCGATTTTGCTGATGATGATAGTCGGTGTCCCCGTTTATGTTTGTGCGACTGCTTCGGTACCTATTGCCGCAGGCTTCATACACATGGGCGCTTCAGCCGGAGCAGCGCTGGCGTTCCTTATCGCCGGTCCTGCCACCAATGCCGCTGCATTCACTACAACATGGAATATACTGGGAAAGCGGACTGCGCTGTTGTACCTGTTGACTGTTGCAGGTAGTGCCGTTGGATTTGGGCTGTTGCTGAACTGGATAATACCATTGTTTGGATCGGAATTTCACACGATTACCAATCACACTCATCTTCACGATCAGAGTAAATGGCTGCCTCATTTCTGGGCGGGGCTAATGATGCTGGTATTGGTTAATTCATACATTGTCAAGTACATTCAAAACAAACACTTCATTAAAATCAAAGAAGAGCCCATTATGGAGACTACACCTGATATACATCGATTGGAATTCACCGTAACAGGTATGAAATGCAGTCATTGCACCGACTCCGTACAGCGAGGGATTGCAGGGAGTGATGGTGTACAAACTGTTGATATAAATCTGAAAAGCGGTAATGTTGTTGTAACAGGAAGCGATTTTGATAAAGATAAACTGTTTAATGTTATCAAACAGTTAGGATATATGGTTGAAGTGTGAAAGTGTGAAAGTGCAGATATGTTCCGTCAGTTCTTCAGCGTAGCGGTGAACTGACGGAACGAATTTGCTCAAATAATTAGTCAATATAACGAAAGGATAATCTTATGGACGTTTATATTTGCTCTGTATGCGGATACGAATATGATCCGCAAAACGGCGACCCTGATCATGGTGTTCCTGTCGGCACATCTTTTGAAGACCTGCCCGACGATTGGACTTGTCCGGTATGCGGCGCTTCAAAGGATGCATTCAATAAGGGTGAAGAGTAACGTTGTCGAGAGGGTGGCGCGGGCAACAAGCAGCCCATGCCACCCATTGCACTTTTGCACTTTTTATTATTGAGAAATACCATTCGCCATACACTTAAAGCCAAAATAACCGGACTTCTACAAAAACCCTTATTAGAAGCGTTTGAGGAAGTGAAGGATTTGCCTCCTAAAAAAGCCATCGTTGCTCTCCTGCCGAGAATATTAAGTACCAAAGAAGAAATAAAGTGGCGAGCTATAACCATTGCCGGTAAGCTGATTGCAAGTCTTGCAGAAACCGATATGGCAGCGGCGCGCATTTTCATACGTCGTCTGATTTGGAATCTGACTGAAGAATCAGGCGGTTGTCCACTCGGTACGCCTGAGTTGATAGCTGAAGCGTTGGCAAATCATAAAGGTTTAGCAGAAGAATACCACAGCATATTGATTTCATATATTATCCCCGATGCTAATTATCTCGAATTCGAACCGTTGCAACGTGGAGCGATCTGGGGAATAGGGCGCGTGGCTCAAGTATACCCGGAATTTATGCGGGAGGCAGCGCCGTATCTATCTGTTTTATTGGATTCAGAGGATGCTTATGTGAGAGGATTTGCTTGTTGGGCGCTTAGTAAATTAGGGAAAAGCAGTTGTATTGATTATATTACTAAATTGAAGGATGATAATACTATGATTAGAATCTTTGATAATTATCAGCTTGAAAGCGTTAGAATTAGTTCTTTGTTGTCATTCTCTTGAAAAATGAATCTCCCGCTGTCAACCCGCCGTGGTTGACAGCGGGGAAGCAGCCTGAAGGCTGGACTCTGAACTCTATTTTCCAAGGCAATTATGATGGCATCCTTATCTCCAATGGACCTGGTGATCCTGCCGCTGTTGCCTATGGTATTAAAACAATACGCGAGTTATTGACGTATAAAATACCTATGTTCGGGATTTGCCTTGGTCATCAACTGATCGCTCTTGCAGCGGATATGAAAACCTTTAAGCTGCCGTTTGGTCATCGAGGATCAAATCATCCGGTTCGTAAGGAAGATGACAAAACGGTTGAGATTACAAGCCAGAATCATGGCTTTGCAGTCAGTGCGGAACATCTTAAAGAAGACTGGAGAATTACACATATTAATTTGAACGACGGTACTATCGAGGGACTTGCCCATACGTCACTGCCCATTTTTTCCATTCAGCCGTTTTGAAGGTGTAAGTACATTCCTTGGACCGGAGATGCGCTCTACAGGTGAGGTTATGGGGATAGCCGACAGTTTCAGTGAAGCATATTCCAAAGCTCTATATGCTGCAGGGACCTACCTGCCGAATAAGGGCGCCGTCATCCTCTCTGTGAACGACCGTGATCACGAACGCTTCATAACAATTGCGAAACGTTTAAATCAATTAGGATTCAAGATTATTGCGACGCGAGGAACGCGAGAAATACTGCAAAGCCAGGGGATTGAAGCGGAATTTGTCTATAAAGTCAATGAGGGCAGACCTAACATTGTTGATAAAATGAAGAATGGTGAAGTTCAATTAATGATTAACACACCCCTTGGTCGTGAATCGTATTTTGATGAAAGGATTGCCGGAGAAACAGCTTATCGTATGGGGTTGCCGCTTATTACTACTTTTTCTGCAGCCGAAGCAGCAATCGGAGCAATTGAGGCTATTGGTCTCAAACCTCTGAAACCTATTAAATTGCAGGAATTGGATTAAACATTAAAACCCCGAAGGGGTTGAATATGAATAGCCACCGGTGTAAACCGGTGGAGGGAATGTCGTTACGCCAACCAACCCCGAAGGGGTTGAATGAATGGATTTATGAAGCCGTGTCTTGTTCGACCCCTTCGGGGTCGTTATAGGGTTTGCAATTTAATTCGGTGGGTTTTCACCCACCGCTATTCACATTCATTCCCTTCGGGAATGTTTAACTATTAAATTATAATAAGAAAGGATCACGTTTTATGGATGTACTTCTATTATCACGCCTCCAATTCGCACTTGCAACATTCTTCCACTTCCTCTTCGTACCGCTCACACTTGGTCTATCCGTCCTGCTTGCTTATATGGAATGGAAATACGTCAAAACAGGCGACAAGGAATACCTTCGGATGGTAAAGTTCTGGGGGCGTTTGTTCGTCATCAATTTTGCCATTGGGATTGTTACAGGGATTACCCTGGAATTTCAGTTTGGCACCAACTGGTCGCGCTATTCGGAATACGTCGGCGACATCTTCGGATCGTTGCTGGCAATCGAAGCAACGGTAGCGTTCTTCGTTGAATCCACCTTCATTGGTGTCTGGATATTCGGCTGGAAGAGGCTTTCAAAGAAAATGCACGCCTGGTGTATTACCATCGTTGCGATTGCTTCAAATGTTTCCGCTTACTGGATTCTGGCAGCCAACGCCTGGATGCAGCACCCGGTCGGGTATACTATTCGCAACGGAAGAGCTGAATTGACCGACTTCCTTGCAGTCATAACGCAAAAAGGCGCAATTATGGCATTTATGCACACCGTATCGGCTGCTTTCATACTTGCCGGATTCTTTGTGATGGGTGTCAGCGCTTACCATTTGTTGAAGAAGCAGCATATCTCGTTCTTCACGCGGTCATTCAGTATAGCTCTGACCTTTGCCTTGGTCTTTTCGATCTTTGAGGTCGTCCAGGGGCACTTCAACGGCAATATGATAGCCGAGATACAACCTGCCAAATTAGCCGCTGCCGATGCACACTGGGAAACGCAGACAAACGCTCCTCAAGCGCTCTTCGTCATACCCGATGAGAAGAACGAACGCAATCTGGTTGAATTAATCAAAATTCCCGGAATGCTCAGCATGCTCGCTTTCAACAACCCAAACGCTGAAGTCAAAGGATTGCTTGATTTCCCACGCGATGAAAGACCGCCTGTACTTATAACGTTCGTTGCTTTCAGAACAATGGTAGGTTTGGGCTTCCTGTTTCCTATGTTAACGATTATCGGGTTTCTAATTCGGAAGAAACTCAGGGAGTATCCGTTATACTTGAAGGTAATGCTTTTTGCCATACCGCTGCCCTATATCGCTATTGAATTAGGCTGGACGGTTGCTGAGGTCGGTCGTCAGCCGTGGATAGTGTACGGAATAATGAAGACAGCCGACGCCGTTTCACCGATTGCACTATCGCAAGTGGTGACGTCATTCTTCGGTTTTCTTGTGCTGTATACCGTGCTTGGAATAGCGAACTTCACATTGTTAGTAAAACTTGCGCGCAAGGGACCTGATATCCTAGAAGGTGTAACTGAAAAACGGGAGGTGACAGTCTGATGGAAACTATCTGGTTTGTTTTATGGGGCGTTCTCTGGGCAGCTTATTTTGTACTCGACGGTTATGATCTTGGCGCTGGAGTATTGATGCCGTTTATCGCCAGGGATGAAGCTGACCGTAAGAAGATATACAACGCCATTGGACCTTTCTGGGATGGCAACGAAGTCTGGCTGATCGTTGCCGGAGGGGTAACTTTTGCAGCATTCCCGGGGACTTATGCAACGATGTTCAGTGCGCTCTACTCGGTGTTGATGTTAATCCTGTTTGCGTTAATCCTGCGCGGCGCGGGTCTGGCGTTGCGTGAGGAAGCTGAAAAACAATCTCATCGCGCATTCTGGGATTGGTTCTTTATCATAGGCAGCTTCATTGCGGCGTTGCTGCTCGGCGTTGCCTTTGCGAACTTCTTCAAGGGCATACCGATTGACGCTGAAGGCATCTTTCACGGGAATCTCTTCACACTGCTTAATCCTTACGGTCTGGCAGGCGGGTTGCTCTTTCTGACTTTCTTCCTGACGCACGGTGCAATCTGGCTGACATTCAAAACAGAAGGTGAGCTTCACGACAAGGCTATGAATTACGCCGGCAGGCTCTGGGTTATACTTGTTGTCCTGTCGGTGATCTTCCTGATTGCTACAGCTTTTGCAACGGATATTTACCGGAATTATCTCAACAGTCCGGTGCTGTTCGTCTTGCCATTGTTAGCGGTTGCAGGTTTATTGCTTACCGGGATTTACATTAAACAGGTAGACTGGAAGAAAGCCTGGTTTGCATCTGCCGGGTATTTCTTCTTTGTCACACTCTTCGGCGTAGTAGGAATGTATCCCGCACTATTGCCATCGAGCCTCAATCCGGCATTCAGCCGCACGATCCACAACAGCGCATCCAGTCCCTTGACGCTTAAGATAATGCTGGTTGTGGCGCTGATCTTTGTGCCGTTAGCGATCATTTATCAGGCGTGGGCTTATAAGGTGTTTAGTGGTAAGGTTGGAGGGGAGCATTCGGGGTATCATGAAGGGGTTTAAGTTATTGATACTCATTATAAATTTTTAACTAACTTTTCCCAGTTCGTAATTTCCTCATTCCCAACTTCAAATACGCTTCATTCCTAACTTGATTGGGAATCCAGTAAGTCCTTGATTTCTCTGAATTCCCAATCAAGTTGGGAATGAGGCACTCGACAAAAAGTGTTTGGACAGCCTGAGATAATACAGAAAAAAATCTGCGTAATCTGCGGATGAAAAAATGCGATAAGAGTATCGCATCTACTTAAATCCGTTCCGTCAGTTTTACCGTATAACCAGTTCCGTCAGTTCTTTAGCGAAGCGGAGAACTGACAGGAGAATCCGTATACACGCTCGTTATAGGTGGCACGGAAAATAAGTAGCTTATACCATCCGTTGAAAAATCTTATTTTAATACAGTCATTTTTCGGGTCTTTTTGAAAGTTCCTGACTGGATACGATAGAAGTAAATACCGGAAGCAAATCGACTCCCATCCCAAACGATTGAATGATAACCCGCTTTTTTCTGATCATTAATTAGAATTTCTAATTCTCTACCTTGAATGTCATAAACCATTATGGTTGTATAACCAGCATCAGGGAGACCATATCTAATATGAGTTACTGCATTAAATGGATTAGGATAAGCAGGATCGAGAGAATAATGTCCTGGTATGGTTACAAGGTCTATTGAGCTAATATCAGCTTCCATACTGAGGAGTTTGCTTATCCACATTGGAATATCATCTTCATATCCAATACTCTCTCCTCTATTTCCGCGAACCCGAATTCCTGCTAATTCACAAACCGCTAAATAATCAACAACAGCCAATATCGAGTCAGCAGCGCAATCAGCATTATCACGTCTATTATCATACTCACTTAGAGCTCTTTGATAATCACCTCTCATCGTCAGGCAATGAGTTGCGAACCTCCGAGCTACTTGTGCAACCTTACGATCCGAATGGTGTGATGCTAAACCTTGCAATAATCTACGAAACGCTTGTAGATTAGGTTCACGCATCTTAAGCTGGCAACCGAATAAGTAATGAACTGAGTTTATGCCAATGGATCCTGTATCGTTTGCAGTACGTCTGAAAAGCCTTGAAGCACGTTCATAATCGCCTTCGTCCCAGAATCTCATAGCCAATTCATAATCATCCATATCCGCGGTAATTTCGCTTCCTTCAGCAGGTTCATAAGTAATAGAATTCCCGTTGCCCCAATAAAAGAAACCATCCGCCGGATCCGCTCCCCACCAATTGTATTTCGCCGTAAGTATACCGTTACATGTTACTGGGTCCTTATAGACCATATAACCAATTGGCGTCATTAAAAAAGGATCGTAATCCACTACGTTATTCTTTTTAATGTTTGGGTAGGAATTATAAGCCAGATATATTTCAGAGCCGTCCGATCCGGATTGTGTTTCCCCGCCGTTTGATTGAATGGTGTTAAAGTTGTTACCGACGACGCCACTCGCATCCAGATCCGGAGTCGAAGAAAAACAAGCAACTCCAGAGCCAGTATTATATTCTATCGTATTATTTATAATCTCAGGTGAAGAATAAGATAGAAAAACCCCGGCGCTGGAATACGTCTCATCAAATCCGTTTCCTGTTATTTCATTTCCATCTATAGTAACCATACCAGCAGAGCAATTGACAAGGTATATTCCCTTACCATCAACAACGCCATCCTCGCAATCGGAAATTTCACAGTTTTTTACATTGAAGTATGAGTTATTAGCATATATTCCGTATTGACAATCGGAAATTGTGCAATTCTCAATAATTAATGCGTTCGTTGAAATACTCTGTCCAATCAGGTCGATGCCTTTGTTTGCGTTGCTAATCTCACAATACTCAATGCTGGAAGTATTAGTAAGCAATGATGATTCGAATTTGATACCATTCCAGGTTTGGTCTGATTTGAAGATAATAGGACTGCATTCATTTCCTTCAGCGAGTAGTGTGCCGCCTTCTTGGATTGTCAGTGAAACACCGCTCGCAAAACATACTTCCACTCCTGGTTCTATTGCAAGAATATTTCCATTTGCTATTGAGATATTGTTAGCAATATAGTGTGGTGAGAATGCAACACACAAGTCAATTCGATTAAAATTGCTGTAAGGCAATCTGAGGGTGGGATCACCGAGAAGTGTCAATGCTCGAAGTAAAAAATCCGAATTATATGTAAGTCCTTCCGATAACTCCAGAGATCTATTAAATATCTCGCCAAACCCCTTTTTATTTTCTCTGAATATCGCATACCAGAATTTCTTGGCATGAATTCCACTTATATCCTGAAGACAAGGGCTCGTAAAACCAACTGCTCCGATAATACCGGCATCCGGCATCATAAGTAACTCCTCAACTACACAGTCGCCATCATAATCGAAATCATCAAATCCCAAGAGATCACAACTGTTTGCCAGCATGAAAGGATATCTGCCTTCGTTAGAAAAATCCCAATTTGAATTGTCATAATACCATCGCGCTAAATTGTCTTCATGAGCTTGTGTGCTATTGATGTGAATTAACCCGGGGGTGTAGTCTTCAATATTAATCTCGTCCTCGAAGTCTTGAGCCCTGGCAGCCGCGTTGCCTTCTGTCTCAGAGGTTAGTAATTTTCTTATGCTCCAATTATGTGTGGGCCAAATTCTTTCACTGGTTATATTCCAAGCATCAACTACTCGCCCCGAACAGTGATTAATCGAACAGTATTCATTATCAGATACTACCAGCATGCTCCTTGCCCAGTCAGGATTGTTCATGGCTATGTATTCGTCTGCCTTTGCAATATAATCTCTGATTTCCGGTGGATTACCTGCCGGGATACGACCAATTGAAACACCATTTAACTCTTCATCATCGATATAACCCTGATCGGTTTCAATAACGATATCTCCAAATTCAGTATCCTCAATTACCTCACGGTAAATAGGCACTAAGTTAACACCGTCTGCTCCCGGCTTTAAATCAAAGCCATCTTTGTCCGGATCATCGAACTTATCCGAACACGGGCGACAGGCGTCACCTATAATAAGAATAAACTCAAAGTTTACGTCACCGTCAAGGAGAGCAATAATAATGTCGTCCTGATCATCGTCGTTTGAAATTTGTATTAATCCAACGGCATAGCCCTGATC
The DNA here is from genome assembly GCA_030765125.1 of Candidatus Hatepunaea meridiana. Classification (GTDB taxonomy): domain Bacteria; phylum Electryoneota; class AABM5-125-24; order Hatepunaeales; family Hatepunaeaceae; genus Hatepunaea; species Hatepunaea meridiana. Next base: position 10,010 of record JAVCDD010000044.1, read on the forward strand.
TGCCTTTTGATTGAGTAATTCTGTTTCCCATCTATTAATCTGACCTGGCTGCCAATCTATAGTTCTTAAATTGTCATGTGTTATCACCATAACATCCGCATTCACCCTGTCGACAAAATTGACGTGTTCCGCCTGGATTGCTGTTGAGCAAAATAGTAATACGGCAACTAACGGGAAAATGTACTGTTTCATTATTTTCTCCAATATTATTGGTATTAAGATGAATTATTTTACCTTCCTGATGTCTCGTTTAAATGTTCAGGTGAGACATTAGCATTCTGAAAAAGATAGACAATGTTATATCTCACTCTATTATTGTACCAACTTAATTGACCTTCCCAACGATTACTTGTGTGAGCTGTATATGTAGCATTAATACCTGATCCTCCTTTGATCATGACTGTGTGCCAATGATCGGTATCTGCATTATGTGTAATACAAAACCAGCCTGTACGAACCTGTGCCATATCTGCGAGGTCATTAATAGGACCGTGAACGGTCCAATCTCTTGGATCCTGGTCATTATGAACGTTAAGCATCCAGTTTTTAAATTGATGCGCATACCAGGTTACAAAATTTCCACCATCGCCTCCATTATGATCGGATTCTGTGCATGTAACTTCTTCATTTCCATCCTCGCCGTATTCATTCCAATACGCCTCTTCTTCTTCATCATCAAGGTCATTGGGCCAACCATCGAAATCAGGCGACCAGTAATTTTCCTGGCAAAATCCGGCGTAACCGGCATGCATTAATTGGCTGGTATAATTAGCACAGTCACTACCGACCTCGTACCCGTATTCCGGCCAGAAATAGCCATCAGTACTATATCCTCCCTCATCACCACCCCAATAAAGATAAGCATAAGCATAGGCTCTGTCAACTCTAAAGTTGTGTTGAGCCAAGCAGTTGGTCGTATGAATAAAGATAGTTATTACCATAAGAGGAAGTAATAAATGTTTGATCAGCTTCATTTTTGATCCTTAGTTTTTGATTATGTTTAAATTAATTATTTCTTACGGTTCTCATTATCTTTCAAAAAGGCAATTACACGCTTTTTAAGTGTTTCATTTGAAGTCTCTTTAACCAAGCGTTCAAGTAGTAATTCAGCTTCGGAAGAGAAATCCTTTACTACGAATGACATCAAGACTGAAACTGCATCGCCAGATACTAACGAATTGTCCGTGACATTAAAGCGGTAAATATCCGGAGCAAGATAAGTCATCTGTTCTTTCCGGGCAATAGTAATAGCCATGTGTACCGGACGTAAAATTAACCTATCATTTGAAATGGGTGCGTTTTTCAGAATATCTTCAGCTGTTTGTTTGTGAACATCGGGGAATCCTAATTCTCTTAAAGCGTAAGCGGCATTAATTTTACCGTTCCAACTTCCGCTCTTGACGGCTTCTTGTAAAAGAGGAATTGCTTCAGTTACCCGATAGACTCCGAGTACTCCGTACATCTCATTTTTACGTATAATCGGTTCTACCAAATTCCATTCACCTCCGTATTTAATAACCGCTCTGGCTGCAGACCTTTGAATTCCAGGATTATCACTAGAAAGTTGCGAGAGGATATAATCTATAACACCTTCCATATGCATAATATATTGCAGTGCAAATACTTTCGAGGCTCCAACACACGAGTTATTAACCGGGAAATCTAATAACTTGCTTTTAATCTTTTCAGAATTATGCCTAGCTGCATTCTCACCATAAACCGGTAGGCACGAGATTATCCATTCTACATTACCTTCATCTGATTGGTCTTCTTTTGTCAATTCGTCTATTTTCTTAAGACAATAATCCTCATCAAGCAGGTTGAAATTCCAATCATTAGAACCTGTTCGCTGCCCATAGCATACATTATTTATGCCTTGTATAAAGGGTAATGTAAAAACCAGAAATACAATAGGCGAGATAAAATGTTTCTTGATGGTAAATTGCATTGTTGAACTCCTGAAGGGGTTTCGTATTGTTTAAATAATACTGACTAGCGGTAGTTAGTTTTCAATATAACATGGGGGGGGAGAAGTCAAGTGATTTTTTGAAAAATAATCAAAAGATTAAAAATTTCTTGTCCCTTATTGTTCAATTTCACACTTTCACATAAGCAGACTGTACTACAAAAATATATTCCCTCTTAACGTCCTCTTCCCCCTAAAAATCAATGACTCAGCCGACTTAACACTCACCCCCATCGCTTCAGCGACATCATTTACCGGTAATTCCTCTCGATAACGCAAATGTAATGCAACTCGCTGGCGTGCAGGCAAGCGGTTGAACTCCCTTTCTAATTGAAGCTGGTTTTCACCCTCCTCAAGCTGCTTATCGGGTGTATCATTTTTAGATGTTAAAATTGCATCCTCATCTTTTATATCACTAATTGAGAAGAACGATTTCAATTTAAGCATTCTCCTGCGGTTGAGAGAGCGGTTCATCGTTACTCGATAGAGCCAGGTAGTGAATAAGGCATTCGGTTTCCAGGCGCGGGGGTTTTCCCATATCTGAATGAAGACATCCTGAGCTACGTCACGAGCTTCCTCAACATTGCCATTCAGAATCCTTGTCGCTAATCGGAAAACAGTATCCTCGTGACGTTGCACGAGCGCTTCGAACGCCTTTTCATCACCATCAACGACCTGTAACATAAGTTCAGGATCGGTCGGTTCTATATTTGAATCTTTCTGTGTAATTTTTCTCTTCACTTCAAAGGGGGAAATAAGGGGACAGTATACCTATTTTGTGCCTGACTGAAAAGCCCCTCTTTTGTCATTCCCGCGAAGGCGGGAATCCAGAGTTTTCAAGTATATAAAGCTATTCAAACTGGATTCCCGCCTTCGCGGGAATGACAAAATGGGAAGTATCTCAGAGATTATTTATAAAAATAGGTATACTGTCCCCTTATTTCCTATGCTAAAATCTAACTATAAAATCTAAATATATATTGAATTTAGCAAGACTATCGTTTCAATTTAATAAATAAATCACTAAATTAAAGGTTTCTTTATAATTTCATTAATCATCTTTAAAGATAAAGGATCAATAATGGTTCAAAATGATGTAGCAAATATGTCATTAGCCGATGAAGGACGCAGGCGTATACTCTGGGCTGATTCAGATATGCCGGTTCTGGCACAGATTCGCGAGCGTTTCGCCGAAGAAAAGCCGCTTGAAGGCGTTAAAATGGCAGCGTGCCTTCACGTTACAGCTGAAACAGCTAACCTGATGCGCACCTTACAAGCCGGTGGCGCGGACGTCAGGCTGTGCGCTTCCAACCCGCTGTCAACCCAGGACGACGTGTCTGCCGCTCTGGTTAAATATTTTGATATACCGACTTTTGCCATTCACGGTGAAGATAACGAAACCTATTATAAACATATATATCAAGCCATAGAGCATAATCCAATGCTGACGATGGACGATGGCTGCGATCTGGTTACTACTATCACCAAAGAACGCCCTGAACTGGCTGAAACGATGAAAGCCGGTATGGAAGAAACAACTACTGGCGTAATCCGCCTTCGTGCAATGTTCGCCGATGGCGCATTGAAATACCCGGTCATCGCTGTAAACGACGCCGACACCAAGCACCTGTTTGACAACCGATACGGTACAGGTCAATCCACCGTAGACGGCATCATCCGCGCGACCGATATGCTCATCGCCGGTAAAAAGGTAGTTGTAGCCGGTTACGGCTGGTGCGGGCGCGGCTTTGCCAGTCGGATACGCGGTATGGGAGCACTTGTTGCTGTTACAGAAATCAATCCCATTCGCGCACTCGAAGCTTCTATGGACGGCTTCGCTGTTATGTCAATGGAAGAAGCCGTTAAATGGGGAAATATGTTCTGCACACTGACAGGCAATTGCTCCGTGATTCGCCAGGAACACTTCGAGCAGATGCGTGACAATGCAATCGTTGCCAACTCAGGTCATTTCAACGTTGAAATCGACCTCGATGCGCTTGAAGAAATTGCTGTCAAAAAGAATGAAGGCATTCGTAATAACGTTGATCAGTATATTTTGTCTGATGGAAGGCGTATAAACATCCTTGCACAGGGTCGTCTTATCAACCTCGCCGCTGCGGAAGGTCATCCGGCTTCAGTAATGGATATGTCGTTTGCAGTGCAGGCGTTAGCTTCCGAGTATGCAGTTAAGAACGATCTGCCTCTCGGTGTTCATTCCGTTCCATCCGGAATTGATGATACGGTATCACGGCTTAAATTGAAAGCGCTCGATATCGAGATAGACGAACTGACAGACAGGCAGAAGCAGTATCTATCCAGTTGGCAGGAAGGGACATAATTCCCAAAAAAAGTTCAGAGTCCAGCCTTCAGGCTGCTTCCCCGCTGTCAACCCGCCGCGGTTGACAGTATAACCGGGAGCGTTGCTGTCAGGGTCGGCGTCCTGGCAGCAGACGGTCTTAATTTTCTCGTTCCCACGCTCCAGCGTGGGAACGAGTATGTCTGCCTTACTTGATTTCAATCAATCTAAATGACAAAGAATCAAAAAGAAAAACCTGCAAGTTCTGATAAGAAAACAATAGAATCAGAAGAACAACAGCGATATATCAGGATAGGTGTTTACATGCTCCTGATCCTGATCGCTTGTCTGGCAGCGGGTGATGACTTTCTAGAGCAAAGAACTCATCAGCCGATACATCTATCCTTTGGGTTGACCAGAACCAAACCTTTAAGTAACTATTTATCCTCTCTCAAAGGAACGCGTGGTGATACGGATCTGTACATCTTTGAGGGACGGCAATCCGGTGGTAATCTTCTTATCATAGGCGGTACTCATCCGAATGAACCTGCTTCCAACGTTGCAGCCGTGTTGTTAGTAGAGAACCTTAAAATTGAACGTGGTAAGATAATTGTAATTACTACAGCCAATGCATCCGGTTTCTCTGCGTCAGAACCACAGGAAGCCTTCCCGAAGACGTTCAGCATTACTAATCGTCGCGGTAAAGAGAGAAAATTTCGCGTTGGATCACGCTATTCGAATATACTCGATGGCTGGCCGGATCCAGTGGTTTATCGGCACCATCCCTCGGGGCAACTGCTCTCCGGTCCTGAAACCCGTAATCTGAACCGTGCTTATCCAGGTCGTCCAAACGGTACACTTACTGAACGGGTTGCTTATGCTATTACTGAGGTCGTTCGAAAAGAAAAGATAGACCTTGTTATTGATCTCCACGAAGCAGCGCCCGAATATCCGGTAATCAATGCTATCGTCGCTCATGAAAGGGCAATGGACATTGCCGCGATGGCAGCGGTGGATTTGCAGATCAAGGGACACAATTTCAACCTCGAACCTTCACCGGTAAACTTTCGCGGTTTAAGTCATCGTGAAATCGGTGATTTTACAGAAGCTAAAGCAATCCTGATGGAATCCGCAGGCGCACTACAGGGTAGACTTAGAGGTCCGACCAATGAAAAGCTGGTATTGAGCAGTATAGACGCCTGTTATCACAAAGCATCTCTACTCGGTAAATTAGCAGTGGATTTCCCTGAAGAAGGCATTCCGATTGAATTAAGAGTTGGGCGTCACTTGGATGGGATAAAAGTTTTAACCGAGACATTAAGCCTGTTTGAACCTGATAAAGCTGTTATTTATAGTCATATCCCTGATTATGAAGAACTTAACAAGCACGGTGTTGGGTTTTATTTGAAATAATTTAAATCGGTAACATTATGAAGTACTTTACAATTATACTTTTAACATTAAGCCTGACCATTGGAGTATTTGCCTCCGATATTAATCAAGATTCGAGCAAAGCAGCCGCTTATAAACAACCTGTTCTGTTGACATCGGTAGGACAAGCTGCTGACGTATTGATATTGAAAGGTCTTAGCTTGCGTGCAGGCGTCAAAGTAATGTATCGTCCTCAAGCCACAGCCGACAGCTTATCTGACTGCAGTACAGTACTGTTAGTAGCAGGAGGCTCATCAAAAGGACTTGGCGCCGCTAAGATTGACCCGGATATAGAAATGAAGCGGATTAAGGGATTGGTAAAAGCAGCAAAAAAGGCTAAAATACCAATCCTTGTATATCATATAGGGGGTGAAGCACGCCGGGGAGCGCTTTCCGATCAATTCAATAAACTCGCTGCTGAGGCTGGAGAACAATTAATTGTCGTAAAAAGCGGTGATAAGGACGAGTTCTTTATGAAAACAGCATTAAAAAACAAGGCTGAATATATTTCGATTGAAAAACAGATTGATGTGGTTGGGACGCTTAAAAAGCAGTTTGGTTTGTAGGACACAGTTTTGAATTTTAGATTTTGGATTTTAGGTTTTAGATAAATAAAACGTAGTTGTTTGATTATCTTATTACTGTATTGTTTTAGCAATTAAACAATTAAACAATTTATTTTCCTCTATATAAATTCAAAATCCAAAATTCATAATTTAAAATTCATTCCCTTCGGGAATGCTTATCACCCAACCACCGAAAATACCCATCTAAATGAATTATAATAACGTTAGAATCACGATTTTCCTTTTGCTTTTCCCATTAATGTCCTCACTTGGGAATCCGGAAGATTTTCAGGTGATCCTGCGAACGGATACCGATGAAGAAATAATCCTGTACGAAAATAGTTATGCCCTTGTAATAGGCGCCGGTAAATATGAAAACGGTTGGACTAAGCTTACTTACGCTGTCAAGGATGCAAAAAATGTGGCAAATGCCCTCAAGAGAAGAGGCTTCATCGTAAAAACGATGTACAATCCTACCAGTGAAGAATTGAAAGCGATTGGTAAAACGATAACCAAAGCTGGGGGTAGTAATGATAGATTCCTTTTCTATTTCGCTGGTCACGGTGAAACGATCATCGAACAGGATAGTCTTAAGCAAGGATATATCGTGCCGATTGATGCGCCGAAGCTTGAGAAAGACAGGGATGGTTTTACTATGAAGGCAATCTCAATGAGGAGTATTGCCGATATTGCAGTTGATTCTCCGGTTAAACATTCTCTTTTTATATTTGACTGTTGCTTCTCCGGTTCGATTATATCAACGGATTGGGCTGATGTAGGAATGAACCGCGAGACCATTGTTAATCCCACACGTCAGTTCATCACCGTTGGCAGCAAGGATGAGGAAGTTCCTGACCGAAGTATATTTAACTATTGCTTATTGCACGCCCTTGATGGTGATGCCGACCTGAATGGCGACGGGTATATGACTGCATCTGAGTTGAGCATCTACTTGCGAGATAACGTCATGAAGCGTTCGCATGGTATCAATAATCCGCAGTATGGCAGGATAAACAACTCTGGAAACAATCCAGGTAATTTCGTTTTTCTGCTTGAGCCTCTCGAACCGGTGTTAATAAAAGAGAACAATAACAACACTAAAAAACGACGACCTGTCAAAGAGTCACCTGCTTATCGCTACGATATAAACTACAACCCAGTGCTTCCCGATTTTAACTTTACCTATATTCCAGGAGGTTCATTCCAGATGGGCTCACCACCATCTGAAGAGGGACGCGATGATGATGAGAGTCCGCAATTTGAGGTGACGGTTAAGCAGTTTAATATGCAGACTACAGAACTGACACAGTTTCAATGGAAGCAGATTATGGGTTATAATCCTTCCTGTTTCAAGGGTGATAATCTACCGGTCGAGCAAGTTTCGTGGAATGACATTCAAGCGTTCTTAAGACGGTTAAACAGGATTGATCCGGGAAAACATTATCGACTGCCATCCGAAGCGGAGTGGGAATATGCTTGTCGAGCCGGTTCAAATACACGTTTCCCCTGGGGTGATGACAATGAATATGCAGCGCTCGATCTGTTTTCCTGGACAATTGTCGGCTATACAGGTCAAACCTATCCGGTTGGTCAGAAGCTCCCGAACGCCTGGGGATTGTACGATATGCACGGAAATGTCTACGAGTGGTGCGAGGACTGGTATCACAGAAGCTATGCGGGGGCGCCCGTTGATGGCAGCGCCTGGCTTTCCCCCGTCGGATCGCAGCGTATCTATCGAGGAGGAGGATCAGTAATACAGGAATGGGGATACAACGCCCGCCGCTGTCGGTCGGCTTATCGAAGTCGAGGGCGACCGACTATCAGATATGATGATTTGGGATTTCGGTTGGTAAGGGAAGTGGAATAGTACACTCTACTTTTGTGGATGGCATTACCACATGCGCAGAGGAGTATGGGTGAGTTCAGAGTCCAGCCTTTAGGCTGTCTTCGACGTTACCACACGCGCAGAGGCATCCCCTCCTGCGATTTTTCTGTTTTCTGCTTAATCTGTTTAATCTGCTGTGAATTCTATAAAAAACAAGCTAAAGCTTGAACTCTGAACTTGTTTCGAGAAAATAAAAGTAGGGAAATTTTTATGTTCACAAAGTTAAAACCAGGATTTATTAGACAAAGCATACTTAAGATTATTATCTTATTAAGTTCCGTAACTTTAATCAACGGAGGTAACCTGATGGCAAATGAAGGACAAAGTCCGTATCTGTCCAACCAGGAAACAGTTGAAAAGATCTATGGCTATTTGCAGAGCGGTCAGATTGATTCGTCGAAGGCTTATCTAATCGGGCTCGGTGATGACAAGGTCGTCATTCAGACCTGGATGAATGTTCAGTGTGATATTAACAATGTCAAGAAAGACCCGAAGGCTTCAGCAGAAATTGGTCAAGTCGGTGTTGATTACTCCCTTGAGAAGGGTTTCAAGCTACCCGCGGCAATGATGCTGCACAACATCAGCGCATTCTTTATGCCTGATTTCGACGAAGGCGTTGATCCTGAAAACCTACCCCTCATCATCAGCGCTGCTACCCAACAACTCACACTCCGGCGTGAAATACCTCAACCGGGACCACTTATGTGGTCGCTTTGGGATCTTGGGATTGCCGAGTTAGCTGCCGGTAATGCTTCAGATGCAATCAAGACACTCGAAGAGGGAATCAAGGTTGCCGACGAACAGGATGACAAGGATGGTGCAGCGTGGTGCCGTATCTTCATTGGTAAAGCAAAGGTGAAGTATCTACCTGAACTAATTGACGAAGGAAAAAATGATATGCAGGAAGCTGCAAAGTCATTCAGGAAGTTGGTCAGGATTGGGAAAAGGAAGAATTTGCTAAGATACTGAAATCGGTTGGGATTGAATAGATATCCTTCTTTCTATCCTCAGATTACGCAGATTTTTTATAGTAGATGCGACACTCCTGTCGCATGAGATCATCGCAGGTAAAGGCGTCTACGCTACTGAGCCTGCCCTCATCTGCTTAATCTGTTAAATCTGCTGTGAATTATTGTGTAAGCTCAAAACAAGCTGAAGCTCGAACTCTCAGTTCTAAACTCTGAACTCAAAACTTGGAAAACATAATGAAACTTAAATTACACTGGCAAATACTGATCGCAATGGCTGTTGGCGTCGTGTTTGGGATAATCTTCCAAAATGTCTATCACGGCGAACCGACGGGTTGGTTCTATGGGTTGATAACATCGCTGGGCACGATCTTCATCCGGTTGCTGAAAATGGTGATAGTCCCATTGATTTTTTCATCTATCGTAACAGGCGTTTCCGGCATCAGCGACGGAAAGAGTCTGGGACGGCTGGGTGGAAAGACATTACTGTATTATGTAACGACAAGTCTGTTCGCCATTCTCATCGGATTGACGCTTACTAATATAATCCGTCCCGGTGATGGCGTAACGCTCGCGACGTCCGCTAACTTTGATGCTTCAACTATCCAAACACCCGGTTCACCGGCAGGAATCCTGATCCGAATGATCCCCCTCAATCCGGTAAATGCTGCATCCTCCGGCGATATGCTCGGTATAATCTTTTTCGCTATCTTTCTGGGCGTTGTTATTACAAAGCTCGAGCCTAAGTATCGCGACACTCTGAGGAATTTGTTTGAGTCATTTTTCGAAGCGATTATGAAGGTTACCGAATACGTAATTAAATTAGCGCCGTTAGGGGTGTTAGGTCTGATTACTAAAGCAGTGGCAACTTCAGGATTTGATCTTTTTACAGCAGTCGGGATATATATGGCGACAATTGCCACTGGTTTAACGATCCACTTGTTTGTTGTTTTACCGATATTGTTCTTCCTGCTTACACGGATAAATCCTATCCATCATTATCGATCGATGGCGTCGGCAATGGCGACAGCTTTTTCAACCAGTTCTTCCAGCGCAACGCTGCCGGTTACAATGCGGTGTATCGAAGAAAACGCCGGTGTTTCCAATCGTGTTTCCAGTTTTGTACTGCCGATGGGAGCTACGGTTAATATGGACGGTACTGCGCTATATGAATGTGCTGGAGTGCTTTTCATCGCACAGGTTCTGGGAATAGATTTATCGTTTTCCCAGCAATTCATCGTTGTCATAACGGCTTTACTGGCGTCCATAGGCGCTGCCGGAATTCCGAGCGCCGGGTTGGTTATGATTTTCATTGTAACCCAAGCTGTCGGTTTCAAAGACGCAGACGTAGCATTGATAATCGGAACAATGCTCGCAGTTGATCGCCCCCTTGATATGTTCCGGACAATGGTAAACGTTACCAGCGACAGTATTGGAACGGCGATTATCGCAAAGAGCGAAGGTGAAACGGAGCTTTATCAGAATGTGAAGATGTAGCCCGGATCCTGTGAATCTAAGGCGATAATGAAGTGGAATTAAAATTATGACAGCCCTCATCTACCAACTCGAACCAAACCAAGTCTCTGTTGCAATGGATACACTGTCTCTAAATGAGGACAAAAAACCGCTGTTATACACGTCTAAGATTTTCCTTTTACCCCATTTAGGTGGTTTGATGTGTGGAACAGGTATAGTACCATTTGTTGTGAATTGGTATATTAAAATTCAAACTGGAATCATAGCCAAGGATATTGAGTATTTAGGTAATTTTACACCGAAATGCCTTCGTGAATTATGGCATCAATGTGCTGATATAACTGAACGATACACATCCACTATCTACCACTTTGGTTATTCATGGCATGATAATAGTTGTAAAGGTTTTGCTTTTCGTTCAACTAATAACTTCGCATTAGAGGAATTACAGTATTCGATAAGTGTTAAACCAGCTTTGGCAATAACAGAAATAGCTAAAATTAAAGAATTGCCAAGAGACATCATCAAGATTATGTATAAGCAAAAGGAAGAAGATGACAAATTACCTTTCGAACAACGCTTAGGTATCGGAGGTGAAATACATTTTGCACATTTGACACCGCATCAAACGACCATACAGGTTTGCCATAGGTTTAATGATTATGAATCAAACTATAAGCAAATGTGTAGGAAATTACCGTAAAGTTTCCTTTCAAATATGGCAATGTTTAAAAACCGAAATCAAAAGCACCATAACACAGTTTCAGAAAAACCGAGTTAATTGACTAACACAATAATAAAATGGACTACCTAAATATAAACCCAGTATCCAAACCCATCCCGCCAAAGCGTCAGGAAGCAAAGCGGCACTACGGCGTCCATCCGTATTTTACCCGTCGCAGCTATAACGTTGTGCAGGAATATATCAAGACTTTCACACAACCGGGTGATTTGGTCGTGGATCCATTCGGCGGGTCGGGTGTGGCTGCTATTGAAGCGTTGGTGTTGAAGCGGAGAGCTGTGCATGTGGATATCAATCCGCTTGCTAATTTTATTACACAATGTATTGCGGTCTCGCCGGTTGATCTGGAAGCGATTGATAATGAGTTTATTAGGATAGAATCCATAATCAAACCTTACTGCAAAGAACTAACGAAATTATCCGATTCTGAAATAGCCGGATTATCAATAGACGATTGGTATCCTGAAGATGTTCCATTGCCGATAAATGCTGACTTCAAGTATGTTCACGATCTGTTTGCACCTCGACAGCTTTTAGTGTTAGCACGATTAAGAACGGTCATTCTCGAAACCCAAGATGACTTGATTCGCGATTTATTACTATTTGTCTTTTCTGCTACTGTTCAAAAATGCAATCTAACTGTAACCAGAACTGAGAATAACGGCGTTCCAAAAGGCGGTCCGATTAGCGCTGTTCTAAAAGTAGCACGATATTGGCGTCCCCCTAACCCTGTTGAGCTTGAACCTTATAATGAATTTTGCAGTAAATACAAAAAATTCATTGAAGCAAAAAAAGAAACTAATGACGTTATTGGAGATTTTTACTCTTCTGAAAATCTAAGGATAATTAAAGGTGATGCAACTGATCTTAGATTATTAATCCCAACCGAATCCGCCGACTACATTTACACCGATCCTCCCTACGGCGCCAATTTTGCCTACCTCGACCTGTCGACAATGTGGAACGCCTGGCTTGACTTACCCGTTACCGATGACGACAGACAAGCGGAAATAATTGAAGGTGGTAATTTATCGAAAACTAAAGAGGATTATTCTGAACGTTTGCAGCAGAGTATCTATGAAATATTCCGCATCCTGAAATATGATCGTTGGTTCTCGTTAGTTTTTTATCACAAAGATACTCGCTATTGGACGACCATCGTCAAAGCTGCCGAAGCTTGCGGTTTTGAATATGTAAACACCGCCGTCGTTAAAGCTGGAATTATTTCATACCATAAGCACAAAAATCCGCTAAAAGTTCTTTCCGGCGAATTGGTAATAAACTTCATAAAGAAACGCCGTCCAAAGACATTAGCAGTGTCGAGCGTGGGTGTTAAAGCAGTTGATTTCATTATGAATTCAGCGGAATTGTCCATTGTGCAGGGTGAAAACGGCGCTTCGACTGAGGATATCTATAACGATCTAATTCCTAAACTCATCGAAACCGGTCTGTTGGCAGAACTGAAAGATAACATAGCTGATATTACGCCGCTTTTAGGAGATAAATTCGACTTCAATCCACTATTCAATAGATGGGTTATTCCGCCAAACACCAAGCTCGGCAGTTATATTCCCTTACATGACCGCATTAGAATTTACACTGAGTCTTATCTTAATTACTGTAAACGACGTGACATAAGACCGACGTTTGATATGATTTGGGCACACGTTATGCCTGAACTGAAAAACGGGAAACAGCCTGTCGATCAGACATTTACTGCTGAGTTAGAAAAAATCGCAGAACCAAACGGAGCCCAATTCTGGCGCCTAAGGGAGGCTCCGCAAGTAGAGATATTCGATGAACATGCGCTTTCCGGAGTAAACCGGGGCGCTTCCGGATTGCCGATATGGTCAGTTGATACCGAGGATGAAGTTGAACATAACGAGCTTATTTACAGATTAGCGCTATTAGGAAATTCTATCGGTTTTCAGTCTTATATTGGATTAAACGAACGAAGTCGGGGCTCAGATGCCAAGAGACTGGCTGCATTAAGTTTAACCGGCTTACCGCGAGGTTTAGGACTATCCCGATACAGTCGAAAGAAAGTTGAGCAGATAGATTTAATCTTGTTTGACAGCGCTGGTTTTCCGGCTTACGCTTTCGAGATAGAAAAATCTACGGCAATAACATCAGGAATAGAAAGGTTTATTGAATTACTAAAGATAAAAATCAATATACAAGGAAAACTGGTTATTGTTTGCCCATCGCACCGGAAACGAAGGTTAGACGACGTGCTCTATGAATCGGTATTCGCTGGAGCGCCGATGTATATGGATAATAAATTGACTTACTTCTATTTTAAGGATGTCGTTGAATTATATCAGAAATGTCAGGATACCCGATTGAGTCTTGAAATCGTGGCTGTTGAGATACGTAACCGTTTACGGATACCACGTAGATCAACATAGGAACCCGGAATCCAGAGTTTACAATTCATCACGAAACTTTGGGATGAACTCTGAACTAAGCATCCTGAATTGTCGACACGTAATTATGCGACGAGAGCGTCGCATCTACTGATAGCACAGATAATTAAACAAAAAAAACGGAGATACTAATGAAAAAATGGTTCATAACCATCACACTGACAGCGATGTTATTCGACGTCGCTTTCGCAACCAACACATTCAACTGGTTCGGAGTCGTATCCTCTCGCTTAAGACATGAAATAAGCGAAGAGTATTACGGTTTCACGGCAACTGACAGCGCAAGAGGACTCCTGAAACATACGGATGCAAACACCAAGACGCGACTCGGTTATAAATTCGGGTTTACTGTTGAACTTAGCGAATACGTCACCGGAGCAGTAACCTTGCGATCCGGAGTCGGGAGTGTTATGTGGCAGGATGTAAACAACGAGAATACCAGCGGTCTTCAACCCGGTCTGCAGGAAGCTTACATCAATTGGAAGCCGCCCTATGCGGATCTTATGCTTGGCAGAGTACCACAAAAAGGTAATGCAATGTGGGATCTATACGCCGCCAGTAACAACCTGCGAGATCCTGTTCGTCAGGATAATGCGACAGACGGAGTCTTTAATGATAAAATGGGCTTCCTGAATGGAGCAAAACTGACAGTTCCGGTAGGTCCTGTTACTATACGAGGAGCTTATCATACGGACTACGTCAGTGGGTATGAACGCGATTATACCCTGGATAATAAACAAACTGATATTAGTCCACAAATGGATCAGTATATTTTCATAGGTGGGTTTTCTTTGGATGTCATTCAAACGTTGAATGGATTTAATCTATTGAAAGTGAAAGGATTAAACTGTAACCTTGATTTTGATTACGGACTTCCTTCCCGGATTGGCGACAAAAATAGGACTTCAACAGTTGATACTGATTCAGTATATGTTGATGAAAACATCTGGGGTATTACAGAAAAAATAAGATATTATCTTGAGGAATATCAATCAGGCGCAGATTTTATATTCAGTTATGGATATGACCGGCGTGAAGATGTATATACCGCTAGATTTTGGGATTATACATTAGCCGGTGAATACAGGGGATTACGCTTGACCGGTAGGTACCAGTATAATTCACAGATACTCAATTTCCGACCTTACTATGGCGCAACGGCTATCCGGACAGCAATGCACGTTTATCTCAACTATATCTTGTGGAACCTTAATATTCAGCCGCGCTTCATTTTGTTTGAAACTGAAATTGAGGGAAATAAAACCAGTACTAATGAACGATATGAATTAACGACAACAATCCGATTCTGATGCTTGATAACCTAACCAGGCATACAAGGAACTAAGTTGAGACCATTCTTTTTACTTATTGTATTACTACTTTCCGGTTGTGATAATAACGGTGATGATACACCGACTGATCCAGGAGAATCAACACTTTCTGCCTGCGATCTGTTCCCGCTTACAGTCGGCAATCGTTGGACATATATAGGTATGAAAAATGGAGAGATGGAAGCTGAAGAGATTAGAGAAATCGTGTGCGATACAACACTATTGAACAGAAAATGCTACAGGATGGAATATGATTTTCATTTAGCGTCAGGTTTGGTTGAGTTAACGAAATACTACTCATACCAAAGTGATACGATCTTCTGGAATCATGGGCATGAAAACAGTTGGTTCAAGATGAACGAATTCCTCGGTTTTCCCGAAGCCAATGAAGGCGACACAATCCACCAAAGCGAGTATAGAGATCATGATTATTTTGAGAACTCTGTATATATAGTTCACCAAAAATATGCCTCGATCAACTTGGAAGCCGGAGTTTTCGACAGTTGTTACGTCGTGAAAATAGAACGAATTAAAGGCGCGAATAGCAATATCGAAAACAGGGATGTGTTTTATGACTATTATGCCATCGGTATAGGATTTATCTACGAGGAATGGACAAGAACTTCAGGAGATGTGCAAGATGTGGAGGAATGGGAGTTGCAAACTTATGATATTCGGTAAGTTTCAAATTTTTTACGGTATGCGTTAAATAACAAAAAGCCCGATCTTCAGATCGGGCTTTTTGCAATAAAACACTAGCGGGGATGACGAGACTCGAACTCGCGACCCTCGGCGTGACAGGCCGATACTCTAACCAAACTGAGCTACATCCCCATTTTCCAACTGACCGTGCCTAAAACAAGCACAATCATATTAAGCTTAGAAATTTAATATCAATTATTGCTGAAAGCAAGTGTTCAATTCAATAATCAAGAAAAACCATCAAAATTGTATTCGCGAATTAATCTCACACAAGCTGGAAATAAGGGGACAGTATACCTATTTTATAAATACTCTTTATAATAACGACAGTCCAAAGAAAAAACAGGTATACTGTCCCCTTATTTCCTATTCAACAGTGGATCAATCTTTTAAAAAGTACTAAAAAACGTACTTATAATCACGGTATGTATTTACATACTTGCTTGTGAGGTAATTGATTATTATCTTTTAAGATTAAGGTAGAGTCTAAAATTAAGAGGATTAAAACAGTATGACTTCCGAACATCGTTCCGATGAGAACGTAAACAAACAGAAGAACCCAGACGTTGACAATTATATTTCAAGGTTAAACACTCCATTACAAGAAATCGCCGGACAACTGCGACGCATTGTTCACGAAGCAGCGCCGGAGATAAATGAGAAAATACTATTCGACCATCCCTGGTTTATCTATAACGGACGACTGTGTTACATGCGGTCGCGAAGAGGATCCATCCACTTCGGCTTCCCGGCAGGCGTCGACCTTATAGATCCGCATAAATTACTGCAGGGCATTGGCAAGACAATGCGGCATATAACAATAGATTTACCGGACAGGATACCTGAAGATCAAATCAAAGCCTGGATCAAAGAAGCGGTGAAATTGAACGAACCGAAAGAAGTAAACCTAGATGAGTTGTTGAAACAGTCTCACACCGGTGATATATAAAGTGATATACAGATTATACGACAGGAGCAGACTGTCCGAGAATGCCTAATTTGTCATTCTCGGACAGTCTGTCAAGTCCGGAATGACAAATCAGATAGAAATCCTATTCTCGGACAACCTGAGAGTATCGCGTCTAATGAAGTGGAAAGATTGACACTTTGGGGAGGCGGATAAGAAGTATAGGCATTATCAATAGTATGAAAACAATTCATAAAATAATCATCGGTGATTCACGGTCTATGATAGAAATACCGGACAGATCTATTCATCTGGTCGTAACTTCGCCGCCATACTGGCAATTGAAAGATTACGGTAATGATCAACAGATCGGATTTAACGATACTTATGAAGAATATATTTCAAACCTACAAAAGGGTAGACTGTGTAGTGAGTAAATCTGTAAACATGGGAATTTTCTGTCAAACACTACCATTACTTTGTTAAGTGCGAATTTCGCGTAGGGGCCAATTTATTGAGCCCCTTCTACTTATGCAAAAGGGCTCGATAAATCGGCCCCTACGCGGAACTTTTAATGTTTCAAACAATTAT
Source organism: Candidatus Hatepunaea meridiana (assembly GCA_030765125.1). Classification (GTDB taxonomy): domain Bacteria; phylum Electryoneota; class AABM5-125-24; order Hatepunaeales; family Hatepunaeaceae; genus Hatepunaea; species Hatepunaea meridiana. The sequence goes on from JAVCDD010000044.1 coordinate 27,297, forward strand.
A